>JAVHOF010000046.1:0-3984 GCA_036169915.1 Candidatus Pacearchaeota archaeon | reverse complement strand
TCTCGGCGAGGGCATAAGATATTTACTACATGAAAGAAATATATTATATGGAAAATATTAAATAAATTTTTATGATATCATACATATGCTCCTTGCTAAACAAACTAATTCTATATTAGTAACAAGGGATAAATTATTAATTAATTTAGCAAAAGAGAATTTTGTTATAGCAAAAAAACCAGAAGAAATTTTATAATTTTCCAAAATTGTTAATTTTATCTATATCTATTGGTTCTTCAGATAATTTTTTTCTTATCTCTCTTATTTTATCTATAGATTTTCCTTTATTTTGTAAGATTCCAACTTCTTTTTCCCAGACAAATCTTCTAACAGAATCTCTTATTACATCAGACCTATTAGAATAAACTCCGGTTTTAACTAAAGAATCTATTCTTTTTAATAATTCTTTATTCATCCTTATCTGTAATGTATCCATTACCATTGTAATGTAATAGTAATGTTTGACATATTTAAATGTTTGTATGATAAAATAATCATTTTTTGTTTTCAAAAATTTATGAGATGCATAAAAATATTTAAACTATGTTTTTGTAATAATTATATGAAAAAGAGGATAGGTGGAAGAAAAGTGCAAAAGGCACAAATCAGTATATTTGTTATTATTGCTATTGTTCTTGTTGCAGCAGGTATTGGAAGTTTTTATTTTGTTAAAAAAAGTAATCAGACGCAGGAAAATAAAGATTTTTTTTCAGGAAATGAAATAAAGCCTGAGATGGATAGCTTGCAAAGTTCTCTTATCACTTGTCTTGATGATACAACAAAAGATTCACTTGAAATGATTGGAATTCAAGGAGGATTTAATAAAAAACCTGAAAAAGCTCTTGATTTGGGATGGACTTTTATTCCTTATTATTATGAACAAGGAAATTTTTTAATGCCTGACAAGTTTACTGTTGAAAAAGAAATTTCAGATTCTATTAATGAAAATATTGTATCTTGTATTGATAAAATAAAGATTTCAGATATTGAATTAAAATATTCAAAACCAAAAACAAAAACTACAATAGACAAGGGAAAAGTTTCATTTATTGTTGATATGCCAATATCTGTTTCAAAGCAAGGAAATTCTATAATTGTTCAGTTTAAGGATTTGCTTGTTTCATATAATTCTTCTTTATATGATATTTTGGAAGTTGCAAAATATATTATAGATTCTAATAAGAAAGATGACAGGATGATGTGTATTTCTTGTATTGGAAAAATGGCAATTGAAAAAAAGCTTTATGTTAATTTTATTGATATTTCAAGATATAATACATTGGTAATAATTTCAGAGAATTATACATCTTCAACACCATATTCATTTGAATTTTTAAATAAATACAAACAAAGAGAACTTTTGGTATTGAAAGATAGTGGAGTGGCACCTTTGGCGCCAGTTAATTTGGGTGGTGGAGAATGATGAAGAAAAATTTGATTTTATTATTTACATCAACTGCTTTATTATTTGTTTTTTTAATCTTTATAATAGCCCAGACTCCTACAGCACAAGATATAGAAAAATATAAATCTGATCCTTCTAATTATTTATCTAAATCCCCTCTTGATTCAGGGTTTATTAGTTGGTTTTCTGGAATTGAAAAAGGAGCTGATATGAAGGAAACTTGGGATAAAATTAGTGATAAAAACTTAAGGAAAAAATTAGTTAATTCTTTAAGTGTAAATACCCAGGTTAGCTTATATAATAGTGTTAGTATAAATGATGAAGTAATCCAGGCTATTGATTCTAAAAATTTGAATTCTTTTATGAGTAATTTAATTAAAAAAAATTCATTAAGTGCTGATAAAAATCTTAAATTAAAAGGTTTTGAAAATGTTAAGTCAATAAAAACAGATCAGGGTGGCAAAATTGTTATTGTTAAAGATTCTAAGGGAAACGAATTTCAAATTTCTGTTTCAACAGTTACTGAAAATTTTGATTTAATATCTTTGACTGATCAAGGAATACAGTATGATGATCATAAAAATTCAAATGTCCTTATTCTTTCAAAAGGTTATATTCAGAAAGATGTTTATGTTAATGGAGAGCCTACTGGAAAAATAGAAGTTTTAGGATATACTAGTAAAGGTATGGAAAATCCTATTATAGACTTCAATAGCGGTAAAGGACAGTCTGTTATGATTGGTATTCCATCTGAAGGGTTTAAAGATGGAATTCATATGTGGGGTGATAAAATAAATGTAGTTGTTGGAGACTTTACTTTTAAACCTAATCCTAATGGTCCTGGTGGTAAAGAGAATGGTCCATGGGGCTTTGTAAAACCAGTTATTCCAGGAGTATTTAATTTAAGAGGAGATGTTTCTGGACCTGGGTTTGGATTAGTAATTTATGATACTGATGAAGGAATTTTTGATTCTACTGGAGCTTATCCTGATCCTGCGTATAAAGATAAAGAAAACATTCCTATTTTTAGGCTTAAATTTGATAAAATAGGAAATGAAATAGCTAATTCAGCAACATTACATTTTAGTGGAAAGAATTTGGAAGAATATGCAAGTTTTGCTCTTGATGAAGGCCTGAGTTTTACATATAAAAATATTGATCAAACTTCTGTTATGTCTACTTTAAAACAAGTTGAAGATTCTAGTCAAGGTTTTGTTTATTATGTGGTTAAATCTCCAGAAGATGCTGCTCAGGGTGTTGCTGAAATTGATGTTCCTTCTCAGGGAACTAGAAGCGTATCTGTTAATCCAAAAGATGAAGAATCTCCAGTTGTTGAACAAAATGTTCCTGTTGAAGAATCTAAAACTCCTATTTCACCTGATGTTGAAAAGGCTGTTGGAGATGCTAAAGAAGAAATTAAAAAAATAGAAGTTGAAAGTACTGATCTTGGAGAATCTTTTGAGGAATTAATGTCTAAATTTTATATTAATGATAAAGATGAAAAAGATGTTGTGATGGCAGATACAACTATTCCTCTTCCTGATGAGAATACTGTTGTTAGTAAAACTAGTAATATTTGGGATACAAATTGGAATAATAATCCTTATTTTGATCAGCTTAAGAATAAATATGCTAGTTCTGCTCCATTAGGGGGGGAGTATATTGCAGTTATACATGAAACTGAGGGTTGTCCTTGGTGTACTGTTGCTGCAAATTATGCTGAAAATAGTAAAATTAAATATATAACAGTTTCAGGTGGAAGCTCTGGAGCATACCCTTATACAGAAATTTTTGATAGTAAAGGTAATAGTATACATAACTGGATTGGATGGGAACAATCTACTTTTGATAAATATAAATAACAATTTATTTCTCTTCTCCATTCAACAAACCTTTAAAAACTCTTATTGCTTATTATTAAAGATGGAGACATCTGAAAGCGAGAAAAAAGCTGAAGAGGAAAAGCCCAGGACATGGATTATATTCATCACTTTATTTTTAATTATAATTGCAGTTGTTGCTTTTTTTGTTATAGTTAAGGTGTATAATCAATTAGTTCTTACAAATAAGAGCATTAAATCAAATATTTCTGCTTTGGATTTGTATAATATTTATAATATTGATATTACAAGAACAGGATTTTTTCCTCCAACTCTTGAAATAAAGAAAGGAGACATGGTTGTATGGAAAAATCAGGATATTATTCCTCACAGAGTTGTTTCAAAGACAGGAGATAAGTTTGATTCAAAAAATCTTATTGGAGGACAAAACTTCACTATAATATTTACTAATGATAGTGAAATTGATTATTATGATATTTATTATCCTTATTTAATTGGAAAAATTAGTATTGAGAATTCTTCTGTTTTTGAAATTCCTTTTTAGAATTAAATATTGTATTTATAGTGTGTTGCAGGGTTTTTATATCTATAATGCATTTCAGGACTTAGATTTGAGTATCGGAGATTAAAAGGCGAATGAGAAGCAGGAGAAATTGTTAATATTAGACAACAAGTTATTGTTTTTATGTGCAAAATTGAAAACCATATCCTTTAGGATATGGTCGTCACTTTGGGTTT
>JAVHOF010000045.1:0-4015 GCA_036169915.1 Candidatus Pacearchaeota archaeon | reverse complement strand
GTCTTTATCATTAAAAAATTTAGAAATAGATGCTTAATAAACCTTTCTTTGAATCTAATCATTTATCAGGTTTATCAATTTCCACCACAACCTTCTGTAATTAAGCAGATAGGACATTTGAAACACTTGCCATCAATTATCATTAGATGCCCTTTTGCACAGGTTCTTCCAGTTATTCTACCTTTAAATTCCTTTAATTCATCATCTTTTTTCCAAGTTCTTGTTCTTTTTATTTTTTCAATTGTTTGCCTTGTGTCTAAACTTTCATCACACCAAAAATTAGTTTTTGAAATTTCTTGAATAGTTTCTTCTAAACTTGGAACTCCTGGATACATTTTCTCACCAGCAACAGTTGGCAACAAATGTAATTTTGGAACTCTTTGATAAGCTCTTAATTCAAATGGAAGAGGCCTCATTTCAATTTTATCAGCCCCTTCTTCACTAAGCAAGAAACTTAGATCTCCTAAATAATGAGCAGATAAGAGATTATATATAAATCCTTCAGGTCCTTTTGCTATCCTTATAAATTCATGATCAGTTACTCCTGCAATCTGTGAGCTTCCTGCTTTTTGAAAAATTTCTAAAGCTTCTCTCAATGGAACACCATATTGAATTTTTTCTGAAAACTGAATAGCATTTTCATTTAGTAATCTATTAACTTCTGTTCCTCTTTCAAGTGATTCAATAAATAATTCTCCTAATCTTCCATCTCTATATTCTCCCATTGTAATAAATAAATTAATTCCACCTACCTTGACTTTTCTTATAATAGCTTCTCTTTCTTTTGGTAATGGCTCTCTTTTTCCTCTTGTTAAAATTTCTAATTTGCTAGCTTTTCTTGTTTTAAGTGGTTGAGAAGCCTTGCTTCCGTCCCTATAAATTGCAAGTGCTTTAACACCATATTTCCATCCTTGATAAAATAATTCTTCAATTTCTTCAACAGTTGTGTCATTAGAACAATTGATAGTTTTTGAAATTGCTCCAGAAATATGCGGCTGAATAGCCCCAAGCATTTTAATATGTGCTATTGGTGATATTGATCTTGCTCCATAAGGTGGACAAATTGAACAATCAAAAACAGGAAGATGTTCCTCTTTTAAATCAGGACATCCTTCAACAGTACTTCTTTTAACTTTTCCTTCGCCATCCATGTCTGTATTGATATATTCAACTATTTTTTTAACTTTATCTTCATCATATCCTAAAGTTCTTAATGCTAATGGAACTGTCTGATTTACAATAACCATTGAACCACCTCCTGCTAATTCTTTATGTTTAATTAATAAATATTCAGGTTCACAGCCAGTTGTATCACAATCCATCATAAATCCAATTGTTCCAGTAGGAGCAAGAAGAGTAAGCTGGGCATTTCTAAACCCATATCTTTTCCCTCTTTCTAAAACTTTATCCCATTTTCTATTTGTTGATTGAACTAATTCTTCCAAACCATTTTCAGTTCTTAATTTTTTTGCATACTTTCTATGTCTGCTCATAACTTCCAGCATAGGTTCTTTATTTTTTTCATATTCTTGGAAAGTTCCAAGAACTTCTGCTAATCTTGTTGATTGAAGTGCAGATTCTGCTGTTACAAATGAAGAAACAGCAGCTGAAAAATCTCTTGCTTCATCTGAATCGTAAGGTAATCCTAAAGACATGATATATGCTCCTAAATTTGCAAATCCAAAACCAAGAGGTCTGAAAATATGACTGTTAGTTGCTATTTCTTCTGTTGGATAAGAAGCATGTGAAACTAAAATATCCTGGCTTGTTATATATAAGTCAGTGGCTCTTGTCAGCGATTCTAAATCAAGTGAGCCATCTTGTCTTCTGAACCTGAGTAAATTTAAAGAAGCAAGATTACATGCAGAATTATTTAAAAACATATATTCAGAACATGGATTGCTTGCATCAATTGTTCCTGAGTTTGGACAAGTGTTCCATGAATTTATTATAGTATCATTTTGTATTCCAGGATCACCGCAGCCATGCGCACAATAAGCAATTATTTTTGCAAGTTTCCTAGCAGGTACCATTTCTTTTACAGAGCCATCTTTTACATATCTTATTGGATAAGGTTCATTATTTTCATATGCTTTCCAAAAAGCATCATCAATTCTTACAGAAATATTAACATTTTGTCCTCGTAAATTTTGGAATGTATGGCTTTCCCAGTTGCTTGGAGAACCTGCTTCAACTAATATTCTTGCTTTTTGTTCTTCTGTATATTTATCTTTGATTATATCCATCATATCAGGATGCCAAACATCAATCCCCTGCATTGTTGCAGCTCTTCTTGTTTTTCCACCTGATTTAATTACTCTTGCAACAGCATCTTGAACATCCATAAATCTTTTTGCTCCTGATGCTATTCCTCCTCCTGAAATTGGTTCTCCAGCACTTCTTACTTTAGACCAATTTCCTCCAATTCCAGAACCTCTTCTAAAGATTTCAGAGCTTATTACTGCTCCGACTTGTATCATATCTTTAATAGAATCATTAGGGGATGAAATAAAACAAGCTGCTGCCTGTCCAAGAAATTCTTCTGTTTTTTTAATTTTACCTAATTTGTAATCAAATGTGTAACTTTCTCCTGTTAATTCTTCTCCTTTTAATCCTTCTTTATAATAATGAAGACCAAGATTAAACCAAACAGGAGAATTAAATGCACCATATTGTCCAATTGTTAAAGCAGCGATTTCCTCTTCTAAAGTTCTTGCACTGTTTAAATCGAAATATTCTTGTTCAATACCCCAGTCTCCTAATGTTCTTCCAACTCTTCTTATTAACTGCCTTATATCTTTTTCTCTGCCAGTATCAGGAACACCTGCTTTTCTAAAATATTTTGTTGCAACAGTATCAGCAGAAAGTTTGCTCCAATCATTTGGGAAAACAGCATCTTCAACTTTTTCAATAACATTGCCATCATCATCTTTGATCTCAACGAGTCTTGGAGCATATTTTATCAAACCTTTTTCATCATCATAAACATTTCCATATGGGATAGCAAAATATGGTTCAATTCTTAATCCATTTTTTTCAGTCATTTTAATCAACCTCCTTCACAGCTCGTTTAAAATCTTTTATATCATTAAAATTCATATAAACACTTGCAAACCTTATGTATGCAACATCATCTAATTTTTTCAGTTTCTGCATTATCAATTTTCCTATAACCTCACTTTTTACTTCTTTATTTTTTCTTAATTTTTCTTCAATCTCTTCTATTATTTTTTCTATTTTATCTATAGGTATGGGCCTTTTTTCACAGGCTTTCATCATTCCATTTTTTATTTTTTCCCTATTGAAAGCCTCTCTTCTGCCGTCTTTTTTCACAATAAGAATATCCTTTTTTTCAGGTTTTTCATATGTTGTGAATCTTTTTTTGCATTTGAGACACTCGCGTCTCCTTCTTGTCCCTTCTGGAGACTCTCGTTTATCTGTAACATGTGTTTCAGAGCCGCAAAATATGCATCTCATCTCTTTTTCCTATCCTACAACCTGTTGTATATCCTTTTGTAAGACACCACAATGAATTGTAGTTAACATTCTTTTTTAGAAATAAATAGTATTTAAATATTTCTGTGATGCAGAAAATACAATTTTTTTTATGACGATAAAAATGAGTGATAAGAAGATTATTTTTTAGAATTAAAATAAGATAAAAACATTTATAAACTAATTTTAATTTAATTAGATATATTAAAAGGTGAAAAATAATAATGGCATCAGAGTTTTGGAGTGCATTTTCAAGTCAGATAACACAAGCAGATCCATCTTATGTTAAGATTGCAGGTTATCTTGGAATACCTATAGGAGCTTTGCTTACAATAATGATTTTTATTTCTATCTGGGCTTTGGTTTGGAAAGGCTTTGCTTTGTGGAAATCTGCAAAAAAGAATTCAATGATTTGGTTTATAGTACTCTTGGTAGTTAATACAGTTGGAATATTAGAAATCCTTTACATATTTGTTTTTTCAAAGATTGGTGAGAAAAGAGAAGGTAAAAAGAAAAAGCT
>JAVHOF010000044.1:0-4051 GCA_036169915.1 Candidatus Pacearchaeota archaeon | reverse complement strand
AATCCCATAATCTCTGCTAGATCCATAAAAAGAAACTCTTTTTCTTTCCAAATCAATGTTTGCTTTTCCCATTCCAAAAACCTTATATCTTTCTCCTTCAAGAGCAGGGCAACTAAGCCCCAAGCAACCTTTTATAGATTTATAATCTATTTTTAATTCAGCTAAAAAGTTCCATATAATACTAGCATGAATTGAAGCTTTAGGAGTTTGAAATCTCAAAAAAGGCCTTGAATCCAGTTCTAATTGAACAAATTTATGTTCCTCATCAGATTCAGGCCAGATAACAAAAGGTGTTTCTTCTAATTCTTGACTCATAAAAAAATAATAAGCTATTTATTTATAAATATATATATATACACATATATACATAAATTAAAGTTAGTTTTATATAATAATCTTATCTATCCTATTTATGAAAACCTCCCTAAACTTTATTCCAATAGACTACGACTACTTTGATTTTAATGGAAAGAACTATGCAAAAATAACCGGAAGAACAAATAATGAAAAACAGGTTTGTATAATTGATTCATGTGATATCTATTTCTGGGCTGTTTTGCATGAGAATATATCAGATAAAAAAATAAATGAAATGAGAAAAAAAATAGAAAAAATAAGAATTGAAAAAGACAAGAGAACATCAGAAGTTCTAAAAACAGAAGTTCATGAAAAAAATTTCTTAGGGAAGAAAATAAAAGCAATTAAGATATTCATAACTAACTATAAAGATGCGCATGCAGTTGCAGACCAGCTTGACTTTAAAGAAATAGATAAAAGAAGAGAGTATGACCTTGATTTCACAACAAAATATATCTTAGAAAAAAAGCTTAAGCCCCTGACTTGGTACAATATAGAAGGAGAAATATTAAACAATTCAGAAGAATTTGGAGGAATTGACTCATGTCTTGATGTTGACATTTGTTTAAAGGCTGAAAAAATATCTGAAATTAAACAACTTGATTTTAAGCCAAAAATATTGGCTTTTGACATTGAATCAGATAATTTTGAGATAGGAAAAGGGGAAATTGTTCTTATCTCTTTGGTTGGAGAAAATTTCAAAAAAGTATTGACATGGAAAAAGTCCTCTAAAAAAGATTATATTGAAAAATTTAAGGATGAAACAGAAATGCTTGAAGCATTTGTAAAGCATATAAAATCATTTAAGCCAGATATTTTAACAGGTTATTTTTCAGATGAATTTGATTTGCCATATCTAAGGGCAAGAGCAGAACATAACAATATTAAATTAAAATTAGGAATAGATAATTCCCAGCCATCTTTTTCAAGAGGCAGAACAATGGTTGGAAAAATAAAAGGAATTGTACATATAGATATGTTCAAATTCATAAAAATAAATTATTCTCAATATCTTCAGTCAGAAACCCTTTCTCTAAATGATGTTGCCAAAGAACTTTTAGGTGAAAAAAAGAAAGATTGGGAATTCAAGCATTCAACAAAAATCAACAATGAAGAATGGGAAAATTACTTTGAATATAATCTACAGGATTCAGTTTTAACATATAAACTTGCTGAAAAATCCTGGCCTGATTTAATAGAATTCACAAGAATAATACAAGAACCTTTGTTTAATATTTCAAGAGATGGAATGTCAAGCCATGTTGAAAATTATATCATTCATAATCTAGAAAAATTCAATGAAATAACTGAAAAACGCCCTCTTCATGATGAAATAGGAGAAAGGATAGAAAGAGAAAAATATGAAGGAGCTTTTGTATTTCAGCCAAAACCTGGATTATATGAAAATATCTGCTTCTTTGATTTTACATCCTACTGGCCTTCAATCATAGTAACATTTAATCTTTCAAAATCAACATTTTTAGGAGAGAAAAAACAAAAGAATTCCTTGGAAGTTGAAATAGAGAAAAAGAAATTTTATTTTTCAAAAGAGCCTGGATTTTTTTCAGAAATGCTAAAAGAAATAATTGAAAAAAGAAAGCAATATAAATCAGAATTTAATAAAAATCCAAATCCAATAACAAAAGCACGTTCAAATGCATTTAAGCTTCTTGCAAATGCATCCTATGGTTATCAGGGATTTTTTGGAGCAAGATATTACTGCCCTGAAGCAAGTGCAGCAACAACTGCAATTTCAAGAGACTTCACAAAAAAAACAATCAGCTTGATTAACAATAAAAGCTATGAAGTTATATACAGCGACACTGACTCAATAGCTTTTAAACTAAACAAACACACAAAAGAACAAACATTGGAATTATTAAAAGACATTAACAAAAATCTTCCTGGAATAATGGAACTTGATTTGGAAGATTTCTATAAAAGAGGGATTTGGGTTACAAAAAGAACAGGTGATTTTGGAGCAAAAAAGAAATATGCTCTTATCAATGAACAAGATAAACTAAAAATAAGAGGATTCGAAACAGTCAGAAGAGACTGGTGTGATTTAGCAAGAGAAACTCAAAACAAAGTTCTAGAGCACATTCTCAAAGAAGGAAATGAAAAATTTGCTCTTGAATATGTTAAAGAAATAATCAAAAAAATAAAAAACAGAAAAATAAGTCTAAAAGAACTTTTAATAAGAACCCAGTTAAAAAAGTCTATTAGTGAATACAAATCAGAAGGCCCTCATGTAGCAATTGCAAAAAAAATGCTGGAAAAAGGAATGCCGGTTGACATAGGCATGTTAATAGAATATTTTATATCAGAGCCAGAACCCCATCAAAAAACAAAAACAGGAAAAACAAAATCTCTTATAAGAGAGCGTGCAAAGCTTCCAGATGAACCAGGAGAATATGACATAGAGTATTATCTAAAAAATCAAATCTTGCCTGCAGTTGAAAACATTTTTGAAGTTTTCAATGTAAAAACTAATGAATTGATTGATAATAAAAAACAAATGAGCTTGGGCGACTTTTAGCAACAAAACAATCTTTCAATAAATAATAACTTGTTGCTAAAAGAAATTGATTTTTAAAACCCAAAATCTTATTAACCAAAACTATCTGTTATTTATAAGTTTAAGAGCCCATAGTTTAACGGATAGAACAACTGGTTTCGGCCCAGTAAATAGGGGTTCAATTCCTCTTGGGCTCGTTTACACCGAGCACTAGGCGGTTCGATTCTGCCTAAGCCCAGGTTTATAAATATATTTATAAAACTTAAATTATAACAATAAACTATGACAATACTTGTATGTCTTGATAGAGATGGAACAATAAATAAAGATGAGAATTATTTCTTAGGAAGTTCTCCAAATTGGAAAAGACAAGTAAAGATTCTTCCCAAAGTTATTAAAGGAATAAAACTATTAAATCAAATCTCAGATTTAAAATTATTCATAATCACAAATCAGTCAGGAGTTGCTTTAATAGGATCTGAATTTGATTTGCTTGATGAAAAAAGAATGCATGAAGTAAATCAATTTATAATTGAAAGACTAAGACAGAAGGGGGCAATTGTTAAAGGATACTTTGCATGCCCATATGTTGACAATAAATATGTAGAAAAAGCGAAAAGTAAGAGAAGAATTGTTAATCAAGATTATGTTAGAGATAAACATCCAGATTTAAAACCTGGTATTGGAATGCTAAGAAAAGCAGCAGAAAGTATTGGAAAAAAACTCGAAGATTGCCAGGTATATTTTGTTGGAGACAGGGTTTCTGATGTAGAAATGGGACTTAATGCAAATGGAACAGGAATATTAATATCGAGTTTTAAAACAGAAGAATTAGGTGACCTAAATAAAGTTAAGGAACTTCAAAAAAGATATGGATCGCGAGTTTATATCGCAAGAAATTTCTTGGATGCTGCTAACCATATAAAACTAAATATAAAAAGTTAGCCCTTAAAATATGGATTTAATATTAATTGGAATTGATAGAGATGGTACAATGAATTGGGATTATGGTTGATTTTATTCTATCCTCACCCTTTAATCAGCATTGCAATCACGACACAGACAACAATTACTATGCTTGAGATTATTTGTCTTAGTGTTATTTTTTCTTTTAAAAAAACACCTGCAAAAATATAGACAAAAACAGGTGTTAAAATGAACAAAATAGTTGTAAAA
>JAVHOF010000043.1:912-4065 GCA_036169915.1 Candidatus Pacearchaeota archaeon | reverse complement strand
AATTAAAGATTATCCTGCTAATCTTTATGTTAAGTATTAAGGTTTACTTAACAGACAATAAGTAACGACAAAATCATTACAATCTATTTAAACTCCAAATAATTTCTTTATCTAATTAAAACTATATCCTCAAAATCAAGAATCAGGTTGAAAATGAGATGCTACTTGAATTAATTATCGCTTTAGCCCTCGGGGTCACCATAGGAACCGCCACCGGCCTTTTCCCAGGCATTCATATAAATCTTGTTGCAGCGTTTCTTCTTTCAATATCTCCAACACTATTAACAATCTTTCCTCCAATATCCCCGGTTATTTTTGTTGTTTCATTAACAATAACACATACATTTACAGATTATATTCCTTCAATTTTTCTCGGAGCTCCAGAAGAAACTTCTTTTCTCTCTGTCCTTCCAGGACATAAGTTACTCCTACAAGGAAATGGTCATCATGCACTAGTCTATACATTATTAGGATGTCTAGTAGCCCTGCCAATAACAATAATCTTAACACCTATCTTCTTATTTCTTCTCCCAATAGTTTATCCGTACATAGTTAGAATTATGGCAATTATTCTCATCTTATTTTCATTATTTATGATTTTAACTGAAAAACAAAAAAATAAGATTTTTTATGCATTTATTATTTTTTTAATGTCAGGTTTTTTAGGAATAGCAACTTTGAATTTAAACTTAAATGAACCTCTGCTTCCATTATTTACAGGATTATTTGGTGCAAGCTCATTGATAATTGCAATAAATCAAAAAACAAAAATCCCTCCTCAGCAAATAACAAGATTAAATGAAATAAAACTTTCAAAAAAATCATTTTTCGAGTCTGTTTTCATCTCTCTTCTAGTTTCTCCAATCCCCTCTTTTCTTCCAGGTCTAGGAGAATCACAAGCAGCAACAATAGGAACAGAAATAAAAGGCTATGATGAAAAAGAAAATGAAAAAGAATTCCTCTTTCTTGTAGGAGTAACTAGTATTCTAGTCACAACATTATCATTTATAGCACTTTATTCAATAAATAAAACAAGAACAGGTGCAGCAGTCGCAGTTCAAAAACTAATTCCAAAATTAACCTTAACAGATTTATCAATAATTCTTACAGCAATAATGATATCAGGATTTATTGCATTTATCTTATCTATAAATATATCCAGATTCTTTGCAAAAAATATAAATAAAATAGATTATTCCCATCTTTCAATAATCATCCTCCTAATCTTAATCTCAGCAACATTTTTATTCACAGGCTGGCTCGGAATCCTAATTCTAATAACTTCAACATGTTTAGGAATCACTGCAATTCTTTTAGGAATAAAACGAACTAATCTAATGGGCTGTCTTCTCATGCCGACAATTTTATTTTACATCCCAATTTTATGAAGTGCATCCCCAACAATCCAAACATAATCTTTCCCTTGGAATACCAATTGCTTCTTCCAAATCATCAACAGTTGCATATCCTAATGTATCAAAACCTCTTGTTTTTCTTATTTCATCTATGCTCATAACTCTTGCAATACAGTCTTTATCTTCTTTTGTTGATTTTCCATATTGGCAAGCAGCCATCAAAGGAGGGCATGCAATTCTTCCATGAACTTCCAAAGCACCCAAATCCCATAATCTTTTTGTCTGTTTTTTTGTTTGAGTTCCCCTAACAATACTATCATCAACAAGAATTATTCTTTTTCCTTTTATTACTTCTTCTATTGGAATTAATTTTAATTCAGCTTCTTCATCTCTTCTGCATTGTTCACCAGGTGTATAGCTTCTGTCAGAATAATCATATCTTGAATAAACTTCTTCATATGGAATTCCTGACTCTTCAGAATATCCTATCCCGTGCCATCTTCCTGAATTTGGAATTGGAGATACAACATCAGCTTCAACAGGATACCTTTTAGCAAGAGCAGCACCTATTTTTTTCCTAACCTCTGCAACACTTTTTCCATCAATTACAGAAGGAGGATAAGCAGTATATATCCATTCAAAAGTTCCAAATTTTTTATCTTCACCTAAATAAAATCTTTTTAAAGAATGAACTCCAGAATTATTCAAAAGAACTGCTTCCCCTGGCTCAACATCTCTCTGAATTTTAAATCTAGTATTAATAAAAGAATTGCTTTCAGAAGAAACAGCATAACTTTTTCCATTGTCAATTTCTTTTTCACCCAAAATCAAAGGCTTTCTTCCCCATCCTCTTGCAGCATAAACTCCTCTTTTAGTCAATGCAACAACAGAAAAATCGCCATGAATCTCATTTAGTAATCTAGATATGCCTGTTTCAAAATCAGGAGCTCCTGAAATAAGCATTGAAATTAAAACACTATCCTGAACATCCTCTGGGCTTTTATATCCTGAAAAAACCATACTATCTTCTAAAAACTGATTAATCAATTCAGATTTATTAATCACATTCCCATCATAAGTTAAAATTCCCTCTTCATGTTTTGATGCAAAAGAAACAGGTTCCCTTGTAACAGAAACAGAGCCTATACCCATATTTCCCTTAAAATTTCTCAATCTCTTGCTTGAAAATTGCTGTCTTAATAAACCCCTATGAGTAAACTCTCTCAATTCACCAGAATCATTAAAAGCCAAACCACAATAATCCTGAGCCCTATGCTGCAGATAAAAAGTTCCAAGATATAAATCTTTAATACAGTCCCCTCCTGAAACAACCCCAAAAATTCCTGCCATTTTTCTCTTTTCTCACCTTCTAACATAAAAAGCCAAACTTGCTTTTTAAACAAGTATCCTATTTCAAAATATATATTTTAAATTGATTAATCACAAAGGTTTAAAAGTAATCTTCCAATAAAAATAAAATGAATACAGAAGAATTATATAACCAAATTAAAGATAGAAATGCCTATGAACTATTCAAAGCAATGAATCTCCAATTAAGAACTCTTCCACCAAATGGGGCAACAGTTCACAGATTAAGGGGGATTCAACAAGGATTTTCTAGCTGGATAATGATTTATGAGAAAGGTATATATTCCAAAGAAGACAATTTTGAAGAATGTTTAAAGAGAACAAAAGATTCAGAACAACTCTTAGAAGCAATACTATTATCAATAGAAAAATTTCAAGTAATTATTTAAAACCACTTACCAACCATTCTTGTTTCTCAGTCTCCTTAAAA
>JAVHOF010000043.1:0-812 GCA_036169915.1 Candidatus Pacearchaeota archaeon | reverse complement strand
CCATTTGTTCATATTTTCTTGCTTTTCAGTCTCCTTGCCGAAGATACTTTCTATAACTTCAAAAACTTTTATGGTTTTTGAATGGAATAGAAAGTATCTTAAAACCATTTGTTCATATTTTCTTGCTTTTCAGTCTCCTTGCCGAAGATACTTTCTATATATTTCTTAGTTAATTCCAAATCCTGCTTAATATAAGCAGGAACATCATAATTATTCACTAAATCAAGAGCAGGCTCAAGATATTTTACAATACTCCCATAGGCAATTGTAAAAATTATTTTTCCATTGCACTTAGTGCATTTGCCATTTAAAGGAGGTCTTCTAAAAATAGTATTACATGTGCTGCATCTGAAATTCTGCTGTGTAAATTTTCTAAGATTACCTTTCAAATCTTTCATAAAATGCCTGTCAATTATTAATCTGGCAACATCTCCCTGATCAACACTCCTTAATTTAACGCACAAATCCATCTGTGCCTGAACTTTATCTTTCATAGTTGGAAGAGTTTTATAAGAACTGCATGTTGCACCTGCATTAAAATTTTCACTGTCATGCGTAAAACCAGTATGCACATAAGGGTCTTCATCTCTTGCAATTCTCTGTTTAACCATTTCAATCTTAACTTCTTTTGAATGCAATTTCTTTTCTGCTTTTTCATATAGTTCAAGAGGATAACTGTTAACCAGTTCAAAATCAAGTATCTGATCATCAACTTCCCTTGCATAAATTTTTCCATTCAAAACCAAAGGAGCATCCTGTGTCCCGCCTCTATGAGAAGGTAAAAAAGTCCTTGAAAAATTTATTAAAACATC
>JAVHOF010000042.1:3905-18824 GCA_036169915.1 Candidatus Pacearchaeota archaeon | reverse complement strand
TTAATTGAGAAGAAATCTACATCCTTTAGGATGTAGTCTTCCCAACAAGTATTTATTTCTAAATAACTTATTTCTTTATGAGTTTGATTTTAACTCACTGAATAACATTCATAGTTAGAACTTTCTCAAACTAAATAAATATTTGCTTTCGCTTAGCGAAAGCTATGGAGAAAAAATGCAAACACAAATTTTAGTAAATCAATATGAAAAAAGAGCACATTCGGTTGGAATTTCAATCTGGCATCTTGAATGGAAACCAAAATATGCTTATAATATGTTTAGAAAAGAAGAACAAAAAAATTTAATTTCTGCTTGTATTAGGAGAGCCGCCTCTCTTCATAGTATAAAAATAATTGTTCTCTCTGTTATGCCTGAACATATCCATTGTGAAGTGCAAATTTCTTTGAATATGTCTATATCAAAAGTTTTGCAAATATTAAAAGGATTAAGTTCAAAACTTTTCTTTGAACATAATGAAAAAGCAAGATTAAGATATCCAAAAGGACATCTTTGGAGCAGGGGAAAGTTTGCAGCTTCAGTAGGATTTGTGCAAGAAGAAAAAGTTAGGAGTTACATCTTGAATCAAGAAGAGCATCATCGTGGAAACTCCACACTTTAGTGTGGAGAGGATGTCATGTTATGGTTCTGGAAAAAATAAATCTGAGAGTTTTATTATGAAATGGGTAAATGAGATTGAAGAAAAGACTAAAATTCCTGTGAGAGCAGGGCATGAAAAATCTGATAAGTTTATTATTTTAGATTCTTCTAACAGTCCTTCTGGAAAACTTGCCCGTGTTCCATTTTCTCTGCATGTTAAAGACTGGAAAACTATTGATGGTGTTTGTGTTCCTATATCTATTTCTGAACTTGAGGATAAAAATATTGTTAAAAAGCTTAAAAATCTTGAACCTGATGATGTTATTAGGGATTTGAAGAAATATGGGAAATTGATATGATAAAATTATTTACGAGCATTAGGTAACAAAATTTTACAGAAATGTTTATAAATCATTTATAACAGCAGATTTTATGAAGATAAAAAAACCATTAAAAACCGCAGGTTTCTTTGGAATTATTATAATTGCCTCTGCATTTTTTTTTGGGATTATAAATCAGATTCTTATACACTATGGTTCAATCAGGTCCATTTCTCTTAGTTCAATAATTTATACAACTATTGTATCTATATCTTCTATTTTTTTCTATAATGGATTTATTGTTCTTGGAAAAAAATATAATAGTAAAATTTTAGTTGTTGTCTCCTGGATAGCTATTATATTTACTATAATTTTTTTCCTTTTTTCGTTAGGTATCAATCTTAACAAAGTGATATCCAGCCCTCATGAAAAAAAGCTACTCATACCTGAAAGTTCTGGTTATAATTCTTTTGAAGATTATAATAATTCTTCTAATCAATTAGAAAATTGGCTTGGAATTATTTTTGCATATATTTTCTTTTCTATTTTAATGGGTATTTATCTTGTATTTGTTGGAATTGGTTTATTAAAAATAGGTGAAAAAGTAGATTATGCAAAAACTTCTGGGATAATGGAAATTATTGCTGGAGCTAGTCTTATAATTATTATTGGATGGTTTATTACATTTATTTCTACTATATTTGAAATAATTATGTTTTTTAAAATTTCAAAAAAGTTAGAGAAAAAAATAAAGTAAGAAAAAATTCTTAAAGCATAAATGTTTATAAATCATTTATAATTCTTCGAAAGTTTTATAAACTATAGTTGGTTATATAGTTAATATGGATACAACAATACAAGTAAGCAGAGAACTTCTTGAAAAGTTAAGAAGCATGAAAATGCATGAAAAAGAAAGTTATGAGGATATAATAATGGATTTAATCGAAGATAGATTAGAAATTTCTGAAGAAACAAAAAAAGAAATTGAAGAAGCAAGAAAAGAAATCAGGGAAGGAAAAGTTAGCAAATGGGAAGATATAAAGAGGGAGTTAAAATTAAATGTATGAAATTGTATTTAGTGATAAAGCAAAACAGCAATTCAAAAAATTAGAAAAACAAATACAAGAGAGAATTGGATCTGTTTTAGAAAGAATTAAAATTCGTCCGCATAGTTTCGTTGAAAAATTGGTTGGAGAACAAGGATACAAATTAAGAGTTGGAGATTATAGAGTTTTTTTAGATATTGATAATTATAAATTAATTATTCTTATTTTAAAATTAGGTCATAGAAAAAATGTTTATAAGTGATAATTGTAACTATTATTAAGTTATAACATAAGAAAGATTTAAAAACTAATCTGCTTTTTCTTTAATATGATAAGATTAGACTTTTTAGGTACAGAAGAATATTTAGAATCTGAAATAGAGCTTAGAAAAGAATTGGAAGAATATGGAAGAATTAGATGGGATTCTGATAAAGCTCCTATGGCTAGTGTTTATGCCAAACTTATAGACATTTTTGGAGAAAATATTTCAGTAGATAGTAAGGGAAAACTTCTTGAAACAATGGTTAGAAATTCTGGTTTTTCTGATGATTTTGTTTGCAGGAAAGCTAAACCTCCTGTAACTTTATGGAGAAATTGCAGAAATGGAATTGCTGTTTGCGTATATCCACTTCAATGCGATAATGGGACATATATTCATGAAGGAGTTCATTTTTTATCACATTATGGTTCAAAAAGAAATAGACTTATAAAACAAGATGTTCCATTAGCAAATATTTTGGGCTCATTTATCAGATTACAAGAAAATCCTTTGTCTGAATTAGAATTTTTAACTGGATTACATTTTGAAAATGGAATTGAGGATCATCCATTTGTAAAATTAGAACCTGAAAATGATATAATGAATCCTTTTGTTTTTGAATTTGATGAACATTCTGAACCTGAAATAGCTGAGGCAAGTTTGATTTCTATTGCTGCTTATCAAATCTCATTGAAACATGGAGAAGCAACTGCAATAAATTTTATAAAAGAATTGTATCAACAAGGAATTAAAGCTAATAATATAAAAAGAAGATATGGAGATTATGCTTATGAACAATATGCATTTTCATTGGATGAGGAGAATAGAAAATGGTCCAGTATGTTAAATTAGGAAATTTAGAATTTGTAAGGAAGGAAGATGGAGTTCCTACTGTTGATGATCCTGTTGGAAGCTATCTTTTTAAAAAATTTCAAAAGGGTTCTAGTGGGAAAATAGAAATAGGCGGGATGAGAAAAACTTATGAACAAGCATTAGAATATTTTGAGAGTGGTGCTATGTTAAGACATGAGTATGAAACTCTTTTAAAGAGAGCTAAACCTAGTTCTTTAACTCAAAGGAGAGAAGAGATTAAGGCATCTAAAATTTTTAGAAGTGAATTAGTTAGAGATATTTTTGGAGATGTTAATAAATTACCCGAAAGAGAAAAAAGAGAGCTTATTAATGCATGTCAGGGAATGAGAAGTTTTAAAAAATTTGTTCAACCTCGTTTAGAACAAATGGTTCAGAGAATACCTAATGATTTTGATATTTATAGAATAAAAATAATGAAAACATTTCAGACCAGAGATTTAGATGAATTAGAATTTGTTTTTGGCCAATTAAAAAATGTTTTAAGTAATAATATTTCTTTTGATTATGGAGACCTTCTTAAATATTCTAGTGACAAAAGACTTTATGAAAAATATTGCACAGCTACACATGGAACTGCATTTGACTTAGCTGATATTTACAGAGAAATACAGAAAAAGTTTGGAAAGAGATAGTTATTAAATATTCTTTTTCTTATAGTAATATGATAATAAAAATTAAAGTTTATCCAGGTTCTGGAAGAGAAGAAATTATTAAGATTTCTGAGTATTTATATAAAGCATATTTGAAGAAACATGCTGAAGCTGGAAAAGCAAATCTTGAGCTTTTGAGACTGCTGAAAAAACATTTTAATAAAACACCTATAATTTTAAAAGGATTAAAGAGTAAAGATAAGATAATTAATATTAAAGATTAGTGAAATATATAATGCAAGGATATTTTTGTATTAGCAGTACTGGAAGAGAATTTTTATATTTGCCATTTAATTTATTTGGCTATAATTCTCTAAGAAGTTACGATTTGAATTTTCTTTGGGAGCCTGATGTTTTAGCAAAAATTACTTTGTTATTAAAAGAAGGAAAATTAAGCAGAGAGAGATTAGAAGATAAATCTTGGGAAATACATGAAGTTGATATTCCTGATAAATTTGTAAAAAAATTTAGACGTCTTTGTGAGAAGAAAAGCCAAAAAAGATGTTTAAATCTTGCATCTAGGATTTTTAGTTGGATTGAAGATTCTTATGATTCTATGGAAATGGGAGGTTCGTCTGAGGATGAAAATTGTCCTGATAAAGAAACTTGGGATAGTCAAGAAGATAGAGATTATTATGATTATGAAGATTATCAGGATGACTGGTGGTTAAGAGGAGAAGACCCTCCTTTTGCTAGGAAAGATGAACAATAGATTTTAATAGGTATATTTAATAGATTAATTCTGGGTGATAACCTCAAAAATCTATCAGAAGATTCTTGATGGCTATCAAAATTTTTACAAATAAAAGTAGAAAAATTTTAAAGAAATGGGGATAAAATATGAACTTGATTCTGAAATACAGGCTGCTGTAAATGAAATAGCTGGGCTTTTATTTCCTCATGTTAAAATTGATTCTGTTGTCTGCATTAGAAGCCATGGGAGTAGCAGTAGAGGAACTATTGCAAGATGCCATGCTTTGGGAAAAGCAATGCAGTTGGCTTTGGGAAGAAAAGGATTTTATGTAATTGAAGTTATTTCAAAAAGATTTGACAGACTTTCTGAAACTGACAAAATAAAAACTTTAATTCATGAATTAATGCATATTCCAAAAAGTTTCGGAGGTGGATTTATTCATCATAATATTGTTCATGAGAGAAATGTTGAGAGAGAGTTTCAGAGATATGTTAATCTAAAAAGAATGAAAGGCAATTTAAATAATTTTATTTATGGAAATGACAAAGAAGATAATGAAGAAGATGATTTGATAAATAGTCGAGAGATTGCAAGAAAGAAGAGAGGGTTTTTCTGGGTTTGATAAAAATAAGTTTTGATTTTATCTTTTATTATCTAAGCTTTCTCTTATTTTTTTATTGATTATCAATAATATCTATAATAAATAACTTCAGAACAAGCGAGCAAGAGGAGCTTGTGAAGAAGACAAAAATAAGCAGCCGAGCGAAGCGAGGCTGTAGTAAGTATTAGGTTCACAATTTGATTTAATAGACTTGATAAATTTATATAGCTTATTTAATTATTGTTATTATGGTGAAATTTTCTTTTAAATATAAAAATAGAAATATTAGTCTTGATGTTAAGGAATGCAGAACTATACTTTCAAAAACTTCTGGGTTGATGTTCAGGAAAAAATCTCCTGCATTGTTGTTTATTTTCAAGAAATCTGTTAAAATAGCAATACATTCTTTTTTTTGTGTTCCTTTTACTGCAATCTGGTTTCTCGACGATAAAATTATTGAAATTAAAAATATAAATCCATGGAAGGTTCATATAATGCCTAAAAAAAAGTTCAATATGCTTTTGGAAATACCTCTTAATAATAAAACTTTTTCATCGTCGACGACAGAAAGATTTAAATAGTCGTGCTTATTATTTTAATTATAGTTATATTCGATAAAAGGAGGTAAAAATGGGAAGTGTAATTGCAAAAAACGTTGTTAAAAGAAAGCCAGGATATCTTTACTATGTTGATGGTAAGGGAAATGTTTGCGAAGCAAAAATGGCTAGAGGCGGAAAAAAGAAAAAAAGGTAAACCTCAGAAGAAATTATAATGTTCTATTCTGGGGACCTGGAAATTAAAAATTTCTAGGACTTCAACTCTTTCGAGTTTGAAGTAAAGAAGAGGTGAGTTTGTTTCAATTTTTTTATTTAAGTTTTATATTTGTTTTTTGATATTTGAATCGGAAATGTTTTTATAGTATATTAATTTATTTTAAATATGTTTAGTATAGATGAATTACTTGGAATGATTGTTACAGAATCTGTGGAAGAAGATAGAGGTTATTTAAACTTAAAAAGATATGAAAAACCTTCTGAAGAATTGCCAACTATTAATTATGAACTTAGATTAGTTAGATATCCTGATGGCAGGATGGAATGGAAAGAATAATTATCTGCTTTTTAATAATTCAGAAACATATTTCATTGCAATGAATCCTGATGCAATTCCTGTTCTTGTTCCTAAATTATGCTCTTGGAATTTAGGCCAGCCTTCTTGACTTAAATCTAATCCTCCTGATGGACCAACACTTATGTTTGTCAGACCTTGTTCTTCATTCCAATTTAATCTTACTTCTAAATCTCCTTTTAGATATTGTTCTTGAATGATTTTTGCATAATTTTCAACATCTGGTTTTCTTTTTTGTTCATAAAATTTTGGAACTAATTTTTTGTAATCTTCTGGGAGTCTTATGCTTGGCAGAAACTGACCTCTTTGTTCTATAAAGTCAAATGTAGGATAAAGCATAAATTGGAATTCCATATTTTTAATTGACTATAATAATTTATAAAGATATATTTTATTAATGATATATGATACTTGGCATTGAATCAACAGCTCATACATTTGGTGTTGGAATTGTTGATAATGGAAAAATACTTGCAAATTACAAGGATTGTTACACGACTGAATTAGGAGGAATTATTCCTGTTGAGAGTGCAAAGCATCATGAGAAGTGCGCTGAGAGAGTTTGGAATAATGCTTTGAATGAAGCTAATATTTCTGAAAAAGATATTTCTGCTATTGCTATTTCACAAAGCCCCGGACTTGCTCCTTGCCTTGTTGTTGGAATGAAATTTGCAAAGAAAAAAGCAATTGAACTTAATGTGCCAGTTGTTCCTGTTAATCATTGTGTTGCTCATTTGGAAATAGGGGGAGTTACAGGAGCAAAAGATCCTGTTTTGCTCTATGCATCAGGTGCAAATACACAGATAATTGCTTATGCAGCTGGAAAATACAGAGTTTTTGGTGAGACTCTTGATATTGGAATTGGAAATTTTATTGATAATTTTGCAAGATATATTGGAATTGGTTTTCCAGGTGGGCCTAAAATCATGGAGCATGCTAAAAAAGGAAAATATATTGAGATTCCTTATTCAATAAAAGGAATGGATGTTTCTTTTTCTGGTTTGCTTACTAATTTAAAACAGAAATATGATAAAAAGGTTTTAAAAGAAGACTTATCATATTCATTGCAGGAAACTGCTTTTGCAATGTTGATTGAAGCAAGCGAGAGAGCATTAGCTCATACTGGAAAAAAAGAACTTTTGCTTGGCGGAGGAGTTGCATGCAATACTCGTTTGCAGAAAATGGCTAAAATAATGTGTGAAGAAAGAGGATGCAAATTCTTCTGCCCGGCAAATCAATTTTTAACAGACAACGGCGCCATGATTGCTTATTTAGGGGAAATTATGTTTAATTCTGTTAATAAATCTTATAATGTTCATGATGAGAATATAAAAGAAATTGAGAGCAAGGGAGAGAAATTCAGGGAAGAGAAATTGATATATTACTCAAAGGATTTTGATAAACTTGATATTAATCCTAGAGAAAGGACTGATGATGTTGTTGTGAAGTGGAAGTGAAATTAAAAAATATCAAGAAAAAGATATTGATTCAGTTTTAACTATCAATAAGTAGATAAAATAAATAAAAAATTTTAAATATAGGATTATATTGTTTTTTTTATGAGTATAAGAAAGAATTTAATGAGCCTTGTTTTCGCAGGAGCAGTTTTTTTTAGTAGTGGTTTTGCTCGTGAATCAAGATCTCAACCCCAAGTTAGTGAAACTACGCAAACTCAAACATCACAGGTTCATACTCAAATCTTACTAGATCTTGCTGGTTTACCTAAAGTTCCTTATTCTTCTATTAAAGAAAGAAAATCTTCTTTAGTTGATATTATAAGTTCAGATTATAGCTGTAAAGTATTGGCTGAAGATATATCTCTTCATTATAGTTATGTCAGTAAAAAAACATTAGCTTTTAGTTCAACTAATAATCATGTTTATTTTTTGCAGAGAATAAGAGACATAGAAAATCCAAAAGATGAAGATGCGCAACATCGATATTGGAAAGAACAGGGAGCAGATTTATTTGTAATGGAATTAGATGAAAATAAAATTAATCGTGCTTTTGAAGCAACATTTGATCTTTGGGGAGGAGCTAATTATGCATATATAGCAGTAAATTCTCAAAATGAAATATTTATCCATGAGGATACAGGAAAAGGTCATGGAAAAAATATGAGGGTTTATGATATCAAAAGTGGAAAATTAAAATCAGAATTTGGAGTTAAAAGAGGTATATGGGATCTTTTTGTAAATCCTGCTGATAATAAGTTATATGTATCAGAAGGAGATTATTGGTTTGGTAAAACTTGTTTCTGTGTTGATTTTGAATCTAAATTCTATAAAAAGTTCAGAGAAATATCTCCTAATCAAGCTGTTGTTTATATTGGATTTGATAAGGGGGGTAATTTATATAAGATAAATTGGGAAAATTATAAAAAAGGAATAACAAAAATTGAAAAAGATAATGGGGAAAGCAGTGTAGTTATTCAAACTAATGATTATGTTAGTGATGCTGGAATATTTGTTGGTCCTAAAAGATTAATTTCATTACTTCATAAAAGAGAGGATAATATACCTGTTGTTTCTACAAGAAAAAAAGAATATATTGCTGGAATAGATTTAGCTACAGGGGAAGTTTCTCCAATTGCAAGATTGGTTAAAGAAAATACTGGTATTGCTGGAATTGATATTGATGGTTATGATAATATATATTTTTCAATTGTTTATAATGATCCTAATAAAGCTGTTTATGACCTAGGGCAAATTGTACAACTTGTTAAAAGGCAATAATTTTCCACATATTCAAAAAGATTTATAAACCTACTTTTCTCTAATTTTTTAACCAATGACCTAATTTAGGGAGGGTAAGTAGAGTTGCTTTTTCTAAATTGGTTATCGGTCATTAAATAAACATAATAACAAAAACTGAAAATGGTATCTGTATACGATATAATAGAAAAAGCAAGAAAGACTGGAAAAATTGAAAAAGGAACTAATGAAGTTACAAAAGCAATTGAGAGAGGGACTGCAAAATTAGTTGCTTATGCATCTGATGTAGAACCAAAAGAAATTGTCCAGCATTTGCCTATTTTGTGCAAGGAAAAGAAAATTCCATGTGCAGAAGTTGATAAAAAAGAAAAACTTGGTATTGCTGTTGGCTTAGGTGTTTCTTGCTCATCTGTTGCTGTAATTAATATGGGGGATGCTGAAAAAGATTTTGAAAGTTTTATTAAAACTAAAAAATAATTTTATCATCTAAATATATAATTAAATTATAAAGAAATTAACATGGGCGGAAATAAACCTCAGAAAAAGAAAGTAGTTGAAAGCGGAGCTGCAAAAGGAGCAGAGTCTATATTATCAGAATCAGCTGTGCCTGGAGTAGTTGAAGGCATAATCGGAAGAACAGGTGCAAGAGGAGAAGTAACTCAAGTTAAATGCAGAGTTTTACAAGGTTATGATAAGGGAAAAGTTATAAGAAGAAATGTTAAAGGCCCTGTGAGAAAAAAAGATATTTTAATGTTAAGAGAGACTCAGATTGAAGCTAGAAGAATTAAGACTAAAGTCATGAAAGGAGCGTTTAGTTAAAATGAGAATAAAACCTTCTAGAAATTTTCGTGACACAATGAGATATATTTATAGAGTTAATAGAGAGGATTATGGAATTAGAAATTCTGATTATTCATTAAACTTTTATGGGGCTTTACCAAGCAGAAGGAAAAGAGAATCTCTTTTATCATTGATTGGTGAGGAATTATTAAGAAAAGCTCCAGTGGTTGTTGCTGTGATGAGCTTTGGATTATCAGATTTAAATCAATTGAGAAGCTATCTTAGGAGACTTTAAATGCCAACATGCTCATTTTGCAAAAGAATATTTAAAGAACCAAGAGGTTTGACAATATTTACATTTGATGGAAGAGCTGTTAGTTACTGTTCTAGCAAATGCAGAAGAAATGCTGCATTAAAAAGAGATCCTAAAAGATTGAAATGGATTAAGAGCAGGAAAAGCGAATAAAATTTATTCTTATAATTTTTACTTAATAAATCTTTTTTTAACTTAAATTGTTAATGATAAATAAGATGAGGAAGTAAACAATAGCGAAAATGAGTAACAATTATATAATTGAGGAAGTATTTTTAATAATTTAAAAAATAAATGTTTGCATTTAACATTTTCTTTAGAAATTCATAATTTGGAACTTCTTCTTTTGATTTTAAGAATATCATATCTAATCCGCTCCATATAATAAACCATCCAGATGGCTGCGATATAATTACAAGAAAATTATACATGAATTTTATGAATTGATTTAGAAATTGAGGCTTGAATTCATAGAGAAAAGTGCTTATTGTAAGTATTATAGAACCTATAAAGAACCAAAACCATCCTTTTCTTTTGATTGCTTTTATTTTCTTTTCTTCTTCATGAAGATGTTTTTTAAAATATTCTTTAAGTCTTTTTTTTATTTTTGCTTCTTCATGTATTTTTCTTAATTGCAGTGGAATTAATAATCTTAATTCTATTATGCCTTTTTTGTCAAGTGTCGCTTTTTTGCATTCTAAAATAAAATCATCTGAAATAGCCCTTTCTGGATAAGGTCTTGGGTCAAAATCTGAAAAAATTGCATCATATGAGTCAAGCACTAAACTTACGTTCCCTTCTCTTATTTTTGATGATTCATCGATTTCAACCTCTTTAATTTCCATATTATTTATTGTTTAGGAAAGTTTATAAGATTATTGGTTGATATTTTTTAAGAGATTCTTTATTCATAATCTTTAAATAATTATAAAAATAGGTTTTATTATGAAAACACTCGCTAAATCTGGAAGAAGTGAAAAAATATCAAAATCTTGGATAATCCTAATATTTTTAGGTTTTTTTATTGTTCTTGTTGTTGATACCAGTTTTATTATAGTATATTCAATAAAAATTTCAGATGTTGATAAAAAAATAGATTCTGTTAATACTGAACTTACAAATAAAATTAATTCTGATAATGCAGAGACACAAGGAAAAATAAATGATTTGACTAAAAATCTTTTGCAGACAAAAACTGATTTTAATAAAGAAGTTAGTGATATAAAAGCCAAGACAAGCTCTGATTTTTCTGGAATAATTGAGAGTGCTGTCAATTCTGTTGTAACTATAAGAACTGATGTTGCGCAGGGAACTGGATTCATAATTTCTTCTGATGGATATGTTGTAACTAATGCCCATGTTTTGTATGACGCTACTTTTTCTGAGGCAATAACTTCTGACAAAACAGTGAAAGATATGAAACTAGTTGGTTATGATACTAATCTTGATTTAGCTTTGTTAAAAATTGAAGGCAATTATCCTTATTTAGAGCTTGATAATTCTGACAATGTCAAGGTTGGAGAAAAAGTAATAGCAATAGGCAATCCTTTAGGGCTTTCATTTTCAGTTTCTGAAGGGATTGTTTCAGCTGTTGAAAGAACTGGAAGCAATAATCTCCCATATTATATACAAACTGATGCTTCTCTTAATCCTGGAAATTCAGGCGGGCCTTTGATAAATACAAATGGAAAAGTAATTGGAATAAATAATTTTAAAGCAAGAGCAGAAAGCATAGGATTTGCATTGGAAAGCAATTATGTAAAAACAGGAATAAATGCAATCAGTAAAGAAGCTATGAACAAAACTATTTTAAATTAATTTTTTAAATTAATTCTTATCGAGAATTTTTAAAAATGAAAGAATTTAAATACTTGACATGATTATATATATTGGGAAAAATATTTTCTTTTAGGAGGTATTGTTAATGGCAGCTAAGAAAAAAAAGAGCAAAAAGAAGAAAAAAAGGTAAATTCATACGATTTTTTTTATTTTTTATTTTATAATTTTATTTTAAAATCCAATATATTCTCTTAAATCACATCTGATATTTCTTTTATCTTTGGGAATTTCTTTATTCAAACAATCAGGAGGATAATCTTTTCCATTCCAATCACTGAATAATTCAATAGCTCTTTTTACTAAACCTTCTAAAACTCTTTCCCTTACTTCAATCTCTTCACTTTTTGTTTTTCCTGTTCTTTCCAAAGCATAATGGGTTTCATTATTCATAAAATCTATGAAACCTTGTCCGGAATAACTATAATGGTCTGGATAATTACCATTTTTATCTTTTTTTAAACCACCTTCTGAATCCATACACCATTCACTATAAAATCTTCATTCTAAATCTGAAAGAAATTTTAAAGAAGGTAAATTTAATTTGGCATGAGGCATTTTTTCATATATTTCAGATAATCTTTTTTTATCATCAATTGGAATTTGTATAGCTGCCATTTTATATTTGAATTTTGAGTATTTATAATTATTATTGTGTTTAGAGATATGTTTAATTTAATCCATTTCCCCCATTCCACTATAAGGAGGAATTCCTCCTTTTCGTGAGGTGCTGGAAGTTTTTGAGGCTAGAACATCGTCGATTCTTAGAATCATTATTGCAACTTCTGTTGCAGAACTAATAGCCTGCCTTTTAATTTTTGCAGGTTCTATAATTCCCTGTTCAAGACAATCTTCTACTTTATTGTTCAATATATTTATTCCTGCAAATTTTTCTCCATTGTCATGTTTTGCTTTTAATTCAGTCAATATATCAATAGGGTCAAGTCCTGCATTTTCAGCTAGAGTGCTTGGAATAAATTCAAGTGCATTTGCAAATTCCTGAACAGCCAGCTGTTCTCTTCCTGAAAGTGTATTTGAAAATTTTCTTATTCCTTTTGACAGTTCTATTTCAATTGCACCTGCTCCTGCAACAATTTTTTTATCTTTAATAATTGTTGCAACATCTCCTAAACCATCTTTTAATGCTCTTTCAATCTCATCAATGACATGTTCGCTTCCTCCATGAACAAGTATTGTCAATGCTTTTGGATTTTCACATCCTCTTACATAAGTCATTGATTCTTCTCCTTGTTTTACTTCTTCTACAATGTTTGCTTTTCCAAGCTGTTCTCTTGTAAGTTCATTTAAACCTGTAACTATTTTTCCTCCTGTTGCTCTAGAAAGATTTTCCATGTCTGATTTTGCTACTCTTCTGCATGCATAAATATTTTCTTTTGCTAAATAATATTGAACAACATCATCTATTCCTTTTTGGCAAAAAATTACATTTGCTCCTGAAAATTTTATTTTTTCAACAATGTTTTTTAATATTTTTTCTTCTCTGTTTAAGAATTCGTCGAATTGATTTGGATTTGTAATTGATATTTTTGCTTCAGAGCCTGGTGTTTTTAGCTCTAAAGCTTCTGAAATTAATGCAATTCTTGCATTTTCTACTTTTTTTGGCATGTCAATTGATGTTCTTTCTTTATCAATTACTACTCCTTTGATTAATTCTGTATCTTCAATTCCATTGCTTTTGTTTTTTACAATCTTTATATTGTTTATGTCAATAATTTCATCTCCTAATTCTCTTATTGCCTTAACAATTATTTCTGAAAGTTTTTCTTTTGCTATTTCAGCGCCTTTTCCTGTGATTGCAGTCTTAACAATATTTTTTAAAATGTCTTCTTCTCGGGAATTAATTTCAATACTTAATTCATCTAATAATTCTTTTGCTTTTTCAGAAGCAAGATTATACCCCTTAGTTATAATTGTGGGATGTATTTTCATTTCTAATAGTTTTTCTGCGTTTTCAAGAAGTTTTCCAGCAAGCATTACTGCTGTTGTTGTTCCATCTCCTACCTCATTTTCTTGAGTTCTTGAAATTTCAACCATCATTTTTGCAGCAGGATGTTCAATTTCCATTTTTTCCAAAATTGTAACTCCATCATTTGTTATTGTAATATCTCCTACAGAATCAACAAGCATTTTATCCATTCCTTTTGGACCTAAGGTTGTTTTTACTGCATCTGAAACAAGTTTTGCAGCTAGAATGTTGTTTCTTTGAGCATTTCTTCCTATCATTCTTTCAACATTTTCAGGAAGTATATATATTGGTTGTTTTTCTGATGACATTTTAGTTTCCTCTAGTTTTAAAATAATCTTTAATAACTCTCTCAAAATCTTTCATAATCTCAGTATCATCACTGCTTAATTCTCCTGGTTTATAACCTGGAGTAACATTAAAATTAATTCCATGATACCATATATCACCCAAGTCATCACAGCTAAGATCAGCTATAAATGATGCACTTCTTGTACCCTTTAAATTTCTTTTGATTTGTCCTGTTAATTTTTCATTAGTAACTTTTTGAACTAAATCACTTGGATTTTCAGGAACTCTGAAATAACAATCTCCAATAATCTCATTTTTTTCAGTTGTTAATCTTATGTCTACCTGTCCGCTTAGGTTTAGTATAGAATATTTAAATAAGGTTCTAATTTCTTGATTATTTATTGCAAACGGGAAATCTAATCTTGTTATATTTTCTGCCATGTTTTATTTTTTATTTGTTTAAGTATAAATATCATATATATCTTCTTGGGAAGTTATTATATCTCCTGAAATAGTTGGAGATCTTCCTAGTCTTTTTAATAGGATTTCTGTTTCTTTATTTAATGGAACGAATCCCCAACAAAAAGGATCTAGAATTTCTTCATTCATAAAATTTTCAATATTAGTATCATAGGGATTTCCATTAGGATTTGGAGAGACTGGTCCTCTGTCCGAATTTATCAAAGTTGTATATCTGTTTGTTGTTAAAAGATGAACTTTATGTCTTTCATCAAGTCTTCCAAATCTTCTATGCAAATCAAGAGATGCAATTGCTTCTTCTACTTTAGAGACTAATTCTTCTATTTCACTAAGTTCTTGCTCTGTTCTTTCTG
>JAVHOF010000042.1:0-3805 GCA_036169915.1 Candidatus Pacearchaeota archaeon | reverse complement strand
CATGTTATCTTTTTAAAATTTATATATATTATATGACTAGAATGATTTTTAAGCATTGATAAAAATTAAAATATATACTATAACATATATATTACTATTCAGATTTATTATAAAACTTCGATTGTTTAATTAATGTATGAGAATTGGTATTAAAGTAGGTGATGTGATGACTAGAAACTTTGTATCTGCTCGGCCAGATATTCTTTTATTAACTGCAGTAAAGCTGATGGTTAAAAAAAGAGTTGGCAGTTTAGTTCTTGAGGAAAATGGTTTTTTGAAGGGGATTTTGACAGAAAAAGATATAATGTGGGTGCTAAGCAAACAAAAAAATATTTCAAATGTCAGAGCTATTGATATCTGCACAAGAAAAGTAACTACTATAAGGCCTTCTGCTGATATTTATGATGCTATTATTTTAATGAGAAAAGCTAAGTTGAGAAGATTACCTGTTACTGTGAATAAAAAAGTAATAGGTTATTTGACATTAAAAGATGTTTTGAGGATTCAGCCAGAGCTGTTTGAAATAGCAAGAGAAGGATATGCATTGAACTGGCCGATTAAAAAAACAGAAAAAGGTTCTGAAGCTATCACAGAAGGTATTTGCGAGGAATGTGAAAATTATGAAATACTTTATTTAGAAGATGGCAAACTTTTGTGTGATAGCTGCAGGAGAATCCTGTAATACTCGTAAAAAATCATTTACTTTTAACTAAGGATAAGTAATTTGATATGATTTTTTCCGGTTCTCTCCAAATCCAAAACAAATCTATACTTAAGAGTGTAGGTAAAACCTTAATGGTTTGGAGATTTAATAAAAAACGAAGTTTTTTAAATACCTTTTATCTTATATTATTGAAAAAAGAGATGAAATTAAATTTTTAGATTTATTAACATGTCAGAAAAAGATACAATCTTCAAGGGAAAAATAAAGAATACAGGAATATTTAATTTTAAGGATTTTTATAGCTTTGTTTATGACTGGCTTAGAGAAGAAGGCTATGATGTTTTTGAGAAAAAATATTCTGAGAAGGTTTCTGGGGACAGCAAACAGATTGAAATTGAATGGGATGCAGACAGAGAAATATCAGATTATTTCAAATTCAGGATAAATATGTACTGGCTTATTTTGGGAATGAAATCTGTTGAAGTGCAGAAAGAAGGGCAAAAAGTTAAAATGGATACTGCTGTTACTGAGATAAAATTTAAAGCAATACTTGTAAAAGATTATGAAGACAGATGGGAAAATAGTACTTTTTGGAAATTTTTAAGGGGAATTTATGAAAGATACATAATCAAGAGCAGAATTGAGGAATATCAGATTAAAATTCTTGAGGAACTTGAAGAACTTGTTGCTCAATGCAAGGCTTTCCTTGCAATGGAAGGACAGCATTAAAGAATTTTTTCTTAATTATATTGTTTTTATTTCTATTATAACTTAAATTGTTGATGATAAATAAGATAATAATGAGTAAGCAAGAGCAAGTATTAAGACTAATAACAAGTTTAGAAGGCTATTTTGAACATAGACTTAATAATAAAAATATTTATATATATGCATAATACTAATTATTACATGAGGTTTATGAAATGAAAAAAGGGATTGCATTCAATATTTTTATATTCACTATATCATTATTTTTATATGTGAATTTTATTTCTGCAATTAATCTTGATATAAGTGTCAAGCCTGTTTCTGACAGTTATATAATAAATCTTGACAAACCTGCGACTTTTGATTTGGTAATAACTAATTTTGGAGATAGTGATGATTTTGAAATTTATTCTCTTGTTGGAGTTAATATAATGCCTGACAAGAAATTCAGGATAATTACAGGTGAAACAAAAAAGATTTCAATAAGTGCAAAGCCTCAGCAAGCATTGATTTCGAAAAGAGGATTTTTTACATTTGAATATCTGATTAAAAATTCAAAGAATGAAATTCAAAAAGGGAAACTTAGCATGAATATAGTAGGTTTGGAAGATGCAATTTCTATTATTCCTGATAATTTGAATATGAATTCTGAACTAATGCCTATTTCAATAAAAAATACCATAATGTATGATTTTAATGAAGTAAAGATAGAAATGAAATCTCCTTTTTTCACTGATGAAAAACTAGTTTCATTAAAGTCTCTTGAGGAAAAAGATTTTAATATTCCACTTGACAAAGAAAAATTAAAAAAATCTGATGCAGGACCTTATCTGATAAATGTTAAAATAACAACTCTTGGAAAATCTGCTGAAAAAGAAGTTTTATTCAAATTTATGGAACAGGATAATATAGAATCTAGTGAATCAACAGATGGGATACTTGTAAGAAGAACTGAAATCATAAAAAATAATCTTGGAAATGTCAGGAAAACTGTTTTTATAACTGCTAACAAGGATTTAATTTCTTATATATTTACAAGTGTAAATATTCAGCCAACAAAAACTGAAGTAAATGGTTTTAGAAAATATTATAGTTGGGAAAAAGAGCTTGCTCCTGGAGAGCAATTGAAAATTATTATTAAGACTAATTGGATTTATCCCATATTGGTTATTTTATTTATAATTATATTGTATTTTTTAATCAAGAGATATCTTGAAATAGATTTGATATTAAAGAAAAAAGTCTCTTTTGTGCAGACGAGAGGTGGAGAGTTTGCTCTTAAGGTGCAGGTGAAAGTCAGGGCAAAAAGATATGTTGAACATATTCATCTAAAGGACAGGCTTCCTTCATTGGTGAGTCTTTATGAAAAATTTGGTGCTATTGCTCCAGATAATATTGATATTAAAAATAAAATATTAGAATGGAATATAGAATCTTTGAATCCAAGAGAAGAAAGAATATTTAGTTATATAATCTATTCTAAGATAGGTGTTGTAGGAAAGTTTGAGCTTCCTTCTGCAACTGCTGTCTATGAAAAAGATGGCAATATAAAAGATGCTAGATCTAACAGAGCTTTTTTTATAAATGAACCCAAAAAACAGGTTTTGTAAATAGAGAAACTTGTTTTTATCTTTTAAATTGTAAATTTAGAAATAATCCATATAGTGTCTATGAAGTGGTTCAAAGAATTGTATTAAATCATATTGGTTCATTGTTGCTTGATATTTTTGTAAAATTCCCTGATTCATTTTTTTAATAAATTCTTCAAGAGAAAAATCTTGGTTTACTGCTTTCCATGCAGAATGAGCAATCATTATATTAGGAACATATAATTCAGAAGTTTTTGTTGCTTTTGTTCTTGTTCCAGTTGCAAATGGATTTATTATTTTAGGCGTCCATATTTTTATTTCTTTTTGGTCTAATCTATCTAGTAATAAATCTCCCCATATTGCCTTGCCAGAATTAAGAGAACATTTTCTTGCTCCTGCTACATAAATATCACCATCTTTTTCCACTTCATATTCAAATTTACTATCTAATATTCTGGGTTGTAATAATTGTGCCATAGATTTTGTTATTTATATTGATTTATAAAGATTTCTATATATTATTACTATATATGTACATTTTGTTTCTTAGTAAGTTTTAAATATATGGTTTTGCCTTATTTTTTTATATACATTAATAGAAGATAGAAAATAAACCCTTGTACCTTCGGGCTTATTTTCCAGAAAGAACTGTGAGAAGGTAGAAAATAAACCCTTGGTCGTATAACGGTTATTACCTTCGGCTGTAGACCGGATGACGGGTGTTCGACTCACCCCCAAGGGATATGTTTTGCGAATTATAACTTTACTATTTATAAATCTTTGTTACTCAAGATACTGTATACTAATCATCAGTTCTCTCGTTAGCTAAATATCTCGCCAATCC
>JAVHOF010000041.1:0-19123 GCA_036169915.1 Candidatus Pacearchaeota archaeon | reverse complement strand
AATTAAAGATTATCCTGCTAATCTTTATGTTAAGTATTAAGGTTTACTTAACAGGTGATACAGATTCAGGAAATTTAACTTTCATGATAATTTTTAAAGTTTTAAAAATTTAACTAGATGCTTCTGCAGCCTTCTTTGCTTCTGCTTCAGCTTTTTTACCATCTTCAATTGCCTTTGCTTCTTCTCTTCTCTGTTTTCTTGATTTTTGAATTGCCTTTTTCAAATCAGAATGAGAATCATAAACAAAAGCTTTTACAAGAAAGGTTCCTCTGCCGAACTTTCCCTTAACACCATAAACATCTATGTTTTCCTCTGGTTTCGAGAGTTTTTCAGATGCAAGTTTTTTCATTTCCTCAAAGCTTGGATTTTTATCACCCTCAACTAAAAAGCTTATCTCTTGCCTGTTAAACAATTCATTTCTTATATTTTTCATAGTTTCCATAATCATCTATCATAAATTAGGTTTTTAAAGCTTATTGATGAAAAATTATTTGTATATATAATAATTATTTTAAAATATCAGGTTTAATAAAAAAACATATCTACTTTGTGTAAAAGAATATTAAGCAATTCTTTAAATTAATAAGAAGTTGTATGAGGCTGAAAATTAGGAAAAAGAAAGAAATAAAAACTGCTTTTTTATAATATTCTAACATGGGAGCAGATGAAGATTATGAACAAGGAGTACGTGATGGTCAAAGAGGAGGAGCCATGGATGATTTTTGTAAAGGTCTTGCTAGTTCAGGAAGTGCCTATGATAAAGGATATGACTACGGAGCAGACCATAGATATAATTCTAGTGGTGAGAGATATCATACTTATAGTAATGATGGATCAAATGATCCTAAACCTGATACAAGTTCAGATAGTAATGGAAGTTGGTTTGGATTTGGTTCTAAAAATGATAAAAGTGAAAGCTCAGAACCAGAAAGCTCAACAAGTTCAAATGGAAGTTACTCGGGTGGAGGTGGAGGTTATTCTAGCGGAAGTGGCGGAGGCAGAAGCAGCACAGATATAGGGATAGGAGGTTTAGTTGGAATACTCGGTGCAATAGTTATTGGAGGTATGATTTGTTGGAATATTTTTGGAAATTCTAATAAATCAAATGTTTCTCAACAAAAATCTCAACACCCAATAACTAAAGAAGAATATCAAAGAATGAGTCCAGAAGAAAAATCAAGAAGAACCAGACAATATTCCCAAGAATTAAGACAAAATTTAGAAAAGCGTACAAAAATATTCGCACAAGAGCTCGAACAAAATGGTCAACTAGAAGGAAATTTTAAAGATTATAAGGTAATTATTCCTCCGACAATTCTTATTCAAGGGTCTAGTGATTACATGGTTGCATTTATTAGTAATCACAATTTTTATGTATTCCAAAGCTCAGACTTAGGGAAGACTTGGACCCAAAGTACTTCTACTTTCTCGAACCCATTTTTTAAAAAATTATTTACAGAATATGAAACCCAGCTTAAAGGGGGGGGAAGAAAAAGAGGTGGAAAAGGAAAAGTAAGTCAAGCATGGTTAGATGGGATTAAATCAAGAAGTGAAAATCCTTATTATCTACCATCTGACTAATCAAATGAATTCACACAGAATCAAACAACTGAATCCTTAGTATAAAACAAGTTATCTATTTTTTTATTATCCTTACATCTTAATAGCATAAATTCCTTTCTTATTCACCTTAAGATGTTTTCCAAGTTCAGTTTTTTCAGGATCAATTATTTCAATTTTTCCTTTAAAATTATCAGAAAATTCTTTCTTCGCGCAATTAGGACAGCTATCTCCTTCATATATTAATTTGCAATTCTTGCATGCTTTTTCCTTTGCCATTTTATAACTCCATTTCTCTTGCACCAAAATCAGAACCACCATGCCATGCAGTTCGTATAGCATAAATTTTTTGAGACCCATATTCATTTCTTAATCTTACTGCTTCATCTATCAAATCATCTTCATCAAATTTTCCTACACAGATACTTCTAATTTCTCCACTAATATCTTTGCTAACAATTTTATAACTTTGTTTTAATCCTGCCATTTTCCTACCCAGTCAAATTCTCCAAGCATTTAGTTATTTCTATTCTAATAGGATTTGTTCTAGATAATTCAGATTCTGTTTTAATAACATCCTTACTAGGAACATCAATAAAACTTACTTTTTCTCCATGTCTGTAAAATGCAGTTAAATTATAATTTTTATATTCCATTTTATTTTTTCTCCTTCTTTACCTTTTCAGCTCTAGATGGTTTTTTAGTAGCAGCCATTAATTTTTGTTTTTCTTCCTTAAGCCATTCAAGCTTTCCAAGTCCAGGCTGCCTCATTGTCAAACCTATTTTAGGATTATCTCCCTTATAAGAAAGTGCAACCACTCTTGCTAAACATAAATCTTTTTTCTTTAAGATTCTCTTTGAATCTTTTCCAACCAATGAATTAGAAGTTGAAAAAGTTACATAATCATCCATTGTTTGTGAAATATGTATCATTCCTTTCATTACGCCTAAATTCATAAATGCTCCAAAATTAGTTATTTCATCAACAATACCAAAAACTAATTCCTGCAATTCAGGTTTCCATACTATTAATTTAAATCTAGAATTATAATAAGCAGCACCATCTCCAGGAATAATAACTCCATTGCCAACCTCTAAAACAGACATAATTCCTATGACTTCTCCTATTTCCTTATCATGATAATTAGCATATATTTCCTGAAGCTGTTTTGCAACAGCATCGCTAGTCTTAAGACCAAATAACTTCGGCTCTACCCTTACATAATCCTGAACTTCAACTATATAAAACATATAAAAAGGAAAAAGGATATATTTATAAAGGTTTCCTTATGCAACAAAAAATGGAAAGTAGAAAAAAAAGAACTATTCAAGAAACAAATAGAATCCTCGTAGAGAAAATGCAGGCTTTTTTAAGTCAGCCAAAAGATTTTCAAGAAGAGCATAAATCAGTTCTATATTCTATTAAAGCAAAATTATTTGAACTAAATTATGGATTATTAGGAAAAGAAGTTTTAAGATATTCAGAAAGAGGAATTCATATTGATGAATTATTTCAAGATGCAAGAGTGGCTTTATATTTAAGCCCATCAAGACCTAATAATGAAATATCTCAATATTCAACCTATGCAACGCATTGTGTAAGACATAGAATGAAAGATGCTTTTTTCAGAGCAAGAGATTATAAAAGAGGAATACATCTTCCTGAACAAAAAGTTAGAAAACAAAGATTGATAGATAGAATAACAATAGACCTAGGAAATCAATATGGAAGAAAACCTACTAACGAAGAAATTTTAGACCATTATAATAATGTAGTTTTTCCAGGAGATAAAAAAAGACAAATAAGCTTTTCAGAACTAAGTTTTTTAAGAGATTCAATCGCAAATTCAAAAGAAGTCAAACCAGGTTTAGACGCAGAAGAATCAGAGGAACCAATTTATTCAAAGGAACCACTTTATTCAGATTATGAAAAAAGAATGTTGACAGAATTTCTTAATAATGGAGTTTTAGATGATAAGGAAAGATACATAATTAATTCTTTTTTCGGACTTAATGGTTATAAAAAAAGAACTTTAAAGAGTATGGGTGAAGAATGGAGCCTCACAAGAGAAAGAATAAGACAAATAAAAGAAAAAGGGATTAAAAAATTAAAAAGAAAGATGTTTGTTCTAAAAAGAAATTGACTGCATTTAATTTAACTAATTTAACTATCTAGTCAGCATCAATTTCTTAAATCTGTTGATTAAAATAACCCTTGGAAGCTCTCTTCTCATACCCCTGTCAAGTGTTGCAACTATATTCTTTTTATTTTCATCAGCAAGCTTGATAAGTGCACCATCAACACTGTTTCCAGGGATATCAATTTTTTTTATTATATTTGCATCAAGAATTTGCAAAGCAAGTCCTGCAGCCTGTTTATCTGCTCCAGAAACTTTTTTAAATTTATCATCTCTAAGTTTTTCAAGTTCAAAAACAACTTGTAAAGGCACAACTATCTCATGCCCCTCACTAAGCAATTCATCAATTCCCTCAATATAATCTAACTTATTCTTTGCGCAATAAATCAAAAAGTTCGTGTCTAAAATTACTTTTATCATAAAATAACAATAATAATAATCTATAAAAACCCTTTTCTTTTAAAAGAAAGATGATTTATAGAGGATATGCAATTTTTAGAAGATGTAATGGCAGAATTATAGAATTTCCTCATTCAGACCCTAATTTTCATGGAAGTTTAGCTACAATAGGCTTGTTTAAAATTATAGAAATAAATTCTAAAGATTTGTTTGATGACAAATTAGAAACAATTATTCATGAACTTCTTCACCTAGGTTATGAATATGGAACTAAGGAATTTCATATTGTTCCAGGACTCCCCATTCCAAAAGATATAGGTTATTCTAAAGAACAAGCTATTGAATATTTAAATAATTTAGAAAAATTTATAGAAGAAGAAACTAAAAAGATATTACAATGCCAACCTATTTTAGTAAACCATTTAAGGGAATTAATTAAGCCTTTATAAAAGATTAACAAAGATTTATATAATTATCTTAATTCAATAAAATATGGAAGATAAAAGTCATGTTATTAAAATCCTCCAAAAAACTCAGGGTGCATTAAAAAAAGAGGATTATATAAAGATAAAAAATTTAAGTAATCAGGTTGTCCACGATTCTTCAATTTATCAGGATCCAGATATAATTTCAATAGCAGTAATAATTTATTCCCTAAGCAAATTAATAGAAAGAGAAAAATATGGAGAATATAAAGAATGGCCTTCTTTTTATAAAAATTACATAAAATGCATGGATAATGCCCTCAAAGAATTGAGAAATAATAATATTGAGGGGTTTAGAAATGAAATAACCAGCATAAGAAATTCAATTGAAAAGCTTTCTGGAAAATTAAAAAATTACATGACAGAAGTATTCAGAAAAGCAAGCATAAACAAAGCTTCAAGAATTTACGAACATGGAATATCTATGGAAAAAACAGCAAAGATACTGGGAATTTCTGTCTGGGAACTTGCAGAATATGCAGGGCAGACAGGAATTGGAGATGTTGATTTATCAATTACAATGCCAGTAAAGAATAGAATAAAAATTGCAGAGGAGATTTTTAAATAATGATAACAAGTTATGAAAAAAAGAATTATTTTTTAAAAGATAAAAAAGATCTAATAATATTATCTAAAATAAAAAAACTTGAAATAAAGAATCTCAAAAAAATGGATAAAGAAATAATAAAATTAATAAGAACACAACTTAAGCTCGATTGGAGAACTCCTCTTATAAACCATTTGAATAAATTATTAATAAAATATAAATAAAAAATGACAAAAGATTTGATATTTGATGCAGGACCTATAATAAATTTTGCAATGAACAGTTTATTGCCATTATTCAAAAAAATAAAAAAAGAATTCAAAGGAGATTTCCTCATAACAAAAGAAGTTAAACAGGAAATAATAGATACACCGCTGGAAATAAAAAGATTTGAGCTAGAAGCGCTTCAAATAAAAGAATTATTTGATGAAAAAATAATAAAACATGCAGATATAACTGAAAAAGAAGTTGATGAACTAAGAAATAAAAGAGAAGAGATAATGAGAATAGCAAATTCAACTTTTTTCACAAATAAAAGGTCAATTCATATATTAGACAAAGGTGAATGTGCAGCCTTAGCTCTTTCAATGATACTAAAAAACGAAAATGTAATAGTTATTGATGAAAGAACAACAAGAATGTTATGTGAAAATCCTGAAAATTTAAGAAGGCTTTTTGAAAAAAAACTGCATACAAAAGTTAATGCAAATACAAAGAACTATGAATTTTTTAGAAAATTCAAGATTATAAGATCAACAGAATTAGCTTATATTGCTAATAAAAAAGGACTACTTGAAATAAAAGATCCCAAAACACTTGAAGCTATTCTCTATGGGCTGAAATTCAGAGGATGCTCAATCTCAGAAGAAGAAATTGATGAAATAAAAAGAATGTAATTTTAAAAATATAATTAATTAGTTCTCAAAACTATTTTTATTTTATTCTTCATGAAAACTTGCTAAGCCATTAAATCCTCTTCCAAATTCCCCCCACATATGCTCATAACCATGAAATTTAACAGCATTAATTTCTATAAGATGATTTACTCCCCTTGAAGCAAGATTAGGGGAAGCGGGCTTTAAAAGTCCGAAAAAATGATATGTTCCTGAAGATTCATAATCACCGCAATAAGATCTTGCATTTCTAAAAACTTTATGTACATCCATGCAAGGAATAATGCCTTCTGGTATTTTTTCTAAATCTTTCAAAAGTTTGGATAATACTATTCTTTTTCTGTCAAATAATCTTTCATCATAAACCCAAACATCTGCACCCGAATTAGAAACTAGTATTGGATCATCTAAAATATGATAACTAGAACCAAGATGAACAGGATTAACAGCTTCTGATAAGGGTCTTGAACCTAATCTATTACAATGTTTTCTTAAATAATCTGAAACACTCGTAATTCTTAAATGTAAATTTTTATCTAAAGTGCTGAATCTTGATAAGTCAAATACCACCTCTGCTTCCTCAATAGTCATTTCAACATTTCTTTCATGCTTTACAATTCCATTTCTTACCCAAACCCTTGGTTCTGATCCATCGGGTTTTAATCCTACTCTTGCCCTATAACCATTAGGATTATATAAAAGTTGGAAGGGTAATTTTGTTTCACAACAAGGCATATCACATATATCTCTTATTGTTTCTCCAGGCACTTTATCAGAAATATCACAAACATAAATCTCAGCTCTTCTTAATGTTCCAGTATCTCCATTATTTATTGTTAGCATTCTTGCTTCTTCTATAACATAAGGACAATTTGAATCAGTATGATAAGGATCTGCATATTGAGAACCTAGAAGAATTGCATGATGTTCAGGAAGAATTGGTAAATTAATTTCCTTTGGTAATGGATGCGGAGTATATGCATCACAAACACATTGAGAAGCAATATAGTTACCCGTACGATTCCCCCAACCGCTCCAGTATGCCATTATTTTTACTTTTCTAAATCTTTCTGAATGATTGCACAGAGCCAGTTCTTCATTATTTGCTCCTCCAGACATATTAGTACAAGAAGAACAATTAACACGATTAACTAATCCTTCTCGAGGATTATTTTGTCTTGCTTCTCTAAACCTGCATCTTTTATCAAACTCTGCTTTTTTTAATTTAGGCATTTTATTAACATTAACAAAAATATTGTATATTTAATATTTATTGTGATGTAATCATATACAAAAGCATAAATTTATAACATTGGATAATTTTTAAAATTATATTAAGGGCGCGTATTTTAACGGTAGAAACCCCGGCTCCAGCTATTTTAATATGATATAATAGGAGATACCGGGTAATGGGGGTTCAACTCCCCCCGAGCCCATTTTAAAATTTTCCATTTATTTCAAAAAGTTATTTCTAAAAACAATCTTCTTTTTAAATAGAATTTCCTATTATTTCAAATGAATATTGGAAAAATTCAGTATCTTTATCAACTTAATATAATGTCTTATTATTCTCCTAAAATTAGAATTTTTTTCGAAAGCATATCAGTTGAAAAAATAATGAAGAACCTTGAAGTATTAATTGAAGATATTGTTCCTGAAGATGATTGGGAAGATGTTCATATTGGAACATTTTTTACGTCTTTTGGAGACAGGTGTATTATGCCCTACGAAGATTGTAGAGAGGATTTAACTTTAATTGTTTATCCAAAAAAAGGAGAAATAAAAGAATATAGGCTTAATAAAAAATCTGATTTTTTATCAAATAATCATCAAAATCCAGACCCTATAGTTATAAGAAGTATTTTAGAAGCAGTTTGCCTTCATCCAACAATAACTAAAGAAAAAATATGGCTTCCTGGATGGAATGGATTCGGTGCACCAAACAAAATAGGGGGAACATTTTTATATAAAACAAATCCATTTGAACCCATTACAAAATATCTTGGATTTCAAGAATTAATGAATCCACCAAAAGATTAATTTTCAATTACTTTATTTCCAGAAACTCAACACTAACACTAAAACGCCTAATAAAAAGTTATACACTCCAAATAAATAAAACTTCTCGCTCTTTACTATCTTAATCAATACTTTTATTGTAATCAAACTGACAACAAGTGTTATAAAAAAAGATAAAATCAATACAGAATAATTTATTCCAGAAATACTAAAATCTTTCAGCTCCAAAATAGAAGCACCTAAAATGACAGGAATTGCCATTAAAAAAGAGAATTTAACAGCTTCTTCTTTTTTAATTCCTCTATGCATTAAAGAACTTATAGTTGCTCCGCTTCTTGATATTCCTGGCAGGATTGCAATCGCTTGAAAAATTCCAGCAAATATTGAATCTAAAAAATTTATTTTTTCCTTTCTCTCTTTTGAAAACTTAGTGCTGTAAACTATAATTCCGCTAATCATAAAAAAAAATCCTAAATAAATCATGCTTGAAAAAAATTTCTCAATAAATTCTTTGAATAAATAACCAATAATTCCAGCAGGAATTGTAGCCAATATTATCAATAAAATATATCTAAAATTATCTTTTTTTCTCAAATCTGCTAATCTCCAAATATCTTTCCAAAATATAATTAAGACAGCAAAAATACTTGCTAGGTGCAAAAAAACATCAAAAGAAAGATTCTGAAAACCAAAATAATTCTGAACTAATGCTAGATGTCCTGAACTAGAAACAGGAAACCACTCCGTAATCCCTTGAATAATACTCAAAATTACAGACTGAATTAGCAAAACCATAAAAATTTAAACAACCCTAATGTTTATAAATTATTCTTTCTTATATAAAATAAGAAAAAATTAAAATGAACAAAAAAGAAAGTTTTCCAGATAAAAAAAGATCAAAAACAGAAGTAGAAGAAGCACTGCTTGAAAATTTTATAAATCTCCAAAGAGTTTTAACAAACCTTGCTGTTAAATTCGATGATTTATCAAATAATATTTCTAAACTTTTACAATTATTTGAAATTTCAGCAAAAAGTTTTGCAGAAAAATACTCAGGAAATTATTCTTCTGAAGGCCCTGATAGAGAATTGTTAAAAAAATTAGATTCTTTATTAGATCAAAATAAAGTTATTTCAAAGGGAATCATGCTAATGGAAGAAAAAATAAGAGGAAGAACCGCACAAGAACCTATTAGAGAAAACAGCATGATAAGGGAGCAAATGAGGCCGAGAACTCTTCCTAGATATTAAATTTTTAGTTTACTAAAATGGGATTAAAACAAATTAATGATGCTGATAGGATTATTTTTCTAAAAGAATTTACAAAACATATGTTTTCAGGACCTTTTGAAGATGAAAGAAGAAAAGAGACTATTGAAATTGAGAAATTTAAAAGAAGATTCATAGAACCAAGAGATTCAGAAAATGTTTTCAAAAAAATAATTAAAAAACAACCTCTAGAACCTTCAATGTCTTCAAATATTCCTGAAGAAAAAAGAAAACAAATATTTTATAGAGAAAAAATTCCAACACAAATACCAGGATATACAAAGTCTATTCAAAAAATAGTTCCAAAAATTAAACCAATGCAACAGCAGCCTCAACAATTTGCACAATTTAGTCCAATTGTAAAAACAAATGAAATGCCTTTGGATCCAATGAAAAAAATAGAACCATTACTAAGAGACTTATCAATCCTGTCAATAGAATGCCCAGGACCTGGGAAAAATCTTATCATTAAAAGATTCAATCAAATAAACCTGACCCAGATTACACTTTCTCAAAAAGATATCAATGAAATAATAGAACATTATTCAAAAGAAGCAAGAATACCTTTAGTAGGGGGGCTTTTAAAAGCTGCTGTAGGTAATTCAATAATTTCTGCAGTTACTTCGGAATTTGTAGGTTCGAGATTTATAATAAATAAAATAACACCTTATTCTATGATTCATAGATAAGAGATATTGTTCACATATAATCTTCAACAATCTCACTTCTAATAACATCAATCAAACTAGTTAAGCGAAAAATAATAACATTATAAAAAAATTATAGTATAATAAATTAAGTATATTCTCTCAACTTAAGATAAAAGGAGGGAGAAGAAAACTTCTCCCATTTCCCCTTTTTATGATTTAATAAAATTTTCCAGTTTTTAAATGATTTATGTGATTGAATGTTCATTTAACAAAATTAGTTAATAAAAACTGAATATTAAAAGGAATATTTAGAAGTGACTATGACAATAAAGTGATAAAAAAATAGTATTATGCTAAGTTTAAAAAATATAGGCAAAAGTTTAAATAGTTCTTAAAAATTAAAAATATATGGCAATTCAAGTTAGAGGTTATCTCTGGCAATAAAATTTTAAATTCTTTCTTAGTTAAAACTCCAAATCATAAATTGTTAATTTCTTATCCCTGGCTATAGGCCTATTTATCTAATAATTCTTATTTTGAAACTCATTCTGAAAAAGGTTGAAAGGAGGTTAGAAGTAAAATGAAAAATAAAATTATAAGAGCTTCTACCTGTCTTTGGCAATATAGAAGAAATCTTACATCCAAAAAAATACTTTGATTCAAATCAGCAAGATTTAGAAGAAGTTGTAAAAATTGTAAGAAACGGCTTTGGAAGAAATCTAGATTTTCAGGATGTCTACAATCATGTAACAATGCCAAAAAGAGTTTTTCTTCTTCGAAATGGAGAAATAAAAGCAATGGCTAGTTATAATAAAAGATCTTTTGCAGGATTTCCTTGTTTAATTGTAGAAGGAATATGTTTAGACTCTTCTATTCAAGGAAGAGGAATCTTTCGAGAAATTACAAATCAAGTAATAGATGGAGAGAGTGCAATATGTCTAAGGACTCAAAATCCAAGAATGTATAAAGCACTAGCAAACTATTGTTCAATTACATTTCCAGGACTTAAGAATATGCCTGAGGATTTAAAGAAAATTCAAAGAAGTTTTGCAAAATATCTCAAATGCGATATAGACAACAAAGGAGTTATCAGAGGATATTATGGAGAACTTTTTTATGGAACAGAACCAGAACATTGTTCAATAAGCAGATTCTTTAAACAAGATTTAGAAATGGCCTTGGACAAAGGAGATGCTGTTCTTGCTATAGGTCTAAATCCTTCTTTAACAAAGCTTCCAAAATATGTTGAACCTAAGTCTCCTTATAGGGGATGTTGCTACGACTTTTAAATAAAAATGAAAAATATATTAATTGTTTGTTGTTTACATGGAAATGAAAGATATGGTCTTGAAGTTAGTAAAAACCAGTCTTTCTTTCCTTTTTTTCTTGCAAATAAAAAAGCATTTATTGAAAATAAAAGATTCATCGATTGCGATTTAAACAGATGTTTTCCAGGCAAGATTAATGGAAACCATGAAGAAAAACTAGCCTATAATCTGATTAAAAAATTAAAAAAGTTTTATTATATAATTGATCTGCATTCTTCATCTAGTAAATGTCCTATGTTTGGAATAATTACAAAGCCAAATAATGAAAAAATAGAATTTGCAAAACAATTGAGTTTAAAAAAATTAGTTATAATGCCTGAATTTTTTGCAAGTGGAAAAGCATTAATTGATTTTGTTGATTGCGGCATAAGTATAGAAGTAGGTCCACATAATAGAAAAGAAAATATAAAAGAAGCTAATCAATTAATAAAAAATATTGCTGAAAACAAGATTAACAATGATATAGAAATATTTGAAGTCTTCGATACAATACTAAAATTTAAAGAAAATATCTTAATAAATAATTTTGATAATGTCATCAAGGGGCAGATTATTGCAAGTGATATTTCAGGTAATCAAGTTGCAGAGTATGATTTTACAGCAGTTTTAGTTGCAGAGAAATCTTATGAAAATATTTTATGTCTTGCGTGCAAAAAAATTAACAATCTTCTTCCTTAAACAAATATATAAACCTCAACACCATTTATTTAATATGGAAGATAAAATAACTAAATCAAAAATAACAAAGTATTGTAACTTAACTTCAAGGGCATTAAAGATAGCAAAAAAATCAATTGCAAAATCAAGAGAAATAGAGGCAAGAGAGATAATATTGATGGTTGAAAGTTATCTTTCTGATTCAAAATATTTTGAAAATAAAGAAGATTTTGTAAATGCATTCGCATGCTTGAATTATTCCCATGGCTGGCTTGACGCAGGAGCCAGATTAAAAATATTTAATGTAACAGATAATAAATTATTCACAGTTTAGAATGTCTATTTGCAGTTATTTCTCTTAATACTTTTGAAAAAGGATCTTTCATGATATAATTCCATAAATCATTAAAAATATCATTAGGGCTTTTGATTTGTTGAGTATATTTTCTAATAATTCCTCTAGCTGAATAAGTATCTCCTTGGATTTCAACAGTTGTGTCTCCAATAATTCTTGATAAGCTTGAATAATAATCTCTGTGTGTCTCTTCAGGATGAAGCGGAACTTTCATTTTAAAACTAAAACCTAAGGTATTCATTTGTTCAGATAAAGTTAAAGAAAAATCATGACCTTCATATATTCCATGAACACCTTCTCCATCAATTGCAATATGAAGATCAATTCCACCAGCCCCACCCATTGAACTAAACCTTCCCTGAACAATGCCACCTACTAAAATTGCAATATCTCTAGGACTTACATGATATACCATCAAAATATAAAGGAACATTCATTAAAAATCATTATTGTATTATAGAACATATATCCTAAGGTAATATTTAAATAAACATTATAATTAATCATTCTATCAAAAGAGATGAAAATGAAAAAAATAATTGTTATTAGCCTTGGTGGAAGCCTTATTGTTCCAGATAAGATAAATGTAAAATTCCTAACAGATTTTAAAGAAACTCTTTTAAAAAATACAGACAAACACAAATTTATAGTTGTCTGCGGAGGAGGTTCAGTTGCAAGAACTTATATACATGGCTTAGACAATGAAGAAATACTTAAAAAAGAATACTTGCAGGGATTGTTAGGAATCTCAACAACAAGGATAAATGCAAGATTTATGACTTATTTTTTTGGAAAAGATGCTAGTCAAGGAGTTCCGCATGATATGAAAGATGTTGAAAACCTGTTAAAAATACATGATATTATTTTCTGTGGAGCTCTAAGATATGCTGAAAACGAAACTTCTGATGCAACATCAGCAAAATTAGCAAGATACTTTAATACAATATTTATTAATCTTACAAATGTAAGCGGACTTCATGATAAAAATCCATTAGTTTACAAAAGAACAACTTTTATTCCAGAAATAACTCATAAAGACTTTTTAAAAATGGCTCTAAAGGAAAAATTCAAGCCAGGTCAGCACTTTGTGCTTGACCAAAAAGCTTCAAAAATAATAAACAAATATAAAATAACAACATATATACTAGGCCCTGACATGAGATCTTTAGATAATTTATTAAATAACAAGCATTTTGTTGGAACAATAATTTTTTGATAAAAATTAGTATAATAAAAAATGACATTAATCACAAGTTCAAACCTCAACGAAGCAAGAAAACAAGTACAAAAGATTAAAAGAGAAAATAAAAATGAAGAAATAATAGTCAAAGCCCAGGATGAAGATTTTAACAGAAAAATGCTTGAAAATCCTGATATAAATATTCTTCTTTCTCCAGAGCTTCACAACAGAAAAGAGCCTTTAAAACAAAGAGATTCTGGATTAAATGAAATTCTATGCAGAATTGCAAAAAATAATAGCATAAAAATAGGTATTGACATAGATGAAATAAAAAAGCTAAATAATAAAGATAAATCAAAAGTTCTAGCGAGGGTTATTCAAAATATCAATCTATGCAAAAAAACAGGAGCAGAACTTGTTTTGTTTCCAAGAAACAAGTACAAAAAACAGGATTTAATGGGTTTTTTGCAATCTCTTAAATCATCAACAATTCAGGCTAAAAAAGCAGTTCAATAAAAAATCAAATAACAATAAATTCTTCAAAATCATCAACCCGAATAATTTATAAAACTTCTAATCCATATATAATCCATGGAACATCTATCAGAAGACATTCAAAAACTATTAGATTCTCTTAGTCCAAACGAAAGAAAAATAATATCTTTTCTAAAAGAAGGGGAATTGGAAAAAATAAAAGGAAAAACAGATTTAGATGAAACTTCAATACTAAGAGCACTAGAATTTCTTTCAAATAAGAATATTGTAACCATAAAAATAGAAGAATTTAAGATAATTGATTTAGATATAAATGGAATTCTTTATCTAAAACAGGGATTGCCTGAAAGAAGATTAATGAACCTGCTTGCAAGAAAAAATTCAGTTTCACTAAAAGAAGCAAAAGAACAATCAGGGCTAAATGATAATGAATTTAAAGCTGCACTTGGAGCACTTAGGAAAAAAGCTCTCATTAATCTAGTAAACGAAAATATAATGCTCATTGGAAAAAAAGAAGAAATCACTGAAAAAACTCTTGAAGAAAGATTCTTAGAAAGTCTTCCAAAAAAATTTGATGAATTAAAGCCAGAAGAACAATATTCTTTTAACAATCTAAAATCAAGAAAAAATATAATAGAACTGCAAAACAAAAGAATAATAACATTTTCAACAACAGAACTTGGAGAAAAAATATCAAAACATGACTTTTCAAGTTCAAAAGAGCTTATTGAATCATTTACCTCTGAAATATTAAAAACAAATGCCTGGAAAAGCAAGAAATTTAGAAGATATGATTTGACAAGCCCTGTTCCTAAAATATATGGAGGAAAAAAGCATTTTGTGAATCAAGCAACAGACTATGCAAAAAAAATATGGCTTGAAATGGGATTTAAAGAAATGACAGGACCAATGGCAGTGTCAGGATTTTGGAATTTTGATGCTCTTTTCACAGCTCAAGACCATCCAGTTAGAGAAATGCAGGATACTTTTTTTATAAAAAACAAAACTGCAAAACTTCCTGATAAAAAAATTGTAGAAAGCATAAAAGCAGCTCATGAAGGAAAAATAAAAGGAAGTAAGGGCTGGAATTATGAATGGAAAGAAGATGATGCAAAAAAAGTCCTTCTAAGAACACATACAACTTGCATTTCAAGTCAAACTTTAAAGAAAATTGCAGATAAAAAAGAATTTCCAGCAAAATATTTTGCAATAGGAAGATGTTTTAGAAATGAAACAGTTGATACAACTCATGGATTTGAATTTAATCAAACAGAAGGAATTGTAATTGATGAAAATGCTAATTTTAGGCAATTATTAGGATATTTAAAAGAATTTTTCAAGAAGATGGGCTATGAAAAAATAAGAATTCGCCCAAGTTATTTTCCATATACAGAACCAAGTTTAGAAATAGATGTTTTTCATCCAATATTCAAAAAATGGGTTGAACTTGGTGGAGCAGGAATGTTTCGTCCAGAAGTAACAACCCCTTTTTTTGGAAAACATATTCCAATTCTTGCATGGGGCCCTGGCTTTGACAGGATTATCATGGAATTTTTCAACATTAATGATTTAAGGAATATGTACTCCAATGATATAAATAAATTAAGAGAAATGAAGATGTGGAGGAAATAAAAAACATTTTAGTAAAATATGATAATATGAAATGCTTTTTATTTATAATAAAAGAATAAAATGGAAATTCGTAAAAAAGTCTGGCCTGAATATTTTCAGTTAATCTTAAATGGAACTAGAAAATTTGAATTAAGACTAGCAGATTTTGATATAAAAGAAGGAGATTTATTAATATTAGAGGAATATGACCCTGAAACCAAAACCTATACCAGCAGGACAATTAAAAAGAAAGCAAAATCAATAATTAAAGTCAATCCAACTAGAATGCATGATCTTGAAGAGATTAAAAAATTTGGATTTTATATAATAGAGATTTAAAATGACAATACTAACACTAAACCGCAAAGAATTAGAAAAACATATTGGAAAAATAACCCAAGAAATAGAAGAAAAAATAAATATGTTTGGAATGCCAATTGAAAGTCTTACAGAAAATGAAATTTCAATTGATATAACTGCAAATCGTCCAGATCTTTTGTCCATGCAAGGCTATTCAAGAGCAATTCTTTCATTTCTTGGAAAGAAAACAGGTTTAAGAGAATATAAAATAAACAAACCTGAAAAAGATTTTAAAGTTACAATAGACAGATCAGTTAAAAAAGTTCGTCCATTCACAGAATGTGCAATTGTAAAAAACTTGAAATTTACAGATGAAAAAATAAAAGAAATTATAGATATCCAAGAAAAACTACATGGAAGTTACGGAAGAAACAGAAAAAAATTGGCAATTGGAATTTATCCTTTAGAACAGATAAGACTTCCAATAAGATTTTTAGCAAAAAAACCAGAAGATATTAGATTTATTCCTCTTGAAGCAGGAAAAGAAATGAATGGCCGCCAAATATTATCACAACATCCAACAGGAAGAGAATATGGAGACTTATTAAAAGATTACGAAGTTTTCCCTATTTTCGAAGATGCAAACAATGAAATCCTTTCAATGCCTCCAATAATAAATTCAGATAAAACAGGAAAAATAACTGAAAAAACAAAGGATGTTTTTATTGAATGCTCGGGATTTAATTCTGAATATCTTAAAAAAACTCTAAATATGATTGTGACATCATTAGCAGATATGGGTGGAGAAATCTCATCAATGGAAATAATTGATTCAAAAAAAGAACTTTCTCCTAATCTAGACCCTGAAAAAATGCCTTTTTCAATTGAAAATGTAAATAAATTAATAGGTTTAGACTTAAAGGAAAAAGATATAATAAAATGCATAGAAAAAATGGGTTTAGGCTATGAAAAAAATAAAGATCAATCCTATGCACTAATTCCTGCATATAGAACAGATATTTTGCATGAAGTTGATATTGCAGAAGATATTGCAATTGCCTATGGCTACGAAAATCTTATTCCAGAAATACCAAATATCTCAACAATCGGACAAGAAAATGAAATATCAATTTTAAAAAGAAAAATATCAGATATTTTAATAGGCCTTGGCCTATTAGAAATATCCACCTATCATCTATCAACAAAAGAAAAGCAATTCAAAAATCTGGGAATAAAAGATTTTAAGAATAATATTATTGAAGTGATTGATTCCAAAACAGAAAATAATATTTTAAGAACTTCTCTTTTAGCACAATCAATAGCAATTCTAAGTGAAAATCCAGACGCAGCCTATCCTCAAAAAATATTTGAAATGGGAAATGTTTTCCATGAAGATGAAAAAAGTGAAACTGGAATAGGAGAAAACGAAAAATTATGCATAAGTTTATGCCATGAAAAAGCAAATTTTACAGAACTAAAACAGATTATTGATTATTTAGCAAGAATGCTTGATTTCAAGATTGAAATTAAAGAAGCAGAAAATCCTTCTTTTATAGAAGGTAGATGCGGTGAAATAATCCTCATAGACAAATCAAACAAACAGAATCCAATTGGAATCATAGGTGAGATTTCGCCTTCAGTTTTAAAGAACAATAAAATAAAAATGCCTGTCTCTTCATTGGAGATAGATATTGAGAAATTAATCCAATGAACTTATTATTTTCTAGTCTCGAAATAGAAATTGAGAGACTACTTATTTAGTCTTCATTGGAGATAGACATTGAAAAAATGATTAATTGAAATTTTTATCCAAAATAACTTCCATTAGGTTTTATATTATTATCATTTCCACCTGACAATTTCTCAATTATCTTAAGGAATTTCTCTTTGATTTCATCCCTAAAAATATGGAACATCTTATCTATGAATTCAGCTTCTTTTTTTTCATTGTAATCTAAATCAAGAGATATTGTTGCAACTTCAATATCACCAAGAATTTCATAGATTCCTCCAAGTATTTCCTTGTCATTTGAATCAAGTTTTTTAACAAGCTTGAAAAAAAACAAAGGTGCATTGCTCGGATTTAAAATAATTTCAATAAACCTTGAATAAGCACTTATTCTTTCAGAAATTATTCTTCTTATTTTCCTCAATAAAAAATCTGTTTCAGTTTCTGCATCTTCTATATCAAATAACTTGTTTAATTCTAAAAATTCAGGTAAATTAAATCTCTCTTTAAACTTACTATATTCTTCCTTTAATCTTTCAAGATTAAAATCCTTATCTTTTATCATCTTGTCCATTTTGCCCTTTTATAGATTCAAAATATTGATCCAAAGTCATTCTATCCCAGCCATCTCTTTCAGGATCTTGGCTATTTGCTTTTAACAGACTCATTGAAGTAGCTAAAGAATCTCTTTCAAATAAATGTTCTAATAAAGATATTTGAGAACGAGGTGTAAGTTTTTTATTTTGATTAACAAGTTGTTCTAAATATTCTCCAACATGTTCATAAGCTTCTTTCATCCTTAAATATAAAAGTTCATCTTCAACTTCTTGAGGACAAAATTCTTCAGCAACATCTGAAAATTGTCTAGTTAAAATGCCAAGATTCCCATTAAGAGTTCCATTATTTTGTGATTTTCCAATTTTATATCCTACAATTTTATTTAAAAGTATTCTATATGTCATGTCCAAAAAAGAAAAGAACCCTTTATAAAACTATGCCATATCTAAGAAAATACTTTCTAACATTTCTTGAATAAACTCTTACTCTAACTGGTTCAGGATTTTCTCCAAAATAAATATCCTGATCAATTGCCCTGGAAGAAACACAAAAAAGCCCTGAATGAATCGCCCTAGATTCAATCCTAACTTTTAAACCTATAAAATCTCTAGAAACATAATCAAAAACAAGAGTCTCTTCAAGATCATGTCCATTATCCAAAGTTAATAAATTTACAAAGCCTCCTAAAGGTTTAATATCTTTTATTGTACCTTCATCTACTGATAAAGTTTCCATTAAAAATCCATTAAAAACCAGTTTATAAACTTTTTTTAAATTGATAAACAGCCCCAGCCGAGGATTGAACTCGGGACCTCATGCTTACCATGCATGCGCTCTACCAACTGAGCTACCGGAGCACAATAACTCTATAATAAAAAGGTATAAAAAAATATCTATAACTACACACTTGCTCTTTAGAAATCCTATTTTCCAGGAAGCCATTCCATTTTG
>JAVHOF010000040.1:0-4225 GCA_036169915.1 Candidatus Pacearchaeota archaeon | reverse complement strand
TCCAAGCCGCACTTCGTGACGACTTGGTTTTCTTGCTGAAATATTATAAAATATGAAAAAACCATTTAAGACGCATTTAATTCTCCTTAATAGAGAGCCTCATGTTGATGACATTGTAAAACATCCAGGGAATAATGAATATGAATTTATATCCAATGCTGAACATTTAAAAATTAGAGATAATTGCAAACCACATCAATTGGTTGTTGTATCTGATGAAATAGCAAGTTTAGACACAAAATATGATGGCAATGATTGGCTTTTTATTCCAGAAAATGGGATGGACGGTGTTGTTGTTCCACCTGGAGTGTTAATTAAAACATTGGGCACATATTATAAAATATTTGGGATTTATCCAAATTTTAATATTTCCAACACCATTTCAAAATATTTTGTTAAACAATATTTAAATGCAGAATGTCCAAGTGAAATAAATGTTAATTACATAAAAGAAGTTGACAATCATCTTAATCTTACTGGAAATGAATTTTTAGATTTAGATTCACACGGATGTATAAACTGTAGTTTAATAGAAAAGGTTGAGGCTGCAACATTGGGGTTTTGTGGAGTATTTGGTAATTCCTCAGTAAAAAAAATGAGCAACTTGAAGTTGAAAAAGAATTTGAATTAAAATTTTGTGAAACCTGTTTCCAAATGACAAATCATTTAAATGGGGTATGTCAAAAATGTTTAATAAAGTCAACAATCCCTTCTGATGAAGAAGCAAAACAAGCTGCGATTGATTACTCAGAAACTCAGATAGTGAGAGGGCAGAATCTAAAAGAGTGGGATGACGAAACAGCTAAGCTTATTCAAAGATATTTTATTGCTGGTTTTAATTACGCCAAATCAACGTCAAATCATGAAAACAATAATAAATAATTAGATAGAGCAAGACGAATATTTTGGTCTTGATTATTCAACAGCAAAGGCCACAGCAGGAGATTATCACTTCGATATCAGATATGATGCTGACCAGAGAGATAGCACAAAAAGACCTCAAAGCACTTGCGGATTATGGGCAACCATATATTACAAAGGGCAAAGATTAACTTCAAAGTCTGGATTTACATTAGAAGAATTAAAGAGTAAATGTGAAATTTGGTTGCGCCAGGAGGTTGTAGGGTATTATCGCAAAAACTGTTCTCTCTATACAGAAGAAGAATTAAAAAACACTTTAATAGAAGGAAGTTTTCAAAACTGTGATTGTTGTAATAGCAGTCCAGGTAGACCTCACGAATTTTGGTGTGTTCGATAAAATATGTACCAATGAAATTTGAAAAGCCTTTTTCTTCATTTAATCTATCTTATAATTATCTGTCGAAGCCCCTAGAAGAGAGGTGGAGAATTGCATTGCATGACCCAGCTTATCTTATTATATTTGGCGGAGCCCTTATTGTGCTTATCATAATGTGGATTGATATCTTTGTTAATCATACGCAGGATGCAATTGATGCATTGAATTTATTGCCCATATAAAACTTTGTGAAACATTTATGGGGTATTTTCCGTATAATACCATAGAAACAAATAAATACCACAAATGGAAATAACATTAGAAATTGAAAAGTACGTTCCGACTGAAGGAAAGCCAGGGTATGTTCACTTTGATAAAATGTGTACTCTTGGTGAATTTAAAAGTGCTATCGAAGAATATCTTAAAGGGATTATTCTTAAAGTCGAGAATCAAGATGATTATTCTGTTTATGATTGGTTGGATTATTTCTCTTTTGCTATATTTGATAGTGTAGATGAAACTCCTCTTAAAGATAGACAAATGCCAAGATTTCGCTGGTTATATTGTTTTGTTTGCAAAGGCGGTAGCGAAGGACACTATTTTCACATTGACTCTATGAATAATGAAGGTAAAACAACACAATTATTCATTGCAAAAACTCTTAGTGAAAAAATGGATATTGCTCTGCAAATAAATAATTACATGAATGAGTTTATTTTAAAGGCTCTGGATAATATTTAAAAAACAAATCCCCCGATGAAACATTTGTGGGGATTTTTCGTATAATAAAATAAAAAACGTTAATACAATGAAAAAAGCAAAACTAGATTTAAACGAAGAAACACGCATTATTGAAATCACCGAAGAAATAGATTATAGATTTAGAATAATGGAAGAATTGGCAGCAATGGCTCTTGAAAATGACCCATGGCTGCACCCAAGAAAAGAACTTAAAAATATTCCTTTTATTTATTGGGACCCAAAAAACTTTACAAATGAAACTCACGAAAAAATTGAAGCTATTCTTATTCAAAAAGAAAATGAATTTGAAGAAGTTTTTTCAAAGCATATTATAGAAAAACTTAACCTTAAACTTAAAGAAAATGAAGTTATATGGTTAGGAGATACATATAAAATTTCGCCAGAAGAAAAAGAACAAAATATTACTATACATTACGAAATAGAAATATGTGAGGAAACTGATGCGAAAAAATATAACGAAGACTATATAAAAAAGCTTGTAGAAAAACACTCAGAAGATATAAATGCTCTTATTAATAAGTACCAAAATGTTAGAGATGCCGAAATATCTTTGACCATACTTGGAGATGAAGATACAAACATTATATTTGGAATTGAAATATATGTTATGCTAAAACTTGATGCCGATAACGCAGAAAGTATCGCAAATTTAAATATCGGATTTATTCCAACAGACGAAGATGAATATGAAGAAGCAATCCTTTTATCAATGGATATTCCAGAAGTTAAAAATTTTAGCGTAGAACATATATTATCTAATATAGAAGATATATTAAAAGAAACTGCGTAAAATAAAAGCCAAAGACCGAAGGTCTATGTAAAAAATAATATGGAAAATAATTTTACTTTATTTTATCTTGCTTCACTTATTAATGAAGGAATTTCATATAGAGAAAATTCCATTTGCAAATGTAAAAAAAGAAATTGTCTCTATTGTCATCCAAAAAAAGTGGGTATGGAAAGAAAAAATACAGATACCCTATCACCAGAAGAAGAAATTCTCCTTACAGAAATTATGGTAGGAACCGCCAGAAATTCATTGGAAAATATTCACGCAGGAATCTCACCTTCATCCAAAACTGGAGACTTCTCAGATGTAAAAGTCGTTACCCCATATGGAGAAATCCCCTGGAATAAATTGTCAAGAATATCTAATAAAGAAATGGGACAAATTAAAGATTCCATGAGAAAAGAAATCGCATTCTCACTTAGGGGATTTATTAGTCATAAAAATAAATTAGTCGAAGGATTCAAAAATTTATTCGTGTATTAAAAATAAAAGGCCAAAAGCACGAAGTGCTATATATAAAAATTCCCCATAGAAGAATTGAAATAATTAATTTTGTTTATACCAGAAAATTTAAAACAATATGGAAGAACAATGGGGATTTGGAAATGCAAAAGAAAACAAAGCGTTTGACACAGTTAAAATAGGAGAAGAAACCGTAGATTTATTTTTTGGAGAACACCCACATTCACGACAAGACAATACAATTTATGCTAGAACAAAAGGAGGTAGCATTTATGAGTTTGATGGACATCGCTTACCTATTTGCGATTATTTAGTACATATACTTCTATCGAAAAAGCAGAAATATTGCTAAAGGAACAAAAGTTTTCACTGCGCTCTTGTTGGGAATGTAATTCTGCACATACACACTTAAAGGAAGTTGGGGGATTATTTACCTGCTTTGTTTGTGGTAGATGGTATATGAATGGAGAATACTTTACAAACGAAGAGTTTGGCAATTCTGAGTTTAAAGAAAAAGAACCATTAAAGAAAATGTGTATTTCAGTTACCTTTAATGATGAAAAAAAATGCTAACCACTATACAATATAAATTCTTCTACAAAGATAAATCTGGGAAAATGCAAAATCAAATTGTAGAAGTTTCTGAAAGAAATAATGAATTGGCAATTGCAACATTTGAAAAACAATATCCCGATATTACATGGAGGTCGTTTATAGCATTGTAGTTAAAAAAATAAACAATATGGAACAATCAATGGAAGAAAAATTAAACAACCTACGTATAGCTGCGGGGTTTGATGCGAACAGAACAATACCAGGTTTATTTCAACACATGGGATATCGACAAAGAGTTGCACAGGAAATTTTAAAATGCCACGATGAAGCTCAAATAAAACAATTAGAAGATTTATTATAGGCAACTAATGAAATAATTAAAAAAATATTAGGGTTATAATAGCTGAAATCCCCCATAA
>JAVHOF010000039.1:0-1010 GCA_036169915.1 Candidatus Pacearchaeota archaeon | reverse complement strand
CGTGTTATCAAGCAGTATTTGTTAATAGGCAACTGCTTTTAGCCCCAACCGTTAGTAGCAAGTTATTTTTTCTTTTTTGCCACCGCACTCTTTGGTTTTTTCAAAACCATAAAAGGTTTAGCATAGTCGTTTAAAATTTGCTCTGCTTTCAACTTAAAAACTGTTCCTTCGTTTATAGCCTGTATCGTTATTGCTTTAGCAACATCTTCCGATAAATCAATTAGTTTTCTCATTTCGCTTCTATTTTTTCAAGTAATTGAATTTGCTTGTCAGATAATCCTGCAAGTCCTTTTATTTCACGAACCAAATACGGGAAACTTCCCATACTACCGTTCCATCCTAATTCAGCTTCTTCCATTGTATCAAATTTACATCCCTCATTAGTTAAGGTGTAAAATCCCGCTTGTGTTTTTATGCTTTCAATGAAATTCATTTCCCATTGGTTATCTCTCTTTCTTGCGCTTCTTAATGCTCTTGATAACCGAATGAAATCAGCCCAATGTTTACTTGTAATATTTTTGCGTTCACTAAATTCAATAGCGTTTTCTTTTGCCTTTGCTTCATAAACTAATTTCGCTTCATTCCAATCGCCACCTTTAAACCAAGCGGGTAATTGATTTATCCCTAAAACATTCGTAGCGCATTCAGTTCCGTATGGTTTTCCATCAATCATAATAATATTTTTGATTGAAGTTCCGCACTTGCTACATTGTGTCATTTCTTGAGTTTCCATATCCTTATGTTTTAATTATAGAGCAAATATATACCATATATACGATATATACAACATAAGGTTTCAATTATTTTGTAACTCGTTGATAATTAGTACAATAAAATCCACCGCACCCCACCTAAAAAAAGAAAAAATAACCAGACTACTAACATGGGCTAAAAGTAAAGCTGTGAAAAACAGCCTTCCTTTAGCCCCGATACGTTGATCCGCTATCCACCCCGCACGCAACGCCAACGCGGATTGCGGATCAACGCCGAGCGGTTTTGGGCGTCATTGC
>JAVHOF010000038.1:0-1019 GCA_036169915.1 Candidatus Pacearchaeota archaeon | reverse complement strand
TTTACAAAAAATTACACACTAAATGAGCTATGTTTTACACATAGCTCACAACACACATAGTTTTATAAAGCCAGTATTTCTTTTTATTTTACATATAAAGACTAATCTAAAGACAATATCAATAGCTAGTTCTTGATATGAATTATTAATCGGAGGATATAACATGGGAAGATTCGATAATGGCCCTAGAAGAAGTGGCGGATTCGGCGGTAGCGGCGGATTCAGAAGAAACTTTGACTCAGGACCAAGAGAAATGCATAAGGCAGTTTGCTCTGAATGTAAGCAAGAATGTGAAGTACCATTCAAGCCAACAGAAGGCAAGCCAGTTTACTGCAAAGAATGTTTTGCTAAGAGAAAACCTAGATTCTAGATAAGCATACAAATTAAGGCTTAGAGATTTATTTTTTATTTACTTTTTTATTTATGTATTATTTTATAAGCATATTTATAAATTAAATATGCATTTATAAATCATGAAAAAAAGAATTGTTGAAGATGAGCAAGTTGAGCATTATCCGGCAAAATTAGAAATTTCACATTCTAATTTAAGTCTACTTTTTTGTCATGCTGGGATAGGTATTGATAACTATCTTTTAGGAAGAATGAAAGATGATGAATATAAGGCAGTAATAAGAACTGGAAAAATTCTTTATCAATATGCACTAAATGCAAAAGAAAGAAACCAATCTCCTGAGAGAATGGGATTTTTTGAAGACATGTTTTTATTTAAAATTCTTAAAGAATTAGGACAAGAGCCAAAAACACTTGAAGAAATTACAAATCCTGTTATGCAAATAGGTTTGGATTTTATTAAAATGAAAGAGCTTCCAAGAAAAAGACAAGAAGAACTAAGAGCTTTATCTGTATTATTATCTCAAAGAGCAAGAAGTTCTTGGTATGAACTTAATCCAAATGGATTTAAACATTATGCAGCTTAATTATGTGCAAAATTGAAAACCATATTCTTTAGGATATGGTAGTAACTTTAGGGTTTTCAATTTTGGAACACAAGAAAATTC
>JAVHOF010000037.1:0-57337 GCA_036169915.1 Candidatus Pacearchaeota archaeon | reverse complement strand
TGTGAGCATAATTTTTTAAGAGTATGTTAAGTTCACAAGTTGACTTAACAAAATAAATAGCTTTAAATATATTCTTTTTCTAAAAAACTTGTATTGAGTCCCGGTAGCTCAGTTGGTAGAGCATTCGACTGTTAATCGAAGGGTCAGAGGTCCGAGTCCTCTCCGGGACGTTTCACGAATATTTAAAAATAAAAGAATATTCCTCATTATATGAAAAGAAGTGTTCATTGGATTTTATGGCTAACATTAATTTTAATATTTATACTTATATTTCCAAAAAGCTGCGGAAACAAAATCCAGGTTTCAGAAGAAAATAAGAACATAATTTCAGAAGAAAATCAAGCAAATAATACAGATAATAACATAGATGAAAGTATTCTAAATAACAATGAGTCTACTATTTATGATGAAAATAATACTGAAATACTTTATGATGAAGCTATGATTGATGGTAATATAATTGATGAATCTAATTTAGATTCTAATACAACTCAAAAATACAATTGCTATGGATTCTGGGATGGTTTAATAGCAAAAATAAATAAAAATAGTTCTATACAATGGTGTTATGGAATATGCATGATTACTCCAGAAGAAATAAAAAATAATAAAGAAATTAAAAATCAGACTGGTGATGACTCCATTGCCTCAGGTATATTTGCCAGTTTTTCAAATCTTGCACTTGTTCTGGGAATTATTGTAGGAGCGATTATAATTCTTGGAATAATAAAGTATATTTTAAATAAATTAGAAAGTTTAAATAAATAAAGCAAAACACTTTTATATAGGAATTATCTGTTAATAACATGGATTTTGATAAATTAATCAGAAAAAGAGCCTCAATAAGAAAATATTCTGATAAAAAACCAAGAATAGAAGAGGTCATAAATTGTATTGATATTGCGAATCTTGCGCCTTCTCCAGGAAATTTGCCAATATTAAAATTCATAATAGTTGAAGATTCAAAAAAAATAAATGAAATAGCAGAAGCATGCCAGCAGGATTTTATAAAAAAAGCTTCTATACTTGTAGTTGTATGCTCTGAATTAAAAGAAGTTAATATTATGTATGATAAAAGAGCAGTTAAATATATTAAACAGCATGCAGGAGCATCAATTGAAAATTTTCTTTTAAATATAACTAATTTAGGTCTTGCTTCCTGCTGGATAGGAGCATATACAGACTCAGAAATAAAAGATTTGCTGAATATATCTGAAAGTGCAGAGATTGAAGCAATTCTTCCAATAGGTTATCAATTAAAAGGAGATGCAACAGTCCAGAGAAAAAAGACAAATATAGATAACAGAATATTTTTTGAAACATGGAAAAACAAATTCAGAAAGCCATTTCCAAAAATGAGTGACTAATATACTTATTCAAATATACACTTTATAATAACAATTCTTTTAAACCTTGTTTAAATTTATTTTCAGGTAAATTTAATTAAAAAATAAAATGTCATCAACAAATCAAGTTCCGGATTTTGAACCTCAAAGCCAAGGAAGAATAGAAGTAATTGCATATGATATTGTTTCTAAAAATTTTAGACTGAATGCAGAATATGGCCAAAATAATGGCAAAGTTAATGTTAAAGAAATAGCAGAAAAATTTGGATGTGAATTAGAGTTCCATGTTTCTAAATTTCCAGAAGATTCATATGAAAAATTAATTGGACATCAAACTCTTTTACAGGATAAATTTAAAGTTTGGAAAGTTTGAGATTTAACTAAAAAAGGAAGAGTTGCAAGAGCTAAAAGCCTTGTTTTAAAAGGAGAAAATTATGACAATCTATTGCAAGCTGTTGCAGAAATTCATAAGGTTTATGGAGAAGGTATGTTTGATAATGGAGTAGTTTATCAAATGCCAGAAAGATTTATTCTAGGAATAAATTTAAGGACTAATAGATATAATTAAAAAAATCCTGCCGAAAAATTAATGGCAGGTAAATAAAAAAATTTATAATCAAATATATGATTTTACCACCTATCTCTTACAATTTCTATTCCCAAATCTGAGAATTCATTAACAGCAGGTCTTGAATCATATTCTTTGTATTTTTGTCTTCCTAAGATATAAGGGCTTGATACTCCTGTCATAATTGTGATAACTCTGACTCTTCCTTCAAAGTCTTTGTTAATTCTTGCACCAATTATAACCTGAGCTTCTGGAGCAATGTTTTCTGTAACAAGTTTTCCAATCTGGCTAAACTCCTCCAATTTCATATCTGGACCACAAGTAATGTGAATCAATGCTCCATTTGCACCTTTGTAATCCACGTCTAACAATGGATGTGTCAAAGCCTGCCTAACAGATTCATTAATCCTATCACTTGAGTCAGATTCTCCAATTCCAATAACAGCTACCTCACCCTTTTTCATAATAGCAGATACATCTGCATAATCAAGGTTGATTAAGCTTGGTAAAGTAATTGTCTCTACAATTCCTTTTATCATAGTACTCATTAACTCATTAGCAACTGCAAATGCTTGTTGAATAGGTAATTGTCCAGCAATATCCACAAGTCTATTATTGTCAATTACAATAACAGTATCAACATACTCTCTTAATTCTTGCAAACCAAATTCAGCTTTGTCGATTCTTGCTTTTTCACATTCAAATGGCATTGTTACAACTCCAATTACAACAGCTCCAGTTTCTTTTGAAATCTGAGCAAGTACTGGCATAGCACCTGTTCCAGTTCCTCCACCCTCGCCACCAATGATAAAAATCATATCAGCTCCAGATGTTGCTTTTTTAAGCTCTGAAATAGATTCCTTAGCAGCTTCTCTTCCTACTTCTGCTTTTCCACCAGCACCCAATCCTCTTGTAAGGTCTTTACCAATAAGGATTTTATCATCTGCTTTTGTTATGCTCAAGTGTAAAGCATCTGTATTTGCTCCATATACTGTTGCGCCATTAATTCCCTTGTTAAATAACCAAGTTATGGCATTGCAGCCAGCCCCACCAACTCCAAAAACTTTTATATTGGCCTTGCCAGCTTTCAAATCATCAAAGTTGATACTATGCGTATCAAGATTGTCAATTGCTTCTTTTGCAAAATCTAATACCATCTTTTTGTCCCTCCTTTCAAACCATTATTTTTTGTTTTGAAGAACACCATAAGGTTTAAATATCTATTCTTCTCTACATTAATAAGAAATATAATTATGACCAAGAAAAATATTATATTCACCTTTTTTAAAAATCGATTTTAATCTTGTCAGAGATTAAAATTGATTATTATTAATTTATTCTATAATTTATTCTTTAAAAATATTTGCCTTTTACAAAAATATGTTATGAAGTATATAGTTTAATGAAAATATCAGAGTTATTAAGAAAAAAATTAAATAATTTTAATTATTCAAGGAAATAGGCTGATGATAATAAGTTTCACTAATTATCTGTCCAGATAATTTATCAATTTTTTTTACACAAGTTCTGACATAATCCCCATCACTATAATGAACTTTTTCACTCACTACTTTATATCTAAAACCAGGCTCTCGTTTGATTGGAAATCCATTTAAACCATTAGATTCGCCAATAGAATTCTCTAATCTTATTGTTGTTTTTTGTAATCTGCTATTAATTGCCATATTATTATAATGCATACAAATATATAAAATTTTTGATGCAAGGGGTTTATGAGGTTTTTGAATAAATTATAGAAGGTTTTTAAGTCTTTCTATTTTTGTCCATACTCTCTCAAGCTTGTTATTTGCCTTTTTAGTAACAATCTTCAAGAAATTATCATCCACAAGAATTTTTCCATCTTCCATAATAGGAAAACTTATGCTTTCAGTTGAATGCAATTCAACAATGCATCTTTTTCCATTAGTCATAACTCCGCTTCTTTTCCATCCGCAAAGTTTTGCTTTTTTCACAATATCAAAAGCATCGTCGATGTTTTTGCATGCAACATGCAAGATACAGCATGTCTGCTGAAACTCAACCCCTCTATTATAATACTTTTTAATGTCATCCAAAACTTTTTTTAATTCTTTAAATGTTATTTTATCATGAGTTCTAAAAAGAAAAGCATCTTTCATCTTCCTGTCAGATGCTTTTAATAGAACAACTCTTCCAGAACAAGAACTTGTTGTATAATAATCCCTTTTTTTATTTATCTTATCACATAAATCTTTTATTTTTTCATCCCATTCCCCAATATTAGACTTGTCTAACTTTGCCAATTGTTTTTGTTTTTGCTGTTGAAAATTATTTTGAGGTTTCATAAAGAACAAAATTTTATATACCTTATATTCTTTTCTCTAAAATGAGAATTTCATTAATCGGGCCTGGAGATATTGAATTTCATTATCATAAAATTTTAAGAATTCCAGAAGCCAAATTCGAGTCAGAACTTGAAAAAATAGCACAAGTTTTAGCTGATTCTGAATGTGAAATAGAGCTTCTTCCAGATAAAGGCATATCTTTAGAAATAGCAAAATTATACAGACAAAAAAATGGAAAAAGAATTATTGGAACAGTTCCGCAGGCTGATAAAACTTTTGGAATAAAACATTTAGAGCCTTATATAAATGAAACAATAAATGGAAAACTTTTATTTGATGAAATTATAGACACTGAAAATTGGTTTAAACATGATTTAATCAAAGGATTATTAGGAGACGCAATTTTATATTTAGGAGCAAGCCCTGGAACTAATGGAGAATTAAACTATGCTATTTATTTATATAAATTGCTAAAAGGAAGAAAAGAAGGAGTTAGTATTGCTGGGAAATTTATTCATCCTGAAATAAGAGCAGATAATAGTTTTTCAGTTTTTGTATACTCTCCTTTTTTGAAAAAAGGAAAATTAAGTGAAGAAGATGAAGAATATATGAAAAAATTTGGCATAAATCTAGTATATATCAAAGATCCAAAGCAATTAGGAGAAGAATTAAAAAAACATTAAAATCAGCTTTCTTTCTCCATTACCACAGCATTAATTCCTTTTTCCTTGCATAATCTAACAAAGTTTTCAGCATCGCTGATTGTTCCGATTATTGTTCCCCAATGCATTGGAATTGCTAAATCTGGATGAATAATCTCAACCGCAGTTGCTGCTTCATGATAATCCATTGCAAACTTTCCACTGACAGGAAACATTGCAGCATTAACTCTGATATTATTCATTTCAGGAATAACATCACTGTCTCCTGGATGATAAACCGTTGTTCCTGAAAAATCAATAATATATCCAACCCATGATTCATCTTTTGGATGATAAGGCTTATTAGTGTTATAAGCAGGAACACATTCTATTTTTATTCCTTTAAAATCAAAGCTTTTTCCAGGCTCTGTAATTTTAAAATTCACATCTTCTATCTGTCTAGTCTGGCTTAAGATGTCAGCAGGCCCTACAACCATTGTTCCTCTTTTAATAATCTTCTTTAAATCTTCAACAGAACAATGATCATAATGACTATGAGTTATCAATATCAAATCTGCCTTTTCACCAATATTATCTGATATTTTAAAGGGATCAATAAAAACATTAATTCCACTAGCCTTAATTAAGAAGCCTGAATGTCCCAGCCATTTTATATCAATATTCTTATATTGCATAAAAAATAAAAGATAAATATATATTTAAAGATAATTATAAAACAAACTTATATGAAAAAACTAGAAAGAAGAGTTAAAATTGAATTAAGAAGATTAATTCAGAAGCAGATAAATCATTATTTATGTGCTTATCGTGGATTAAGCATTGAACCTATTCCAGATTCAGATGAAGAAGTTGCAGAAATGTATGATTTTTTAGATAAAACAAAGCAGGATTTAAAAGAATTATATTCTTTTGCACAATCACATAGATTAAGACTTGAATTTTCATGTGATGCTAACTTATGGATTGGAGATGTTATAAGAAAGATTAAAAGAGAAGAAAGAGATTTAGAAAAAGCATGGATAAACTATAGCAATGCTATGAAAAAAAGAGACTATAAAAAAGCAGTTTATTGTGCAAAAAAAATTAAAGAAATTCTTTAGTATTATCCACTAAAATTTCTATATTCAACAACAAAATAATCATCTGAATCTCCACTTATTCTTGGATATAAAACTGCAGCTTTTTCCAAAATTCTCAAGGCTTCTGAATCCCCAGATAACTCTTTTAACTGTTTTTGTCCATCCCTAATTTTATAACTATCCAAAACATTTTCATTTTCTAGATTTTCAATCAATTGCCTTGCTGTTGCATGCCCAAATCTGAGCAAAGTAGAATATCTTTTGAAAAGAGATTTTTTAAAAAAATTTCCAGCGATTAACCCTAACCTTCCAGGTAATCTGCGATTATACCAAAATAAACCCTCTTCCCATAATACAGGTTCTTTTTTTCTATCAGTATATCCCATCAAATGGCAAGTCTTTCCTTCAGGATATAATCTTGAATCAACAAATTCTATTCTGCCTCCTAAATTAAATCTCCAGTCAACTTTTATTCTTCCAGTAGAATCTTGTTCATGATATATCCTTCCTAAAAATGCATGGGTATCAACATAATTATAAAAAAGTTTATAATTGCCTGAAACACCTGCATAACTTCTTATATCTCCATTAGATGCAGGTCTGGGGCTAAAATACTTTTCAGCAGCATCAGTAAATTTATCAAGTCTTTGAAATAATTCTGATTCAGAACCTATTCCAAAAGATGTAAAAATATCATGAACTCCAGAAATCTTTCCTACTATTGAATCAAGAGTTTCTTTAGATAAGTCTGTTCTTTCAAGACGTTCAATTGTTCTTTCAAGATTTCTTACATCAATAGATTGAGATGTCATTCAAATCTTGAAAATAATAAGTTTAAAAACATTTGTAAAATAAAAACAAATAGCAATTGATTATTTAGATTTCTCAAAGAATATATGAAATTGTAACTCAACTTAACTTTGCAACTGATGAAATTACTTTTTCAGGAACAATTGATTCTGCTTTCTTTGTTTCACTCTTTATTGCTGGAACTACACCAGTTATTAATCTTTCAACAAGCACCACACATATAAACCAAAAAAAACTTATAGACATTCCTGCTATAACATCACTAAACCAATGAACATGAATTATTATCCTGCTAATTCCAACAGTAATGAAGAAAGCAGAGGCTGTAATTATTAATACATATCTTACTATCTTGTTTTTAAAATCATCCTTAAATGAGTAGATAAGTAAAGAAACAAAGATTATCGCCATCATTGCATGCCCGCTGGGAAAACTAAAATCCGTAGCTATTAAATTTTCTGGTCTCGTACGATGTACAAGATTCTTGATTATTAACTGTAATAATAATGCTCCCAGAATTGCTATTGTTGAAAGTATTGCATAACGCCATCTTTTTCTAAAAAGCAATACTGCTAAAATCAATATAAAAAGTATAGATATCATAATAGTACTTCCAAAATTTGTAATGAACAGTGCAACATTACCTATCCAAGGAAAATAGAGAGTGAAAATAATTTCATTAACCCATGCATCAACTTTTAGAATAGACTCCTGATAAATAACTCCCTCAAGCATTTTCGTAAAAATATATAATGAAATAATGCCTGCAATAGGTATGCCGACATGATAACTGCTAATTTCTTTCTTGGGTTTTTTAAAGTAAGGACAAGCATATATAAGTAAAACAATAATAACAACTACAAAGAAAATAAGCCAAATTATCCAATGACTTAGTACAGGTAAAAAAATATTGACAAAATCATTTGTAGATAACATAATAAAATAAAATAAATAAGGTATTTAATTGTTATTCTTTTTAGCTAAAAATTCTTCCTTCAGATTTTCAATTATTATTAATTATCATTGGTTCTAATTGAAAATCTTCGCAACATCAAGCAAAAAATCATCATCCCCTTTAGAAGCAAGAATCTGCATACCAATAGGAATTTCATTTCCTTGTTCTTTAATTGTTCCGCAAGGAACTGAAATTCCAGGAATTTCGGCAAGATTTGCTAAAACAGTCAGAGTATCATAATTATACATGTCTTCAACACTTATTTTTTCTTTAAATTTATGAGGGGTTCTAGGAACAGTAGGCATTATCAAAACATCAAATTTCTTAAAAGAATTTTCAAATTCTTTTTCAATTATCCTTTTAGCTTTTAACGCTCTTCTGTAATATTTTCCTGCAAATTCTGCCTTAGATATCTCCTGTCCACCTAAAATTCTTCTTAAAACTTCTTCTCCGCAAACATCTTCAATTTTAAATCCATATTTTCTTCCATCGAATTTTCTTGTACCTGAAAAAAATTCAACATAATTAATAGGATAATAAGTTTGTATTCCCAAATCAATATGTTTTATCTCACAATTCTCTTTTTTCCAATTATTCTTCTTGCAAATCTCATCAACTCTTTCTAACACTAAATCCCAAATTTCCTTATTTGCCCTTATTTTAGGAATTCCAATAAAAATTTTCTTAATATCTTTTTTTTCAATAGAAAAATCTCTAGTAACAGAATCTCTTTCATCTTTTCCTTTTATTATATCAAAAATAATTTTGCAGTCATCAACACTATTTGTCAATAGACCTATTTGATCCAAGCTCATTGATAAGTCTATTAATCCATATCTTGAAACAGCTCCATAACTCGGTTTCATTCCAACAATTCCGCAATGTGAAGCAGGATTTCTTATGCTTCCCCCTGTATCGCTTCCAAGAGCAAAATCACAAAATCCAGCTGCAACACTTGCAGCACTTCCACTTGAGCTGCCTCCAGGAATTCTATCAGGTGCACGAGGATTTTTAGTTATTCCAAATACGCTATTTTCACCACTACCTCCTGCTGCAAACTCATCCATATTAGCCATTCCAAGAACAATTGCATCTTCCTTCAAAAGTTTCTCAATAACACTTGCATTATAAGTAGATTTATAATTTTCCAAAGTGCGAGAAGCGCAATTGCATATTAATCCTAAAACATTTATATTGCTTTTAACAACAAAACCCAATCCTGCTAATTTTCCAGATTTATTATTTTTAATTTTTTTATCAATCTCTCTAGCCTGATTAACAGCATTTTCATTTATATGCAAAACAGCATTAATTTCAGAATTTTCTTTCTTTATTTTCTCAATAAGATTTCTAATATTCTGCTCTGCACTTAATTTTCCTTCTTTTATCAATTTTAATTTTTCTTTTATCATTTTTGTATTCTCCTTGATTCTCTAAAAATAAGATTATATAAATTTTTAACAAATATTTTATTTAATTTAGATTCTTTTATTTTTCCCCCTATTATTTTGTTCTCCCTTTCTAAATCTCTTATCTTAAGATTATTTTTCTTTTTATAATCTCCAATCTTTCTGCTTATTTCAAATCTTTTTCTTAATAATCTAATTGTTTCTCTATCTATTTTATTTATTTCTTTTCTTAATTTTATCATATCCTTCATGTTCTAAAACTCCTGAATGGATCTTCAACAACACTTTTTGAATAACCAGAAGAGGCATCTTTAATAAATCTTCCAACCCTTGCTCCTTTGACAATTCCATGCTCATCTAAAAATAAATTATATTTATCTAAAATTTTACTATACATTTCTCTAAAATAAGTGTTATCTCTTTCAGAAAGTTTCAATGAACTTTCAGGTCTTGATAAATAATCAAAAAGCCCTTTTATTTTTAATTGAGCATCTCTAACAAGAGTATGTCCGACTCTGCACGCTTGAATAATTCTTCCTTCAAATTCTTCTAAAGCAGTTGCCATACAATCATGAGCATTAATTACTTCCATGTCTAAATCAGATTCTATTTCATCAAGACTTTTAGACAATAATTTTTTCCTTCTCATCTTTATCCTACAAGTTTAATAACTAGATTCTTGTTGCTGAAAACCAAATATTCTTTCTGTTATTTTATCATATATTCTTTCATAAGAGCTTAAATCAAAATCTGGTGATATTTCTCTTGTAAGATTAAGCAATCTATCAAATCCATTATATCTTACTTTAAAAGCTCTGCTTTTGATAGGATTTTCCATTTCAGTTCTGACAAATCCCATTAATTCTTCTAAACCTTTATCTAAACATTCTGAAAGTTTTAAATATCCTAATTCTAAATCTCTCTTCAAAGTCCTCAAAGGCCTAGTTAAAACTTTTTTATCTTTTTTTATTTGAATTCCTCTTCTTCTACCAGACTTAGAAATACCTGAGTTCATTTCCAGCTCCCAGTTTCAGCAATAATAAAGTCTTTATCATGTTTAGGAGCATTTTCAAGAATCTTTTCCTTAAATTCCTTGGAATTTCCTTTTCTTTTTCCTTCTTTTCTTTCAAATTCTTCTCTTTCAACATAAAAATCTAAGTCGTGTTCATGCTCAACTTTTTCAAGAGCTAATGCAAATTTATCAAGAATATGTTTTGCTTCTTTCTGAACCTTTTCTGAATTTATAGTTCTATTCATAAAGATTACAGGAAAAAGGCATATAAAAAACTTCTTCTTTTTTAGTATATAGAAGTTTTTTAGACAAAAAAATAAAAATAAACAAAAATTTTTCTGTATATAAAATTAATTAATATCTATAATTTTATATCCAACAACTCCCAAATTATAAACTTCAGTCTTTCCAACTTTTCTCATACCTTTTCCTTCATGAATATGTCCACAAAAAACATATGAAGGTTGATATTTTTTTATATAATCTAAAATTACTTTACTTCCTGCATGTTTTCCTAACCAATGCTTTGGTGCAAATTTGGCAGTCACTTTGTCCAACACCCCATATGGGGGTTGATGACAAATCAATATCTCTAATTCTCCAAATTGATTTAAAACTCTTCTTGCTTTATCTGTTTCTTTTTTTGCATTAGCCATTTTTTCCCTAAAATCTGAAGGTTTAAACTCCCTAATCCAACTTGTATCAACAAAATAGTTTAATCCACCAATTTTAATTCCACGATAATTAGCAATCCTATTATTTATTATTCTAACCCCTTCAATTAAATTTAAATCATTTGTTAAAAACGGCAAAGGTAATCCAATATCTCTTGAATTCTCCCTTGTTTCAGGATTTGAATTTTCAACATTTCCAAATACAGTATAAACAGGTGCAAATCTTGCTAAATATCTAACTATTTTTATAGCTGAATTATAAGACTCCATGAATGCTCTTTTTTTCTCTTTTGAAGAATATTCTTTTTCTTGCAAACCTTGTTTTTTTCTAGCCACATTTTCAAAAGCCATTTTTCTCATAAGACTAGCATCTCCCAAATCTCCAGTCAATAAAATTAAATCCACATTTCTTAAAGAAATTTTTTTAATTTTATCTAAATTTCCATGTGGATCTCCAATAGCTAAAATTTTCATAATAATCTAAATTAAAAATAATTTATAAATATACTCTTTCACCAAAACTATTATTTCACTTTTTTCGTTTCTTCTTTCTTCCTTTTCCATTATTATCCCATCCAAGAGAAGGGTCTCTTTCAATTCCATCTAAAGCAGAACTTCCCAATAGTTTAACAAGAACGTCATAAACAGCCATTTTTGCAATTCTTTTAGAAAAATAAATATAATCACCTCTCAAATATTTTAAAGCTAAACAACCTAAATCTTTTTTCAATGAGAATTCTTCAGCTATTTCAGGATGGTTTTTGAGTAAATATTTAACTCTTGCTGAAATAATATCACCTTCATAATTAGCTTCAGAATCCAAAGTTCTAACAGACTTTTTATTATCCTGATACCCCCTACATTGAAATCTATGATGAGCATTAAGTTTAGGATAACTGCTTCTATGATCTATATCTAAACTTCTTTCATAGCAATCAAATCCTGATTCAGTATCTATCATCTTATACTCCTAGTAATTTAATACGCAAAAGAGTATTTAAAAATCTTTTTATTTAGTTATCACTAGTAAGTTAATACAAAATCGAAAGGTTTAAATATTAGCTATTCTAATATATATTATCACCTCTTTTCCCCAGAAGAGCAAAGACATACTTTTAGTATGAAACTGGCTCTTCCAGGGTTTTATATTCAAAAAAAATGTCACCTCAAACAACATCTTTGGATGAAAGAACATTTCTACAAACTTCTTTAGAAATATGTGAAAGATTATTTTATAGAAGCCCTCTTAAATCAGCCCCTTTTACTATAATGGATATTAAAGAACTAGCTAAAAGACATGCTGAAGAGCTTGAAACTAATGGAAAAACAAAAATTATAACAGGTCCTTTCACAATATTAGTTTCAAGAAATTCTCATGATTATCAAGTTAGATTAGCTATTCCAAACAATATTCCAGAAGGATTAGTATTTGATAGATTGCATGAATTAAGAAACAATATTTACAGAGAATTTGACAAACAAGAACTACCTTATTCTAATTAATTTCCATTAGTAAAATTAATAAACACTATTTTCTAATATAATAAATGTTGGAATTGCCAAACAGTGATTTTAATAGTAATGAAGATTTAGCAAGAAGAACTAGAGATGTAAGATTGCAAAGAACCTCATTGCTTGAGATTTTCAGGCCAGAAAATTCTAATTACACCTCTGTTTCTAAATTAAAGAATCCTTTTGTTATAATAATGTATGCAATAGATGCTGCCTATGGAGATTTGACTCATATGACCTATGATGAACTTAATAAAAGAGATATTGAAGATCTTGATTTATGTCTAAAAGACATAGAAGCTTTAAGAAAAAGATTTCCTCATTTTGACATCTGGGGAAAAATGAAACCTTATGAAATACCTCATCTTCCAGTATTGCCATGGCAATGTCCAATAGGAATATGTGGTTTTTGTGGAGAAGACTATGTTAAAATACAAAGAGATGCTTTAACAAGAGCAGGCTATGAAGCTCATAGAATAATAGAAGGAACTATTCCATTTGAATTTTGTTTATTATAAAATGAATATATCCTTATAAAAAATTTGTTATCTAATATTTAATTCTTTTAATAGTTTAAATACTTGCTGATAAGAATTATCAATTATAAAATCTGCTTTTACTAATTTTAAATCTAATAAAAATTATAAGTTTAGTAATCATTAGAATTAAGGCATTAATCTATCTCTGTCTCTTGGAAAAAGTACAGCTTCTCTAATATTAGGCAATCCCAATAATAACATAGTTATTCTTTCAACACCAGCCCCCCAGCCTGCATGCATTAATTTTATTTATTTTTTCTGGTTTTTTTAGAATTATCTTTATTTTCTTTTTTCTCAGGCAAATCTAATTTTATAGAAACTTCCTTTAATTGTTTATCAGTTAAATCCGCAGGTGCTTCAGACATTACATCCTGAGCACTTTGATTTTTTGGAAAAGCAATCACTTCTCTTATAGATTCAGCTTCAGCTAAAATCTGTATTAATCTATCTAAACCAATGGCAAATCCTCCATGAACCGGAGCTCCATAAGATAAAGCTTTCAATAAAAATCCAAATTTTTTTTCAGATTCTTCTTTTCCTATTCCAAGTATCTTAAAAACACGAGATTGTATTTCAGGATTATGGATTCTAATACTTCCACTTAAAAGTTCAGTTCCATTTAGAACTAAATCATAAGTCTTAGCCTTTATTTTTAATGGATTTTTTTCAAGATTATTTGATAAATCCTCTGGCATACAAAAAGGATGATGAGCTGCAACTATTTTTTCTTCTTCTTTTGAATATTCAAACATTGGAAAATCCACAATCCAACAAAATGCATATTTCTCTTTTATTTCAGGCCTTAAATCAGGCTTATCACTTTTATATTTTTTCATAGATTCATCATAAGAAATTCTTCTAAAAGGAGTTTTCAAGTCAATTCCTAAAACTTCTTTAAATGCATGTTTCAAACATCCTTCAACAATAGTATATATATCTTCCATCTCAACAAAACTCATTTCAACATCTAATTGTGTGAATTCTGGTTGTCTATCAGCACGAAGGTCTTCATCTCTTAAACATTTAGCAATTTGGAAATATCTATCATATCCACTAACCATTAATAATTGTTTATATAATTGAGGTGATTGAGGTAGAGCATAGAATTTTCCAGGATTTACTCTTGAAGGAACAACATAATCTCTAGCACCTTCTGGAGTTGATTTTCCAAGCATAGGAGTTTCAACTTCGATAAAATTATGTTTATCAAAATAATCTCTAAAAGATTTTATTAATTTATGTCTAAAAAGAAGATTTTTCTGCAGTTCTTCTCTTCTTAAGTCTAAAAACCTATATTTTAATCTTATTTCTTCATTGACTCCTTTTTCATCTAATTGAAAAGGTAATTCAGGACAACTATTCATGACATGCACCTTATCAATTAATACCTCCACCTTACCACTAGGAATATTTATATTCTCACTTCCTTTGGGTCTTGCATTTACAGTTCCTTCAATTGATATACAAGATTCTTTAGGTAATTTTTTAACAACCTCAAAATCTAAATTTTTAGAAACAACAACACTCTGAACTTTTCCATATCTGTCTCTTAAATCAAGAAAAATAACCTTTCCATGCTCTCTAGTGACATCTATCCATCCACAAAGTTTCACTTTTTTTCCAATGAGATTTTCATTAATTTCACCTAGATTATGTGTCCTTAACATATTTAATACAGAAATACAAGGTTTTTAAAATCTTTTGTTCCAAAAGATTTTTATAGGGTTAAATATTTTGTAAGCAAATGTCTCTTAAAAAATACTTAAGACAAAGATTAGAAGAAATTCCATTAAGACATAACAATGAAAGTTTATGTTATTTAACCCAGCAAGGAATAAGGAATTATTGCAAAACTCATTCTATAGATATTTTTGATGAAAAAGGTCTTGCACATATAAGAAATGAATTTTTTAGTTCTCAAAAACATAATGGAAAATATTTATCAGAAACTTTGGCATTCAGAGTTTTGGGAAATAGAATCAAAGGTATAAGAATAAATTTTGCTGGTTATGAACATTATGTTGAAGAAGAAGATAAAAGAGAACAGGAATACACTAAAAAACAAGAAAAAGAATGGCTTAAACAACTAGAAGAAGAACAAGAAAGAGAAAGAAAAGATAAGGAATCTGAAGAAAGAATTATTATAGTTTATTAAAGTTTTATCAATTTCCCAAGTATTTCAGTGGCATCTTTACCATTTACCTTGCCCTTAAATTTCTGCATAATTAATCCCATATATCCGCCAATTGACAAGTCAGGTTTTTCTTTAACAATTTTTGCAATTTCAGATTCAATATCAGATAAATCAAATTTCTCAAGCTTAATCGCATCTTCAAATTTTTTTCCGAGGGCAATCTCTTCCATGACATGCTTCACATCTTCTCTCTGAATTTTTTTCCTTTCAACAGCATTGATTATTGACTCAATCACATCAAGATTAAGAATATCATCAATATTTTCAATTTTCTCATGACTTGCAATTTCCTTTGGAAAAATAAAAAGAACTTTTGCAATAAAATTAGGTTCATTTATTATTTTTAATAAAGATTCAAACTCTTCTATCTTATCTCCATGAGACAATAATTTAATCATTTCTTCAGAAAGTCCTTTTTCTTTTAATTCTGATTTGATTTCACTTCTTAATTTAGGCAATGTTGCTTTTGCATCATTGATGATTTCTCTTGAGATTCTAAGCAAAGGCAAGTCAGTTTCAGGATACATTCTTGAACTTCCGGGCATGGGTCTTAAAAATTTAGTTGTTCCATCAGCACTTGAGTTTCTAACCTCACTTTTCAAATCTTTTTTTAATCTGAGATTTTCTTCTTGTCTTTTAATTTCATTTTCAATAACAGAAATAAACATTTTAACATCCTGAAAACCTTTTATTTCAATTCTTGGATGCCCTGAAATGCTGATATTTACATCCTGTCTTATCGTACCGATTCCTCTCCTGACTTTGCAGCTTCTTAAAACATCTCCAATAAGTAATGCAACTTCTTTAGCTTGTTCAGCACTTTTAATATCAGGTTCTGTTGCAATTTCAACTAATGGAATTCCAAGCCTGTCTAATTTATACACCTTAATGTTTTCATTTCCCTCTTCATTTCCAGACGCAGGCCTTGCAGCATCTTCCTCTAATAAAAGAGTTCTTATTCCAACCCTGCCAAATTTGGTTTCAACAAAACCATTTCTTGCAATCAAGACTGTTCTTTGAAAACCAGATGTATTTGAACCATCAACAACTGTTTTTCTCATTATCTGAGAAATAGAAGAAATTTCGCAATTAAGATGAAGCGCAATATGCAGTGCAATTTTCAATGCTTCTGAATTAATTAAATGAGGTGGTTCTTCATCAAGCTCAATTAAACAAGTAGTATCATAACCATAATAAACAAATTCCCTGTCCTTAGAAGCTTCATATTTTGCAGCAATATCCACTTCCCCGCTCTCACCTGCAACAGCATGAAGCTTTCTTTTTACTTTAAAACTCGAAGCATCATTTCTCAAAATGCTCGGACATTCACAGAACAGTTTATGTGTATCAAGCTGCTGATGAATCTCAAGCCCGCATTTAATTTCCTTTTTTATTTCCATGAAAGAAGAAAAAATTTAAACTTAATAAAACTTGTTAATGTTAAGAATGTCCATTTAAATCAACATCAACAGATATTCCTGTTAGAGACCCAAATCTTTCATAATTTATTAAATGACAAGGTATTAAAATCCTTTCAAGTTCCTTAGCATCTACTTCCTCTCCACATTGCTGCATAATTTCAACAAGATTTTTTATATCCATCATATCTTTTGCTCTTAATTGAGATATTTTTGTAGCTAAAATATGTTCAGGCCTATAAGTTTTAATTCGTAAACTAAAAGAAGAGCTATAAGGAATTGTTAAATCTTCTCCAGCATCTATGAATTCTTCATAAAATTGATAGCTTATCCTTCTTAAATTTCTAGATTCTCTAGATATATTCAGAAATAAATTTTCCTGTTGATTGTCATCAATAGAAACACTAAAAACAGGTCTTCTTATTCCATTTCTTTGCAATAGATATTCAAAAAGATGTTTATGATCTCCTGACAAATAAACGCCTTCTATATGCTCACAGACATCTATGATTTTTTCAAGATTTTCAGGACTAACATTACCTTTTTCATCTGTTGGAAACTTCAAAGCAAGGTCTACATCATCAGTAGCTCTTACATAATCTTGAAATCTTACATCACTATTTAATATAAGATGAGATATATCTGCATTATATTTTTTAGTAAGCCTTTTTAAAATCTGAGATTGAACAGCAACACCGCCTACAAAAGCATAAGGAATATCTCTATATCTAAGTTCTTCTGCAATTCTATTTATAAAAAAAGCAAATTCCTCATCTCCTAAATTATATATTTCACGTTTCATTAAACTATCATAAGTTTATTATTTTTAAACCTTTCTGTATGTATCTACTAATAAGTTACAACTAATAAGTAATCCAAATTTTACCAAATTTATTTTGAGTATAATAAAGAAAATTATATAAATCCTCATTTCTATTTCTAAACATGCAAAAAGAGCTATATCATCCGATAAACAGGCATAAGTGGAGTCTTGGACAAAGAATAGCAGACAGATTTACAAAACTTGCAGGAAGTTGGGTTTTTATTTTTATTCTATTTGTTCTTTTAATACTTTGGCTTTCAATAAATGCATTTGAATTATTATACAAATTTGACCCATATCCATTTGTTTTTCTTAATTTAGTTCTAGGAATTATTAGTGTAATTCTGGCTCCAATGATATTAATGTCTCAAAACAGAGAATCTCAAAGAGACAGAGAAAGAGCTGAATATGACTATCTCATAAATAAAAAAGCTGAAAAAGAAATTCAGGAATTAAAAAAGCAACTCGATAGAATTGAAAAAAGATTAAAGTGATTATTCAATTCTATACAACAATTATTATAAAGTTCTTTTTCTTATTAAAGGTATGGCAACTGTAGAAACATCAGTTGAAAATGAATCTCCAGAAATGATTGTAATAGACTTAAGAAAAAAAGAAGCTGAACCCATAGAAGATGTTATAAAAAGATATGAAAACTATAGAGTTATGATTAGTTCTCCAAGTCTAAAAAAATATGAGTCATATAGACTTGGTCTAGACTCTGAAAAAAATAGAAAACCTTTATATGATGGAACTATATTAAGACCAACTGATTTTGGATTTGTATTTAGATTATTTGACGAATATAATTCAAGAGTTTTTATAAATAATAGAGATTTGAGAAGAATATTAGTAATAGAAAGAAAAAAAAGAATCCCGATTAAAATGATCTGTTATATCAACTAAATATTGAAATTGAATAAAAAATTAAACTACCCTCACAATTTCTCCATTTCTGTCAAGCTCAATAAAACTTTTTGTAATCCCATTTCTATAATCAGCACATTGATTCTCAATCTTATTATCTTCAGAAGTTCTAGGAATATGAACAATATCCACACTATAATCCAGACATGTTCCTAAACATTGGCTGTTAAATTCAGCACTTTTATTTTTTTCTTTATCATATAAACTATTAGAACAAATAATGGCTTTTTGCTGATCTTCAACATAATCAGGAATATTAAAAGGATTTCCATGTTTCACATAAATTCCTTTAGAATCTTTAATCCAATTATCTTCTCCACCATTAAAACTTCTCAAAAATAATAATAAAATTACAAAAAACAAAACAACAATTCCAAAAATATAATATTTTTTCATATTATCTCCAATACACAAATATTTAAAACTCTTTGTTTTTTATAAAAACAATGGTTGAAAGAAAAAAAGCAATGCATTCTGAAACAAGACATGCTGAAAGAATAACAATTTCTGAACCAAATATTGTAACAGTTGTTGAAGGTATGACTACAAGATATGAAACAACACTAACTGAAATACTAAAAAAAGCTGAACTTTCTTCTGAATTTATTCCTCCTGTCAACCCAGAATTTGCAGCAAAAGAAATGGATAATTATTATGGAAGAGAAATTTATATAACTGAAGATAATAAAGGAACTGAAAAACCAACATTTCATCATGGGAAATTAGAAACAGATGTTTTAAAATCAAGAGCTTATGCAATCAGACTAGAAAACGCACCTAATATGCCTGATATACATTATTTTTCTAGAATAAGAAAAATGATTGTTATAAGAAAATGATTTTTAATCCAAAAACTCATTGCCTAATCTTTTATTAAATTCTCCTGAAATATTTTCAAGCATTTTTACACGAGTAGCAACACTTCCTCTCCATATCTTATGTCCTAAAACAAATCCAAGTTTTACAAATGCTGTTTCTGGCAAGATATCTTCTAAAAAAACAACTCCTGTTTCCAAAATCTTTCTCTGAGGAGCATAAACATAAGGGTCTAATCTTCCGTATAATGTCTGTGGAGCAGCGCAAACAAAAATTCCAGAGCTTATTATTTGTTTTAATTTAGGTAACCAATTGAATTTTCCTTCAGTGCACACATGTCCTAACCCGCACATTTCAATCACAATCCCCTTATATCCTTTTTTCTTATAATAATCTAAAATATTAGGATCTTGCCCTGGATAAAATTTTACTAAAGCAACCTTAGGTTCAAAAACCGCATCAGTTTTTATTTTAAAATTTCCAGATTTTCTTTTATTATACTCTTTAATAGATTCAATTTTTCCATCTGGAAAAATTTTTGCAATAGGCTTTGTATTAATAGCACGAAAAGTATCTCTTCTTGAAGTATGCATTTTTCTTGTTTTTGTTCCAGAAAGAGCATAGCAATAATTATCATTTATTGTTGCATGTCCAACAATCATTACTTCTGCAATATCACTAAGAGCTGCATGCGCAGAACAGATAAGATTTAATCTTGAATCTGCACTACCTCTATCACTTGACCTTTGAGAATAAGTCAGCACAACAGGCTTGTTTAAATTAGGAAGCATAAAACTTAATGCAGCTGCTGTGTAATGCAAAAAATCAGTTCCATGAGTAATAATAACCCCTTTAACATTTTCATTATTCAAACTTTTTTCAACAATCTTGGCTATTTTAATCCAATCAAGAAAATTCATGCTCTCGCTTGCTTTCATAAAAGGATTATGAATTCTTATATCTGCAAACTGAAAAACCTCAGGATAAACTAAAAATAATTCCTGAGGATTAATCAAATTAGTCACTCCTCCGGTTTTAGGGTCAAGTTTGTTTGTTATAGTTCCTCCAACAACAATAAAATCAATAATAGGTTTTTTATGAGATATTTCAAATTTAGCTTCAGTTTTTTCCTCTATCCTACCTTTTTCAATGACTTTTATTTCAGAAATATCTTCTTTTTTCAGTCCAAGATTATAACCATTATCCAGTTTCAATAAAAGAATTCCAGAATCATGCGACTCCAAAAGAATTCCTGTTTCTCTTTTATTATTTATAAGCACTTCAACTTTATCTCCTGGTTCTGGCTTAATAAAAGGTTTTTTCATACTACAATAATCTTTAAAATACTATAAAAACCTATTGATAAATGACAGATAAAAAAACAACTAAGAATCATCTAGAAACCTGGGCTGAAACGCATCTTAGAGATATTGTTAGAGAATTAAAAACAGCAGGCATAGAACTTAGAATTGAAAACATACATGCAATAATACAAGAGACTAGTTTTGAAGTAAGAAGTGTAAAATACCCAGATAAATGCCTTTATTATAAAGAAGAACCTTCAAGACACTGCCACCCTGAATTAAGGGAATTAAATTGTTTACTATGTGCTTGCCCTGATTATAAAAATAATAAAATTGAAGGGGGATGTAGAATAGACTTACAATTTGGAAAATGGTTTTATCATCAAGCACTTCCAAAAAAAAGAATATGGGACTGCACTGATTGTCCAATTCCGCATTTTTCAAAATATGTTGAAAATTATTTAGCAGAAAACATGGCTCAATTAAGAAAATTTGAAAAAGATTGAATAAATTTAATCTAAAAATCCTACTAAATTGGCAGCTACTTCTGGCATTTGCAATTTTTTCACTGCTTTGGCTTCTATCTGTCTTATTCTCTCCATTGATACATTAAATATATATCCAACTTCTTCCAAAGTATAAGAATATCCATCACCTAAACCATATCTTAACTTAATCACTTCTCTTTGTCTATAACTTAATCCCTTAAGTACCTTTTTAATATTATCATGTATATCCAGCATAGAATAAATATCAGAATATTCTTGTCCAGCATCTTCTAATGATTCAATATTTTTCGGTAGAGGTTGTGCATAATCTAGTGCATCTTCTTTACCATTATTTTGTTTAACTCGTCCTGCTCTTGCATATGCTCTCATTTCTTTTGGAAAAAGTTCTCTTACCTTTCTATGCAAAACCTTTGACAATTTCTTAACAATTGCAGGAGCTGGAAGAGTTCTTAATCTTTCATAATGTGAAATCATAGTTCTGCAAACTCCAAGTTCCACAGCTAATTGTTCTTCACTATACCTTGCCTCAATTCTTGCATTCCTAAGAGCATAATTGTAATAATCATCATTAGGTTTTCTTAAACATTCTCCAAGTTTCAGTTTCATAATCTTTCTTAAAAAGATTAGTTTTTAAATGTTTTTAAAATCCAAATAAACTCTTTCAATCTCTTTAGCAGTAATAAAATCCATACCAGTAACTTTTCCTCCAGCATCCCATCTTGTCAATTCAAATAAAACTTTAGAATAAAATATGTGCATATCTGGATGATGATCATTTTTTTCAAAAAAAGGAGATATTTTTACAAGAAAAGCCAAAACATCAAGGAATTCCTTGAATTTAAACTCTTTTGAAATTTTACCATCTTTATATTCCCATCCAGGAAGCTCCTTTAAGTTTTCAAAAATTTCTTCTTCACTTAAAATTTTTATATCTTCGCGCATTTTATTATAAATTATATTGAATATAAATATATTATGATATAATGCTTGTAATATCTATAGCCTATAAGATTTGCAGATGAAGAATAAGTAGCTTAATCTTCTTTCACTCAAGCATTATTGTAACATTATCAAATAAATGATTAAATCTTCTTGCAATCTTGGAAAGCTACTTTATATCCTTCAGGGCACCCACAATTATATGCGCTTTTCAAAAGCTCTCCATTATAACAATAATAAGGTTTATTTTTTGCGCATGAATTATAAGGAGTTCCATCATTGCATTTTAATGAACTTGGATTATCAACAACCCTAGGTTTAAAAAAATTAGATAATGTTGTTTTTAAATCAGGTTTTAAATATGCAAAAAGAAAAATAGCATCAACCAATAAAATAAGTATTATCAGAATAACAAGAGTTTTAACAGGACTTTTCTTTTCATTATTAGGTTTTTGCTCCATTACCAATTGAGTTTCATTAAAAGGCTTATTAGGACTTTCCATAGATTCTTTTGGTTTTTCAAAAGAACTATTATCAAAACTATTGCTGCTATCAGTCATATTCTGAGTATTATCTATAATTTCATAACTTAGAATTCCATCTTCACTTTTCTCACTCTTTTTTATTTTCTTTGAGCCTCTTTTCATGTACTAAAATAACAATCAGATTATTTAAAGATTGTTGATATAAAATATATTTAAATTGTAATTACTGAAGTAGAATGAAAAAAAGAAGAAAAAGAAAAAGAAAAATTAATTTATGGGCAACTAATGTCAGGGTTTGTTGGTATATTACGGGTCGAAGAGTATGCTGCAAATCTATTATTATCACAAACAAATAATTGCTTTTCAATATTGTTTGAAGAATAATAATATTTTAGCATAAAACCTCCTAATGCAGAAATTGGTGATGTGTGCCAATAAATATTATCTGGTGGGCATGAATCAGTACTTGAACCACTCATATAACCAAATATTTCTTTAATTCCATCACCAGTTATATCCATTGCTAACCATTTCTTTCCATCCGGAGAATTCAGATAATCTTCTATTACCCATGTTGATCCTGCTGGTTGAATGTTTGTTATAAATGTACAATCTGAATTATGGTTATTTCCAGAAGCACTGCAACTTTGCGAAGTAGCAGGTTTCCCATTATTTGTTCCACAATTATTAGAGTCTGTACATGTTCTTGTTTGTTGATTATTCGAACATGTTGACCAAGCTCCACAATTCCAATTTGGAGTACAACTATTAATACAAGCCCCATTATTACATCCCTTGCTACAATAAGTATCTCCACTCGCGCTAGAACCATCAGAACTACATTTCATAATCCAATTTCCATAACAATATTTTGAATTAGGAGTACACATATAACAAAAACCATTATTATTGTTACACCCATAATCACAAACTCTTTGTACAATCCATTCAGAACATCCATCACCATTATAATCTGTACAATATTCTGAATTTTGTCCATTGCATCTATTGGTTTTATAAGTACATTGATTTGTACAACCACTTACACACTGTCCATTTGAATTGCATGTTTTTCCATTAGAGCAACTGCCACAATTTATTGATTTTTGACATCCATCATCCCATCCCCCACATTGTTTTCCAAGTTGAGAACATGTTTTTGGAGTACATGAAGTAACGCATTGTCCATTTGAATTGCATGTTTTTCCATTAGAACAACTGCCACAACTTCCACCACATCCATCACTTCCACATTGTTTTCCAGAACATTGAGGAGTACAACCATTATTTCTAGGATTTATGTTTAAATTAAATGATACTAACCCTCCATTAGTGTTAGAACCTTTATAGACTACAAAATGTAAATGATTATTACCATCAGATACTCCTGTATTTGACACATACCCTAAAATTGTATTTTCGTTTACACTCTGTCCAGTTTTCACTTGAATATTTCCCATATGTAAATATCCACTCCACCATTTATTTCCATTATAATTATGTTCAATTAATACTTGCCCATAAGACCCTCCGGCATTTGTACATCCTCCATAGAGACTTGTGACAACTCCAGAAGCAACTGAATAAACAGGTTTACCTTTATCAGAATCTTGACTAGGAAAATTAAGATTAGCATCCCAAGCATAAGTATCATCTGCCTTACATATTCCTCCACCTGGCACATGCCCTCCTGTTTTATGTTGATTAAAACACCATTTTGTATTTGAACAAGCGCCTAAAGTATTGACAATCTCAAGATTACCATCAACAGGCGAGATTATAGAAGTAGGCAAACTTCCTCCACTTACACATTGTCCATTTGAACAAGTTTTACCAGAAGAACAAGTTCCACAATCTATTGATTGCTGACAACCATTATCCCATGCTCCACATTGTTTTCCAAGTTGAGAACATGTTTTTGGAGTGCAACCACCAAGGCATTGTCCATAAGCACATCCATTACTGCAATAAGTATCTCCACCCCATATCCAACATCCATTGCTGGAAATACAGCTTTGTTTGTAATATCCATTGCATCTTATTTGTCCAGATGAACATTGATTGGTGCAAGTAACAACTTTTCTCAACCAATTTTCAGCACTCCATCCAGTAGGACCTCCATCCCATGTAACTTTCCAGCGATTATAAGAGCTGCAATAAATAGGACCAGCTGTAATAGTCCCCCTTGCTCCATTAAATTTAACTCCAATTGAAGAACTGCAAGCATTAGGGCTAAGAACAAGCAATCCACTGTTTCCAGTATTATACACTTCCACCTTGTCACCTATTGCAAGCGCACTTACAAATCCAGACAAAATTAAAACTAAAACAATTCCCAAAATTAAAAATAAATTTTTATTTTTCATTTGTTTTTTATTTACCTCCTTACACTCAATTAAATTTTGAATTTTCATTTTTCATATCCTTTTTAATGTCTTTTTCAATTTCGAACTGAAGATAAACGATTTAAATAAGATGAAAAATTAAAATCACTAAGAGAGAACAGCCATAAATTAGCAAAATTATTTCCTATAATCTTACCCTTATATAGATGTTCATAATATTTTCTTATCTGACAAAGATAATCAAGCCCATGTTCAATGTAATCATTAGACCTTATCAAAGAATTTGCTCCATGGCCAGTCTTCCTTAAAATAGAAATATGAGGAGTAGCGATATGGACTAATCCATCTGCACCTTTTTTAAATCCATCCAAATCTTCTATACCTACAATATAAGTATATTCTAATTTATCTATTCCTAAACTCCTAATTACTCCCAAATCAGATAATATCTCAGAGTAAGTTTTCTTTCCTTTAGATCCATGCATGATAGAACTTCTATCAAAAAATCTTTCAATAGTGTAGGCATATTTAAACCTATCAGGATTATTCCCTAATCTTTTCAAGATTTCTTCTATTCTAACAGGAGTTACTAATTGAGACCCTATATAAAAAATTCTTCCATTAAACCCTCTTCCTTCGGCACTATCAATTACATCAAGAACATGCTTTTTTAGCTTGTCTTCAGATTCAAATCTTCCAGTAACGATAGCTATCTCGGCTAAAGAACTAAATTCTTTTAATCCTGTTTCCGTTTCAATTCTCAAGAAACCATGTTCAGAAAGAATATTTTCTAATTGTTTACTTCTATATCCATAAAAACAAAAATCACAACCACCACATTGAGGATTAAAATTTACATTAAGAATTCTTTCATCATACAGGCTTGGAAACATTCCCTGAGGTCCCCTAAAATAATAATAGGGTAAAGTATTTCCTAAACGAGTAAAAAGAATACTTTCAAAACTCAATTCACAATTATTAAACAATATTCTATTTTCATCTACTTGATAAGGAGAACTTTCAGAAAGCATAAAAGAAATTAATCCAAAATTTTTATCATCAAAAAGATAAAAAATAGGCCTATCTCCACCTGATTCCATCACAGGATCACTTATCCCACTGCATTTCATATTATAAAAATGCAATTCTAAATCAGGGATATCTAAATACTTATCTTTAGCTACTTCAAAAGTTTCATCTGCTATCATCATTAACTCCGCATAAAATAGTTTTAACACAACTTTTAAATTTCAAAACTTCTTTTTCATTGTTATTTAAATAAGATTTATTATAGACATTAAATACTCCTAAAAGTTGCGCTTTAAATAAAGTATCATCACTACTGCTTACTATTACAATTTTATCATAACCACCCTCTTTATTTCTAACATCTTCGGCTAATTGGATTCCGAGTAACTGAAGCTCACCATCAGGAGTTCTAAAGAATTGTCCATCTATAATATATAACCCATACTCTTGACCTAACATAGAAATAGCACATTCATAGTTATCAGTGATATCTATATTATCTTTCCCTAAAATAGATTCAAGATAATTTTTATGAAATTTTTGCCATTTATCATGATCCTCAACAACTAATGCTCGTATCATTTTCATTAACTCCTAGATTTAATATACTTTAAAATTAACAGCAGCCCAATTGTGCCCATAACATTTAAATTCAAACTTGTAAACACCTTTAGTTTGCAGAAGGCTTGTTTTTTGAGTAAAAAGATCTATTCCAGTATTTTTAACAAGAGTATATTTTTGATCAAACCAAGGTGCATAATAAATACTCATTGCAATAAGAGATTTCTCATTATTCCTTTTTCCAAAAAAGTAAGATGCAAAAGATTCGCTATATTGTATTGTTGCAGATTTTCCATCAGCAATATAATAAAGAGTATAGGTTGTATCTGGAGACATTAATACTCCTAGATTATCTCCCCTAACAAGAGGTACTATTTCATTTCCCTTTGGAGCCTGTATTTCATCAGCAGAAACAAAAGATAAAAATATAAATAAAAAGAATATCCCAATAAAAAAAATCAAAATTTTTTTGTTTTTTGTTTTTTTCATAATCTAACCCATACTTATCTTTTTATATACTTTTTCCTTAAACTATATATATTACCTTATAATATATAAAAATAGTAAAATTTATATATCTCCAACAATTATCTCAATTATGAAAAGAAAAGCAATTCAGTTGGCAAACCAGACTCTTGTAATCAGTCTTCCTTCAAAATGGGTAAAGCAACAGGGAATAAAGAAAGGCGATGAGATAGATGTGACTGAAGAAGAAAATAGATTAATAATAGGAGAGCCAATAAAACAAGATTATAAAAGTTTAAGTTTGGATATAAATGACTATTCTCCATCAACATTATACCGCCATCTGCGTGCATTATACAGAAAAGGCTATGACAGATTAGCCTTAAAATTCAAGAATATTAATCAATTAAATATAATTGAAGAAACAATAAAGGATTTGATTGGATTTGAAATAGTAGAACAATCAAAAAACGAATGCATTATTGAAGATATTGCAAAATCACAAACTGAAGATATTGATAAGCTGATAAAAAGGGTTATCATATTGATGATGTCAATGTGCGAAGAGCTTCAAGATGATACCAAGCCTTTGGAATCTGAAAGGCTGAAAGAAATAATTCTAACTGACAAGCAAATAAATAAATTTATAGACTATATAATCAGATTGATAAACAAAAATGTAGTTAATAAAAAAATGAAAAAAGAGCTATTATATTTTTTAGCTATGCAATTAGAACTTATAGGAGATAGGTGTAAGATGGTAGCTGAAGAGATTACAGAAATTGGTTCAGATAAAAAAACATTCACTTTTAATGCAATAACAATCAGATTTTTGAAAGAATCTTTTGAAATACTTAAATTATTTCATTCAAATCTATATAAAGAGTTTGATGGTTCGTTTGTAAAAAAAATAGATGAAATCAGAGAATTCATAAAAAAAATATATGAAAAGATAAATAAATCAAAGATGTCAAAAAGAGAAATTGAAATATGTGATTTAGTCAAAGAAAATATTTATACTGTATTGGATATTTTGGAAGAATTTAGATTTATTTCATAATTTATCCATTAAAAACATAAAGAGAAAAAATTGCTTAAGCACAACTATCTCATAAAAAAATTAAAAAACCCTTCTTGGATTTTGATTTAATTCTTCTGTTTTTCTCTCACAACTAAAAATAGTATTACAATCTTGAATTATAAATGGAACAGAATCTAAATACCATCTCCAGTCTTTATGAAAAAAAGTAGACTCAATATAAATTCTTCCATCTCTTGTTGTAAAAGACCTTTGAGCATCAAATGCCCAATTAATATTCGGATATAATCTTTCTAATGGAAATCCTCCTTCAATATCTCTGCATTGTTTATAATCTGTAAAAAAAGGGTTTTGTTCTATAGACATATCAACAAAATTAGTACTACAATATAAGACATATTTAGTTTTATCTTTAATTCTTAAAAGTCTTGCATTTTTAGGTATTTCAAATTCAAATCCTGCATACAGCAAGCTACTTGGAGTATCTGGAAACGCGCCTTCAACAATTGTGTTTATTCTTTCTACCATTTTTGTTTAAATTTTTACATAAAGAAACTTTATTAAACTTATGTTTTCTTTATTTTTTATGGAACATAAAAAAGAAACTGATTCCATGATAGGTTTAGAAATTCATGGATATATAGATACAGATGAAAAGCTTTTCTGCACTTGCAGGAATTTTCATGACATGAAGATTATAGAACCAAACGAAAACATCTGCCCAATATGCACTGGACAGCCAGGAGCAAAACCAATGCTTCCAAATAAGTCAGCTGTTGATAAAATTCTTCAAATAGGGCTAATGCTAAACTGCAATGCAAATATAATTGAAAATAAAAAACCTCTGATTTTTCAAAGAAAACACTACAATTGGCCAGACATGCCAACAGGATACCAAAAAACAATTTCAGGAGCCTATTCAATTCCTGTTGCTGAAAATGGGGAATTTTTAGGAATAAAAATAAGAGAAGTACATTTAGAAGAAGATCCTGCTGCATGGAATCCTGAAACAGGAAAAATAGATTACAATAGAGCAGGAGCACCTTTAGTTGAAATTGTTACAGAACCTGATTTTAAAAATGCAGAACAAGTTGAAAACTGGCTAAGACAATTAGTATTAACATTATCATATATCAAAGCACTTAACAAAGACGCAGGAATAAAAGCAGATGTTAATGTTAATATTAAAGGAATTTCAGAAAGAGCTGAAATAAAAAATGTTAATTCAATAACTGAAATTGTAAGAGCTATAAATTCAGAGATTTCAAGACATGAGAAAGAAAAACCTAAAACAAAAGAAACAAGAAGATGGAATTCTGAAACAGGAAAAACAGAACTTATGAGAAGCAAAGAAGAAGCACAAGATTATAGATTTATTCCAGACCCTGATTTGCCTATTTTAAAAATAACAAAACAAAGAATTGATGAAATTAAAAAAAATCTTCCTGAATCTCCTATGGAAAAATTAGACAAATTGGTCAAAAAACATAAACTGAATAAAGAAGATGCAGAAGTCCTTACTAAAAATCTTGAGATTGTTGAACTTTTTGAAAGTGTTGCTGAAAAAATATCTCCTAAAATAGCTCTTCCATGGATAACAATAGAATGGTTAGGCGTTTTAAACTATAATAAAAAAACAATGGATAAAGTTAAAATTAATCCTCTGCATATAATAGAACTATTAAATCTATTGCAAGATAACAAAATAACACCATTAAAAGCTAAAGATATTTTAAGAAAATTTATTCCAAAATCCTTTTCACCAATGCAGGAAGCAAAACAATCACAATCAATCTCAGATGAAAAAGAGTTAGAAAAAATAATAGATGGAATTATAAATAAGAACCAGCAATCAATTAAAGATTTTAAAGCAGGAGAATCTAAAGCTTTGAATTTTTTAATAGGACAAGTCATGCACGCAACAAATAAGCGTGCAAATTTCCAAACAATAAAAAAAATACTTGAAAGGAGATTAGAATAATTATAAAATGCCTATAATAATAGATTATAAAAAATGCTGTTGGAAAAACGGAAAATGCATAAGGTGTAGCTGTGGCGGAACAAAAACAAAATGTGAGGGATGTGTTGAAATATGTCCTGTTCAAGCATTGGAAAGAAAAAAGCAGGTAATCTTTCACAAAGATAAATGCATAAGTTGTGGAGCTTGTGTAAATGCTTGTGAAAAAGGTGCAATAAAATTAATAGAATAAAAAAAATTCTTAAAATGAAATAAAAAGGAGATGAAAAAATGGGATTAGTTGAAATAGGGCTGTCAATAATTGCAATTGCCTGGCTTATAGAAATTTTTTATCTATGGAAAGGTAAAAAAGATATCAAGCCTTTATTTGTAATAGCTTACATATTAGGAGTTCTAGTATTAGTTGTAAATGAATATCAAACAAGCTCGCAAACTATTTACTATGAACTGTCTACTCTGGTTTTATCAGGAATTGTTTTGATAATGTTATATTTTAAAAAGAAATCAAAATAAATAAAAAGATAAAACAAAAGCATCATTAGTTTAGTGGTAGAATTCGAGCTTCCCAAGCTTGTGACGCGGGTTCGATTCCCGCATGGTGCATATTCATGCGGGAAGAATTCACTTCAAAACCTAGTTTTGAAGTTCCCGAGAATTCTTTTAGAATTCTCGAGGACCGCATGGTGCATTCTCTTTCTACAAAATTCTTCAAAAAAAACACAATCTTTTTAAATATGTATATCTTTTGTATATACATAAAAATATATGCAGAAAAAGATTTAAATACTAGTATATACTAAGTATATACATAAAAAGATGGTTAAAAGAAAGTTTGATGCAAAATTAAGAAAAGTGGGAAATTCTTACGTAATCACAATTCCAATGGAAACTATTGAAAGATTCTCTCTCACCGAAGGAGATTTTCTTGCACTTGATTTTGATTCTGAAGATATTAAAAAAACAGGGGGTAAAAAATGATAAAAAAAATATTAAAATCAAAACATTATAGAAAGATAATGTATATGTTGATTGCAATAACATTAATATTAATATTCAGCAATTTCATAAACATTTTGAAAGATTCAAAAGGCTATAATAATCAAAAATTTACAGGTTTTGCAATATCAGATAATGAAACAAAAAATATTAATACAAACTCCTCAAATATAAAAATGTCTACTCAAGATAATCAGCAGAAAAATGAAGCAAATAATCAAATGTATTCAGACAAGACCTATGCATTATTTTATCTTTTCCTAATAAGCCTAATAGGACTAATCGGATTTCTTTTTGCAATATTTATCATTCCTAAAATTAAACATCTTACATGACTCACAATAATATTAAAGAAAATCAATTGTCTAAAAAGAGTTGAAAAATATGAAAAAAAGAGACAACAAAAAAACAATGAATATTGAAGATTCAATAGAAAAATCAAGAGAATACAGCATTAAAGATGGATTTTTTTCAACAATAAAAGATTCTATTGTTAATAATTACATAATCCCATTTGCAATTGCAATTAATTCAAGCGATTCTCTGATTGCAATGTTCTCTTCCATCCCAGGATTATTAGGGCCTATGAGTGAATGGTACAGCTCTACTCTTATAGAAAAAAACAAAAGAAAAAATATTGTTTTAAAAACAGTTTTTTTTGAAATTTTAACATGGATTCCATTAATTATTATAGCTCTTCTTTATTATTTTGGGACTATTGTTAATCTTCTTCCACTAATGCTTTTACTATTTTTTTCACTCTATGTCATATGTGCAAATGCAGGAGCACCTGCATGGTTTTCATGGATAGGGGATATAATTGATGAAAAACATAGGGGAAGATGGTTTGCAAAAAGAAACCTAATTTTTGGAGCTGTCAGTTTAATATGTACAATATCTGCAGCAATATTTCTTGATTTTCTTAAAAAAAATAACTGGACTATATTCGGATTTATAATCTTGTTTATAATTGCAATAATTTCAAGAACAATCTCCAGATATTTCCTAAGCAAGCAATACGAACCTGAATTTAAAATAGAAAAAGGATATTATTTTAGTTTTACCAGTTTTATTAAAAAAGCTCCATTTAATAACTTTGGAAGATTTTCTATTTTCAGAGCTCTTGTAAACTGTGCAACAATGGTTGCAAGTCCTTTCTTTGTCGTCTATATGATTAGAAATCTAAAATTCAGCTATTTGACTCTAATGATAGTTGTAATATCTCAAACCCTTTTCACAATGGTAGTAATAAGATTCTGGGGCAGGTTTTCAGATAAATATGGAAATTATGAGATATTAAAAATAACATCTATACTCATAGCTTTTATTCCAGCATTATGGTTATTTTCAAGTTCTCCTATTTACCTAGTGTTAGTTCCACAGCTAATAAGTGGCATTGCTTGGGGTGGATTTAATCTAGCAGCTTCAAACTATGTCTTTGACTGCGTAAGCACTCAAAGAAGAAGCCTTGCACTTTCCTATTATGACCTATTAAATGGATTTGCAGTTTTTATTGGAGCAGGAATAGGTGCAATTTTAGTCAGCAATCTAACAATTAATTTCATGAATCACATCTTATTCATATTTCTAATTTCAGGAATTTTAAGATTATTAGTAGCTCTTATAATGACACCTAAAATAAAAGAAGTAAAACAAAAGAAAAAGTTTGAATTCAGATATTTATTCAGATATCAATTTTTCAGGCATCATTTATATTTTTATAATAATCATGCATTTCACTGGGTTAAATGATTATTTTGTTATATATGAAGTTAAGCATAAAAAGAAAACTATCACTTAATTAAATCTCAGATATTATATAAGATTATAGATATATTATTTCACATTAATCTCTTTTATTACTTCTCTTAAATATTTTCCAGCAAGATGCATTGGCTCTGGATATTTATGAGGAAGTACAATCAATTTTTTTGATAATTCATAAGCGCTTTCAATTGAAATTAAATTTCCAGGACTTATATACATTGGTCTGCTTCCTTCTTTGCTTACAAGAGTTTTTCCTACTTTTTTCCCATTTTTTAGAATATAATCCCCATTAACTTCGCAATCAACAACAGAGTTTGACAATCCTATTGTTGGAATTCCTGTTGCCAAACTAAAATGGCTTGCAAGTCCAAGCCTTTGATGAGCAATTCCTTGTGCAGGAACAAAAAAAACATCAGGCCTCTCACTAAGTTTTTCAAAAGCAAGAGTCATTGGAACCAACTCTCTATAATTTCTAAATCCAGGTATATAAGGGAATTTAACTTTTTCAAACACATAAGCCCGGTCTATAATTTTAAAGTCCTTATCACAAACAATCATAGAACATAAAATTTTATTATTGATAAAAGTATTATCAACTGCACCAAATCTGTCAGCGAGTTTAAAATCAATTTTATCTTTTACAACAATCTCTTTGGATAACTTTATCTGTTCCTGCTTAAGCTTCTCAATATCAAAAAATCCTTCATATTTAGAAGATTTTTTGGGACAGGAAAAAGATGATAAAGTTTTTCTTTGTTCATCATCTAAATGTGGAGGTTTAATACTTTTTCCTGTATCAATGTTATATTTCTTGATTAATTCTTCTTTCAAATCATTACCTTCTTTTTCCATTATAATATAAAAAATTAGCTATTAAAAAACCTTATCATCCTAGTTTTTAACATACAAAAATATTTAAACTGAACTTTTCTATATCTCTTACTACTATTTTATAAAATGTTCAAAAAAACATGTTCTAAGTGTAAAAAAAAGATTGAAAAAGAATACAATCTTTGTCCATATTGCGGTCTTAATCAAGAGTCTAAATATGATAAAGAAGATTTTGGAATCTTAGGAAAAAACGATTTTATAAGTGAAAAAAGTTTAGATATGGGCGGTTCTTTTATGGATAAAATATTTGATAATGCCTTTAAAATGGCTGAAAAAATTATTGAAAAGCAGATGAAAAGCCTTCCTGAATTAAACAAAGAATTTTCAGAATCAAGAATCCAACCTTCTCGCAACACTGGAAATCTAGAAGTGCAATTTTTTGTGAATGGAAAAAGAGTTTTTCCTGAAAAAAGACAAACAAGAAAGACAGAGATTATAAAAAAGCCAAAAGTAATTTCTGAAAAAAATAAAGAAAAACTTGCAAAACTTCCTAGAGAAGAGCCATCTTCAAAAATCAGAAGAGTTGATGGCAAAATTGTTTATGAACTAGAAGTCCCGGGTGTTAATCACATAGAAGATGTTTTTATAAATAATCTTGAAAACTCAATTGAAATAAAAGCTATTTCTGATAAAAAAATATATTCAAAAATCTTGAACATGAAACTGCCTATTCTTGGCTATGGTTTAAAAGAAGGTAATTTAATTATTGAAATGCAGGAAAGATAAAATCAAAAAAGCTAATGTATTCTGGCAAATTTTTCAATTTCCTTTGACAATTTTTCATAGTAATTTAAAGGGATTATATGGTCTGCGCCCTTAAATAATACTAACTTAGAGCTTTTTATTTTTGATGTCATTTTTCTAGCAGAAGAAATAGGAAAAATAGTATCTTTATCTCCATGTATTATCAAAACAGGAATTTTTATCTTAGAAAGATAATTTTCTGCATTAAAACCATAAGCATGTTTTGTTGAATAAATATAGCTTTTCAAACCTGTATTCTTAATATCAGCATGCATTCTTCTGATATTCCAGTCTCCTGTTTTTTTATAATTTGAATAATCTACCTGACCAAATTTCTTTTTTAATCCAAAAAAATTCAAAATAGGCGTGATAAGAAAAAGAGGAGTTATTATTTTGCTAAACTTTCTTTTTGAAGGTGCATATTCTGCCCCTATAAAAATTACAGATCTTACTAAATTTTGATGTTTTTTTAAGAAATCTAGAACAATCAAATTTCCCAAAGAATGCCCTATTAAAATAAAATCTGAAATCTTTTCGTGTCTAACTAGGCTGTAAAGATCTTCTGAAAATTTTTCAATTGAATATTCTGAAATCTTTTCAGGTCTAAATGACTTCCCATGACCTCTTAAATCAAATGTCAATACATTAAATTCTTTTTCAAATCTTTTTTCATAATTAACCCATGCAGAAGAGCTTCCTGAAAGTCCATGAACAAAAACAAGAGTTTTATGTTTAGGATTAAATTTATTTTTCCTATAAAAGATTCTATTCTTAATTCCCAGATATTTTTCTTCCATCTAATAAAGAATAATACAGATTCTCTAGTTTATCAACGCTTTTATTTATATCATAATTCCTGCTATTTTCAAAACTTTTCAAAGACATTGATTTTCTCAATTTTTCATTTTTAAGTAATCTTAACACTTTTTCAGCAAGATCTTTTGGATTTTCAGGTTTAAATAAAAAACCATTACCATCAACAAAATCAACAGAAGCACTTTCTTTGGAATTTGCAATTAAAATAGGATTCTTGCATGACATAGCCTCTAAAACTGCCATTCCCTCAAGCTCTGCTAAAGAAGGCAAAACAAATATATCCCCAGAACTATAAGCCATTCTTAATTCTTCATCTGAAATCTTTCCACAGAAAGTTATATACTTTTCAATATTAAGTTTTTTTGATAATCTTTTTAAAGGATCATACATATAACCAAATCCGACAATAATTGCATGAACTTTTTTATATTCTTTTATAATATAAGGCATTGCTTTCACTAATGTATCTACCTTTTTTTCAGGATGAAGCCTTCCAACAAAAACTAATTTTTTACTATCCAAAGGAATATTAAATTTTTTAAGAAACGGTTCTGCATCTATTCTCTCAAATTTTGAAAGATTCGCTCCATTGCTTATTATAACTGTATTTAATTCAGAATTATGTTTTTTTAAAGCTCTTTCTGCAAATTTAGATGGACATATTATAATATCAGCATTTTTATATATCCCTATCATATACTTATAAAAAATATTATTTATCATTTTTAATGGAAGAAATTTAGGTAAATGTAAAAACAAGTTTTCTGGTTGGGTATGAGAATGAGATACTATTTTTATTTTAAGTCTTTTTGCTGCTTTTACTGCAGCTGCTGAAGAAGGAGTAGGAATCATTATATGCAGTATATCTATTTTTTCTTTTCTTAAAATTTTTTCTATTTTTGAAGCAGTAGGAAAAGAAATATACAACTGACCTTCTGTTTTTGGAAGAAGAAGTGAAAAAAATCTGTAAACTTTTATTTTATTATAATGAGTTATATTTTTTTCTCCTTGTTTTTTTGAAGTAATAAATATTATCTTATGCCCTCTTTTTCTCAAAATTTCTGAAAATCTTAATGTAGATATAAATGAACCTGCAGTTGTGCTTGTAACCCCATCACATACAATTGCAATATTCAATTTTTTCATTTTATCAAATGTCTTATTCAATTTATAATTTTAACCAATTTTTTATTTTTGCCATTACTTTTTTATAAACAAGCCTGTATAACAGAAATATAATCACTATTAATATTACAAAAAATAAGGCATATTCTCCAATCTTAAAATAATCTAAAATAGTTTTCGCTGCAAAACCAAAATAAAATCCTAATGCTGTATAAAAAATAGTTAAAGGAAGAATTGTAATAAGAGAAATTATCATATATCTTAAAACAGGAACTCTTGAAGCACCTATCAATAAAAGCCCAGGTGTTGAAAGGGGAGGGGTCATTTTAATCAACATCATTGATTTCCAAAGATTATTATGTATTTTTTCATCTAGTTTTTTAATCTGGCTATTGTTTATACCCTTCTTTTTGATATACCTTTCAATAACTGTCTTCCTTAAAAGTCTTCCAAAATAATAATGAATAATGTCTCCTGTCAAATCTCCCAATAAAGATAATACAAATATCAGATATATATTAAGATATCCAAGAGACGCTGCAAATGCTGCAGAAGCAGTTACCATAGGACCTTCAATTATCATTGCAATAAAAATTAAAAAATAACTGCTTGATTTTACAAAGTCCAAAACTGATGAAAAATTAGTAAACATTTTTTTATTTCTTCATAAATTTATTTCCTATTACATAAACTCCATAAGTTATAAAAAAGGCACTTAAAACATCAATAGAATAGTGTACATGCATAACAAGTACTGTTATGGCTAAGACTATAGAAGAGATTAACATAAAATATTTCATTTTCTTACTATCATTAAATATTAAAAATCCTAAAAAAGGCAAACCTGCATGACCTGAAAAAAATAAATCATTTGTAGAATTAAATATTCTTAAAATTCCTGGAAATGAAACATCAATTGCATCAGCTGGAATCTGCAAATGTGTAAAAATAACAAAACCAGATCTTACTATAAGAAATAGACTAAACATACTAATTGCATAATGCAATTCATGCGGTTTAAAGATTAAAGGATAAATAAAAAATATAACAACTATTGCAATAAAAAGCCAAATATAAATATAACCTAAATTATAAGGTCCGAAATTATCTAAAATAAGATCTGGAGAAACAGCAAATCCTTTATGATCTTTTAAATAATCCAAAGAAAGGCTATATAAAGCTATAGCTATTATTAGAAAGAACAAAGAGATTATTAATTTCCTCTTATTCTTTTTTATTTCTAACCACCAATTATGAAATTTACTACTCACATATGCACTCTCTTTTAAAATTAAATGTAAATAGGTTATAAAAAGGTTACGAAAAATATGAGGCTGCCAAACACTCAAAAATTAATACTATTTTTGGTGACTTCAATTCTATTTTATCGAATAGAATTATTTGAAAAATCTTGGCAGAAACTTTTTAAAATATGAGGCTGCCAAGATTTGAACTTGGGACCCCCGCCTTATCAGAGCGGTGCTCTAAACCGGGCTGAGCTACAGCCTCATATAAATATCTAAAAACTAATGTTATTTAAAGGTTTTTAAAGACAATTTGAGAAATATAAAACCTATCTTATCTCATCAAAGATTTTGAATGCCAAAAAATTCAAAGAATTTTAGGACACAGAAAAACCTAAGTTTTTCTTTGATTTAAAAACCATTAGGTTTTTAAACCAATTTTCTCTAAAACATTTATGACAAATGGATTGTATTATCATTTAAGAGAAGCCTGGAAAAAACCAGATGAAAAAAGATTAAGAGAACTAATGATTGCCTGGAGAGCTGGTAATTCAGTTGTTAAACTAGAAAAACCAACTAGACTTGACAGAGCAAGAACTCTTGGATATAAAGCAAAAACAGGATTTGTTGTTGCAAGAGTAAAAGTTCAAAGAGGAGGAAGACAAAGACCAAGAACAAATAAAGGAAGAAGGTCAAAAAGACATACTATTATAAAAAATGTTAAAATGAGCTATAGATGGGTTGCTGAACAAAGAGCTCAAAAACATTTTCCAAACTTAGAAGTTCTAAATAGCTACAATCTTGGAAAAGATGGAAAACATTATTTCTTTGAAGTTATTCTAGTTGATTTTACAAGACCTGAAATTAAAAATGACAGAACAATAAACTGGATATGCAGAAGTAATAATAGACACAGAGTTTATAGAGGCTTAACCTCTGCTGGAAAAAAATCAAGAGGATTAAGAAGCAAAAGTCCAACAAATAAAGCAAGACCGAGTGTGAGAAAAATGTATGTGCATAAGACTTTAGGTATTCGAGCACATAGAAAATAATTCTTAATATATTTCTATTGTATATTCTAAATATTGATTAAATTTATATAATTCTTGATATTTTTTTCTTTATGAGATATGTTGGTATTGATTGTGGAGCAACAAATACACGAGGAATATTAATTAACCCAAAAACAGGAGAAATCATACAAAGATTATTTGATATAGAAAATAATGAAATCAAGGATAATTCTGATTTATATCATAGAATTTCTTCAGCTATTTTTTCACTAGTCGGTTCTTCATCAGACACTTCAAAAGTAGTTGGCATAGGAATATGTGCAGCAGGTTTAGTGGATGAAGCATCCTTGGATATTATATTTAGTCCTAATTTTAAAAACATAAGGGGGAGGATAACTTTTCCAAGTCTATTGAGTAATAAAGGTTATCTTGTTTCCTCTACCAATGACATGAGAGGTGCAACCTATGGAGAAGTTTATTTTGGAAAAGGTAAAGGAAAAAGAAATGTTGCTGATGAAACTTGTTCTTCAGGAAATAATTATTCAGTATTTGCAGAAGATGGATTGATTAAAAGAATTATTGAAGGAGGACATCAATTATTCAAGCCTGGAAGCGGTGTTTTTTGTGGTTGTGGCGGAGAAGGACATTTAGAACCATTTATTAGTGGAAATGGTGCAGCTGCTATGGCTCAAGATGCTTTAAGAAAAAGAGGAATACCTTATCATACAATTTTAGAAGAAGTTGTAAAAGACAAAAACGGATTAAGATATTCTCACCCTAAATTAGTTAATGAAGCTTTAGAAGTACTTCAAAGAGATTCTGCCTATAGAAAAGAAATGTTTGAGAAAATAACAGCAAAACATGTATATCGAGCGTTTAGAAAAAATCCTAAAGAAAATCCTCAAGCAAGAATCAGAGATATACAAGTAGATGCAATTGGCTTTTCAATAAGCCAATTAGTTTCAAATCAAAGTCCTTTAGACATGATAATATATATGGGAAGCCAGACAAAAGACTGGGATATTTTATTTGAGCCTGCAATAGAAAGATACAAATCAAGCAAGGTAGACTATCATCATCCTAATTTACCATCTCCTGAAATTGTTCGTTCAGAAGATTCTGACATTGGAGCAAAAGGAGCTATCGTTGATTTCGCAAAAAAATATAACTTGCATCTTTTTGATTAAAAACAAAACTTTAATAATTCTCAGTGTATTATTTATTTATGAAAAAGGGTAAAAGAAACATAATCTTTATAATTGTAATATTACTACTAATATTAACAATAGTAATCATAATGTCAAAAAGCTTACACAAAAACAAACCTCAAATAAAAAATGAAAAAAATTAAGATAATAGGATTAAAAACCTTCAAAAAGATGCCAGGATTTAGTTTTTTTTATGTTGAACCTAAAGAGTGGGGTGCAGATACCACTGAAAAAATCAACAAAAATGAATTTATAATTCTTAATCCAAATTGGCCGACTAATAAGATTAATGAAATTGACCCTCAAATTAGAATAACAAAAGAAAAGAATCTAGGACTAAATTATTTAAAAGGAAAAAGAATAGATTACTCAAATATCATTAATGGCAAAGCTCCAAGTGAAAAAGCAAAGAAAAATTCCAAAGGAATTTTATACGACTCTTACATTTATGCTAGCAAATATGCAGCAGGCTATGAGCTTTCCTCTGAGCAATTAAAATTTGATTATATAGAATTTTTTGGGTCAGATTTTGGAGTAAAAATTGAATTTATAAACCATCCATATAAAGAAGTTTTTGCAAATGAAGTAGTTGAAAGTTTTAAATTCCAATAATAACCTTTAATAACTTCTATTAATTATTCTTTGTAAGAAACTACCCTTATAATAATACTTATAACAAATTAAAGATAGCAAGTAATTCAAGCTAAAACTTATTAATGCAGAATATTATAGACATTATATTAAAAATCAAAAGAGGAAAAATAAATGCTGTATTCAAAACTTTGCGAAACCTATGAAGAACTTGAAAAGAACCATTCTCGTTTGAAAAAAACAGAAATACTTGCAAAGTTCTTAAAAGAAATAAAAAATGAAAAAAACAAAGAAATAATTTATCTTATTCAAGGTAAAGCTTTTCCAGATTACTCTGAAAAAGAATTTGGAATATCAGACCAGCTTTGCATTAAAGCAATGGAAAAAGCATCAGGTATTTCAAAAAAAGAAATAATCCAAAAATGGAAAAAAATAGGAGACTTAGGATTAGTTGCAGAGCAAGTAATGTCTAAGAAAAAACAAAATACTCTTTTCACAAATAAATTAACAACTGAAAAAGTCCTTGATAATCTAAAAAAACTTCCAGAATTAATTGGAAAAGGCACTGTTGATAAAAAAATGTCTCTAGTTTCAGAGCTTTTAACTTCTGCATCAGGAATAGAAGCAAAATACATAATAAGAACTTTATTAAATGATTTAAGAATTGGTGTTGCATCAGGAACAATAAGAGATGCAATTACATGGGCTTGCTTTGGAAATCCAGAGGAAGATGAATCAAATAAAGAAGAGTTAAAAAAAGCAAACTTAGCTGTCCAAGAGTCCTATGACAAAGCAAATGATTTTGCACTTGTTTTTAATAAAGCATTAAAAAGTATAGATACTCTCCATGAAACAGAATTAACTCCAGGCCATCCACTAAAAACAATGTTAGCATTAAAAGCAGAATCAATAGAAGATGGTTTTGAAAGGGTAGGAAAGCCAGCTGCATTTGAATATAAATATGATGGATTTAGAATGCTTATTAACAAAGATGAAACAGGCAACATTAAGATATTTACAAGAAGACTTGATGAAGTTACAAAACAATTTCAAGATGTTGTAAAATATATAAAAGAACATATTAATGCAAAATCATTTATTTTAGACTCAGAAGCAGTAGGCTATGATCCTAAAACAAAAAAATATAAAGCATTCCAAGATATATCTCAAAGAATTAGAAGAAAATATGATATTGAAAAATTAGAAAAAGAACTTCCAGTAGAAGTAAATGTTTTTGATATTTTATATTATAATGGAAAATCAATGCTACAGGAACCATTTGAAAAAAGAACTGAATTAATCAGAAAAATAATTCATCATCACCCCTATAAAATAAGAACTGCTGAACAAATTATCACCAGTGATGAGAAAGAAGCAGAACAATTCTATAAACAAGCATTAAAAAATGGGCAAGAAGGAGTTATGATAAAAAATCTGACTGCAGGATACAAACCAGGTGCAAGAGTAGGATTTATGTTAAAATTAAAACCTACTGAAAATGAATTTGACTTAGTAATTACAGGGGCTGAATATGGAACAGGAAAAAGAGGAGGTATACTCTCTTCATATACTTTATCATGTTTTGATGAAGAAAAAGATAAATATGTTGAAATTGGAAAAGCTTCAACAGGATTAAAAGAAAAAGAAGAATTAGGACTATCATTTACAGAACTTACAAATCTTCTTAAACCTCTAATAATAAGCAGTCATGGAAGAGAAGTTAAAGTCAAGCCTAAAATTATAGTAACAATTGTCTATCAAAATATACAGGCAAGTCCAACCTATGAATCTGGTTTTGCATTAAGATTTCCAAGAGTAAACAGACTAAGGCCTGACAGGAGCATTCATGATATTGCAACCTTAGATGAAATAAAAAAAGAATATAAAAAGAAGGAAGCAGAAAGAAATATTAATTTTTAAATGATTAAGATTTCTCACTTCGTGAATCAGCCATAAGTTTTACCAAACCTGAAGCTTTTAAAAATAATTCAGGCAATTTAGGATTATTAATAAGATCTATAAACCTCCTATTCTGAAATTCACAAAGAGATTCTAAATAATCATAAAACGTCCTTCCTAAAACAGTTCTTTTTTGCATTTCTTCAATAAGTCCTGCAGATGAATAACTTTTGTTTTCATAAACAAAAGAAAATTTATCCCCTAATTTTTCATAAATTTGATTGAAAAAATCAATTACCTCTCCATGTGTTGGGGTATAGTCTTGTAATTTTATTTTATAATGATTTTCATTCATTTTTATTTTAAGTTTATTTTAATTTTTACTATAATTATTTTAAAAAGCTTTAAAAAAATATGTATTTTCTGCCACCCATAAGCTTAACAACTAATAAAAGAGCCCATAAGTGTGAAAACAATCAATTCAAGTCAAAAATTTCAAAAGAAAACCTTGGTAAATGTTGATGAAGAACTATTTTTTTTAATTAAAAAAATTGAATTAAACTATGGTCTTTCATGGGATGAAGCAAGAAATTCTGTAAATATTTCCATTAAGAATTTGAATGTTATGGATGATAAATAAAAGAATTTTTAATTTCCTCCTTTTAAACGAGATTTTTCTCCTCGAGAAAAACCAAAAGGTTTATAAATCATAGCTATTTATAAATAACTATAGAGTCTTAATTTAAAATGGCTGATAAGAATTCATTAAAAATACAGAATATTGTTGCTACTACTTCTCTTGGAAAAGATGTTCCTCTTACAAAACTTGCAAAAACAATTCCTAATACAGAATACAATCCAGAGCAGTTTCCAGGATTGGTTTTAAGAATCAAACAGCCAAAATCCGCAGTTCTTGTTTTTTCATCTGGAAATTTAGTATGCACAGGAACAAAATCAATTGCTCAGGTAAGATTGGTTATTGAACAGGTTATAAAAACACTTAAAAAAATAAATGTTAAAATAACAGACAAGCCAAAAATAACAGTGCAGAACATTGTAGCATCAGGAAATATAAACATGATGCTTAATCTTAATTATCTTGCACTTGAATTAGAAAATACAGAATACGAACCAGAACAGTTCCCAGGCTTGGTCTACAAATTAATAGAGCCAAATGCAACTTTTTTGTTATTCTCAAATGGAAAACTTGTATGTACGGGAACAAAGAATAATCAGCAATTAGAAGACTCAATGAGCCAGCTGATTAAAAAAATCAAAGAAGCTAACGCAAGAAAAAAGGAATAAATTATATAAAATAAAAAAATGGTGATTAAAATAATACTTTACACTTTAGGAATTTATTTTTTAATTAAAGTTTTAATTGTTTTATTATTTCAAAAAAGTATTACTAATTGGGCATTTAAGATAATTAAGAAAAAGCGAAGAATTAAAATAATAGCAATTTTAGAAATAGTTTTTGCATTAGTACTCTTAGTTATTGGTTATTTTTTATAATTTAAATTTATCAATAAATCATTTATTCAGCACAAATCTGCTTTTTTCATTCCAACCGCATAAAACTTCTAAAACATCTTTATTTATTGTTAAATGTGAAATACATCTTGCATTATCACTTGAACCTAATCTTTGAATGCATATAAAAGAGCCTTGTTCATAAGTTTTAACTTCTCCTTCTAATTCAACTAATTCATCTTGAGATAAAACTCTTAAATGCCTGCAATCAAATACATCTGGATGAGTGAATTTATAAAGATATTCACGAAATTCATGCCCATTATAAATCTTAGTTCCAGTCATTCTTATCCTCTTCCTAAAACACCCACTAACACCTTTTTTCTATATAAAGTATAAACACTATAACCTGCAAGTTTAGATGGATTGTCTCTAGGTATATTAAAAGAACTTAAAAATTTCTCTGCTTCATCTTTTCCAAGAAGCATAAAAGTTTGATAATCTTCAGGTCCGCAAACTGAAACTCTTAATTCAGTTCCTTCATTTTCCCACCTAGTGCCTTCCCCATCAATATAAGAATTTCTTGATAATTCCAATCCCCTTTCTCCAAATAATCTATCCAATGACATACATTTTCTTTAGTTTAAAATTATATAAAATTATCTAATCTATAAAAAATATGTCTATCTGTCAATATTCTTTTAAACTCGCAAGTAATAACCTTATTTTATATACCTTTTCTAAATATATTAAGTCTATAGATAAATACTTATAAATTAGTTGAACTACCTTAACTAAATAAGATGTGAGAAAATGGTGATTGATAAAAAAAAGAATAATGAAGAGCTTGTCTCTGAAGCTAAGCTCTTTTTTGAAACCTATAAAAAAGAAATAGGAGAAAGTGTAAGAAGAGGAAAAAAAGTTGTTTTTGTTAATTTTGGTGATTTAGCTTCAAATTCTCCTGTTTTAGCAGAAGCTTTGATAGGAAATCCTGAAGAAATTTTGCAGATACTTGAAACAGCTTTAGAAGAAACAGGAATAATAAAAAATCCAAGGATAAGATTTAATGATTTGCCTGAAACACAAAAAGTAAAAATAAGAACAATAAGGGCAACTCATCTAAATCAATTAATTTTCTTTGAAGGTTTAGTCAGGCAAGCATCAGAAGTAAGGCCTCAGGTTGTAAATGCAAGGTTTGAATGCCCTTCTTGCGGAACAGTTATCTCTGTTTTGCAGATAGAAAAAAAATTCAGAGAACCAACAAGATGTTCTTGTGGAAGAAAAGGACAGTTTAGATTAATAAGCAAAACTATGGTTGATGCGCAAAGAATAGTTATTGAAGAGTCTCAAGAAAATTTAAGTGGAGGAGAACAGCCAAGAAGAATGAATGCTTTTCTAAAAGAAGACTTAGTCGAACCATTAATGGAAGAAAAAACAACTCCTGGAAGTAAAGTAAGAGTAATAGGCATTTTAAAAGAAGTTCCTGTTCCACTTCCAACAGGTTCAATATCAACAAGATTTGATTTAGCTATTGAAGTAAATAACCTTATACCTTTAGAATCAACCTATGAAGATTTGGAAATCACAGATGAAGATGAAACACAAATACTAGAGCTTTCAACTGATCCTGAACTTTTCAATAAACTAAGAGATAGCATTGCACCAAGTATTTGGGGTTATGAAGAAATTAAAGAAGCATTAGTACTGCAAATGTTTGGGGGAGTTAGAAAAACTTCTCCAGATGGTACAGTCCAGAGAGGAGATATTCATTTATTTTTAATAGGTGATCCTGGTGTGGCAAAATCAATTGGAAAAGATGAAAAAATAATGTATATTTCAAATAAAGAATCAGGCTATGACACAATAGAAATTCTTTATAAAAAATTTGGAAAAAATCCAGAAGATTTAAAAGTATTAACAATTGATCAATCAACCCATAAACCAAGATGGGAAAATGTAAATGAAATAATAAAACATCTTCCTGAAAAAGATTTAATCAAACTTACAACAGAACATGGAAAATCAATAATAGCAACAAAAGATCATTCTTTTATTACTCTCTCAAAAGAGGGGAATATAATTCCAATAAAAGGAGAAGAATTAAATAAAAGTTCCTACATTCCAATACCAATAAACTATCATAAAAAGAATTTCAAAGTATTTATACCAGGGCATTTTAATAAAAAACAAAGCAATAGTTCAAAGCTTCTACCAAATAACATATTACTTGAAAAAGATTTTGGATTTTTTATAGGAATTTTTTTAGCCGAAGGTTATATAAAAAATGAAAAAACAATAGAAATATCAAATCAAAATAAAGAAATTCAAAAAAGAGTAGTTGATTTTTCAAAAAAAATAAACTTAAATTACAATATCAATAATAAAAGTGTTTCTATATTTTCAAAAAATCTTTCAGATATTTTAATGGCTTTTTGCTATGATAAAAAAGATTTAAACAATATAAAAAAAGGAATAAAGGGAAATTATTCAAGAATAAAGAAAATACCAGGATTTGCCTATTTTTCACCAAAAGAATTTATTTATGGAATAATCTCCGGATTATTTTCAGGTGATGGAAGATTAATAAAAAATAAAAAAATGCTAAAAGGATTTGAACTAATTAGTGTTTCAAAAGAATTAGTAGAAGATTGTTCTGATTTATTATTCTCAATAGGAATATTAAATAAAATAAAAATAAGAGGATATTTTTATAAAAATAATAAAACTAGCTATTATTCTCTTTCTGTTCCTACCTATATGATTGAAACCTTCACAAAAAATATTGAAATTTTGGGAAGAGAAATTAAACTCAATAAAAATTCTCCAATCTATAGTTACAATAATCTAATTCCATGTGGAAATCTTGTTTATGAAATAGTAAAAAAATTAGGATATAATTCCAGAATTAATGGAAACAGAACTTTAGCAGCAGAAATGAGAACTGTTAAAAAAAGAGGAGAAATAGGAAGATTAAGATTATTAAGATTAATTAAAGAATTTGATAACAAAGCAAAAGAAAAAATAAGTGAATTAGAAACTTTGAAAAAAATAGCAAATAGCAATATTATTTGGTCAAAAATAAAAGATATAAAGACTCTAGAAAAAAAGAATGAAGAAGTATATGATTTAAGCATACCCTCAACAAATACATTTGTTGCAAATGGGATAGGAGTTCATAATTCTGTGACCCTAAAATTCATTTCAAATATTGCTCCGCGTGGAAGATATATTGTTGGAAAAGCAACAACAGGTGCTGGAATAACAGCAACAGTTGTTAAAGATGAATTTCTAAAAGGATGGGCATTAGAAGCAGGAGCAATGGTTCTTGCTAACAAAGGTGTTGTCTGCATTGATGAAATAGAAAAAATGGACGAACAGGACAGAAGTGCAATGCATGAAGCTCTTGAACAGCAGACAGTAACAATTTCAAAAGCTAATGTACAGGCATCACTTGTCGCTCAAACATCTGTTCTTGCTGCTGGAAATCCAAAATATGGAAGATTTGAACCAACACAGCCAATTACTCAACAAATCGACCTTCCTCCAACATTATTAAACAGATTTGATTTAATTTTCGTTCTTAGAGACTTGCCAAATAAATTTCAAGATAATGCAATTGCAACACATGTTTTGAATATGCATCAAAGAAAAGATGTCAAATCACCAATTGACAGAGAATTGTTTAAAAAATATGTTGCTTATGCAAAACAAAAAACAGAACCAAGGCTTACAGATGAAGCAGTTGAAGAAATTAAAGATTATTATATTAAATTGAGAAATATGCAAACATCAGGAGAATCAGGTTCTATTGCTATTTCAGCAAGACAGCTTCAAGGACTAGTAAGATTAGCAGAAGCCCATGCAAAATCAAGATTGTCTCCAACAGCTGAAAAAGAAGATGCTCAAGTTGCAATAAGATTAACAAATTATTATCTAATGCAAGTCGGATATGATCCTGAAACTAAAAAATTTGATATAGATAGATTTACCTCAAGAGTTTCCTCAAGCCAGAGAAGCAAAATAATACTATTCAAAGAAACCTTGAAAAAACTTGAAGAAATACACGGCAAACAAATTCCTCTTGATATCCTTAAAAAAGAATTAAAAGATTTTTCAGAAAGTGAGTTTGAAGAAGCTCTAGAAAAGCTAAAAGAAAAAGGAGATATCTATGAACCAAGAACAGGATATATCCAAGATATTGGAACAAGAGGTTAATAAAATAAATTAGCTTATCTGCTATTACCTAAATGTTTAAAACCTTAAAATTCTATTCAAAAAGAATTTTAATGGAACAGAAAATCCTTAATTTTCTGTAAACTCAAAATTTATCAAATTTGGAGGATCAGAGAAATTTTCTCTGAGTTACAAAACTTTTTAAAAGAAATAAAATATTAAGTTTTGTAAAAAGGAAGAAAAAAATGCCTGAATTTAAAAAAAGAGAAACAGCCCATAAATTAAGAATTGGAGACTTATTAAGAGGCAATCCTATTTTTCAAGATTCAGAAGACATGAATAAAAGACTTAAATTCTTAGAGCTAGGAAACAGACAGATTGTAAGAGTGAATATAATTGCAAATGTTGTTGATAAATATGAAAGTCAGGGAGACAAAAGATTTGCTTCAATAACTGTTGACGATGGTAGTGGACAGGTAAGAGCAAGACTTTTTGGAGAAGATATCAATAAGTTTAATGATATTTCTCAGGGAGATACATTATTATTAATAGGTGTTTTAAGATTTTTTAATAACGAATTATACATTATCCCCGAACTTATTAAAAAACAAGACCCAAGATATCTTCTAGTAAGAAAACTTGAAATTGAAAAATCCTATAATTATAGTACTCCTGTTCAAAAACAAGAAATAAAAGTATTAAGAGATGAAATAATTAATTTAATAAAAATATCAGAATCCAATGAAGGTATTGAAAAAGAAGATATAATCATGAAAATAAAATCTCCTCCTGAATTAATAACTCAAGAAATTAAAAAACTTCTTGAAGAAGGAGTTATCTATGAGCCTAAGCCTGGCAGAGTAAGATATTTAGGATAAAATTTACTAGAAACTATATTCTTTACAACCTATTTATTTAAAAAATAACTTTAAATTAAAGATTTATGATAAGACCTACTCAAGAAAACTATGAAAAATTCATGTATGATTTCAGCTCTCAACTCTCCAAAAGGCATTCTAAAGTAAGTTTTGGTTATTATGGTTCATATCAACAAAAAACATGTGTTTATGGAAAAGCGGATATAGATGGTTTTCTAGTTTTAGATTCTAGAATAATTACTGATGAAACTCAAATAAGAGATATATCTCAAATTTTAAGCTGGGCATTATCAAGAAACAGAATTAAAACTCAATTCAATTTACTAGACAGAGAAACTATTCAGGATGGAAGATTTCTTTCATATACTAAAGATTATACAGATTGGTTGAAAAAAAGAGCAAAGATTTTATGCGGACCAAACACTCTTTCTCAAATGAATGGTTTGGATCCAAGATATGGGACATTACATACCGCTGCATTTAATTTTTCAGGTCCAAGAGGTGTAAGAAATGCAGTCCTATACTCTCTAACTAATCTTCATCAATCTCAAAAAGATTTTGAAGAAATAGTTGAATCTGCCATAGACAAAGTTGCAAAATTTCCTAAAAAATTAATATGGTTAAGAACTCGTAAAGTCATTACAGGAAGACATTTTGCTCAAAAAAAATTAGAAACTTTGTTAGATTCTGTTAACTATGATATACTTTCTGAAATTAATACAACTCTAGATAATATAAAAAGACTAGACAAAACATTAACTAATCCAGAAAGAGCTTTAGAAATACTTTACAAAAGCTTAGAAGTTATGGAACAAATGATTTCATCTTATACCAAAAGATTTCCAAATATCAGTAAAAAAGAAGTTGGTATTTTACTGGAGTAAGTTTTTTAAACTTCTTTGTAGTTCCTAAATCATGTTCATTGTTAAAAAGAAAGTTGCAGGAAAAGACTATTATTATTTGCAGAAAAGTGTAAGAAAAGCAGATAAAGTAATAAGCGAGTGCATTGCATATCTCGGAAAAAATAAACAAGAAGCTGAAAAAAAAGCAGAAGAAATAATGAAAAGCATGAAATCCGAAGAAAATTTAGAAGAGATAAAAGGAATTAAAATAACCTATTTTGTTCATGGAACAACTATAGATAATGAAAAAGGAATTTCTACTGGTCAAGCAGATGGTGAATTATCCAATTTAGGAATAAAACAATCTCAAGAGCTCCCTAGTCAGATTAAAAATGAAAAATATGATATTGTTTTTTGCTCTGATTTAAAGAGAGCTATTGATTCTGCTGAAATAAGTTTTAAAGGAAAATATAAGATTATTCAAGATAAAAGATTAAGAGAATGTGATTATGGTAATTTAAATCAAGCTAAAGAGGAAAAAATTAATTATGAAAATCATATTAATAATCCATTCCCTAATGGAGAAAGTTTAAAAGATGTTGAAAAAAGAATAAAAGATTTTCTAAATTTTTTATCCAAAGAGTATAATGGAAAAAATATTGCAATTGTTGCTCATAAAGCACCACAATTAGCCATCGAAGTTTTATTAAATAAAAAAACTTGGGAACAAGCTATAAAAGAAGATTGGAGAAAAAAAGGAAAATGGCAACCTAGTTGGGATTATTATTTAGAAGAAGCAAAAGAAATAATCCAAGAATCAAAAGAGAGACAAGAAAGCACAAACATAACAATTGAAGATTTGGCTAATTTTTGCAAAAGAAAAGGTTTTGTTTATTCAAGCGGAGAAATCTATGGAGGACTAGGAGGTTTTTGGGACTTTGGGCATTTAGGAAGTGAATTTAAAAATAATATTAAAAAAGAATGGTGGAAATTTCATGTTCATCAAAGAGACGACATGGTTGGAATTGATGGAGCAATAATCACAAACCCAAAAGTATGGGAAGCTTCAGGGCATGTTTCAAGTTTTGTTGACTTGGCAGTTATCTGTAAAAAATGCAAAAACAAGACTAAAATTGACAAACATGAATTTGGAAAAGTTAAATGCGACAAATGTGGAGGAGAATATGAAAATAAAGGAGAATTTAATCCAATGTTCGTAACTCAAGTAGGCCCAATAAAAGAAGATTCTATCAAAGCTTATCTAAGACCTGAAACAGCTCAGTTGATTTTCGCAGACTTCAAACTTGTTATGGAAAACTCAAGAATGAAATTTCCTTTTGGAATATCTCAGGTGGGAAAATCTTTCAGAAATGAAATTTCTCCAAGAGAATTCTTGTTCAGAAGCAGGGAATTTGAACAAATGGAAATTGAATATTTTATTTCTCCAGAAATGCCGTGTTCATACATGAATGAAATAAAAGATGCTGAAATATTGATTTACAGCGAAGAAATGCAAAAGAACAACCAAGAACCAGAACTAATGAATATTTATAATGCATGGGAGAATAAAATAATAAAAACAGACTGGCATGCATACTGGATTGCTCAGGAATACCAATGGTTCATTTCCCTAGGAGCAAATCCAATGAAATTTCGTGTACGCCAGCACTGTTCAGATGAAAAAAGCCACTATGCAATCGATACCTGGGATTTGGAATATAAATTTCCAATGGGGTGGAGAGAATTGCAGGGATTTGCAAATAGGGGAAATTTTGATTTATCTCAGCATCAAAAGTTCTCAGGAGAAAAAATGGAAATAAATGAAAATGGAAAAACATTTATCCCTCATGTTGTCTGCGAACCAAGTCTTGGAGTTGAAAGGGCTTTCCTGGTTTTCATGTTTGATTCCTATTTCCATGATACCATTAGAAATAATATTATTCTAAAACTAAATCCAAAGCTCTCACCAATAAAAGCAGCTGTTTTTCCAATTGTAAAACAGCCAGAATATGAAAGTCTTGCAGATAAAATTGTCAAAGATTTAAGAAAAGAATTCAAAATACTTTATGATAGAACAGGAAGTATTGGAAGGAGATATGCAAGAAATGATGAAATAGGAACCCCTTATTGTATAACTATTGATGAAGATAGTATTAAAAATAAAGAAGTTACAATAAGAGATAGAGATTCAACAAAGCAAATCAAAGTTAAAATCTCAGATTTAAGAGATATTTTAAGAAAATTAATTAATCAAGAAATCCTATTTAAAGATGCAGGTAAATTTGTTGAGACAAGAGTAAAAGAAGAAAATTGAAGATAGGAAAAAATAATTATTTTCTATTTTTGAGCTAGCTAGGTGACAAAATGTTTTTTTGATTTTTTAAATACTATAAATATAGAAATGTTAGCGTATGTTATTTGCTTTAATAAAAAGATTTATATATCAATTGATATACAATATATTATGGAAAATGTAATAACAAATTTTATTGCAAGAAGCCCTACACTTGATACGGTTTTAATGGTTGAAAAAACTATCAATAAATATAGCGGAGAGTTTAATAGAACAAAATTGTGGAAAAAGCTTCCAAAAAAAGTAATGTGGCAAACATATCTTGTTGTTTTAGATTATTTGCAGAGTATAAATAAAATTGCAATGGATCGAAATGGGACTCTTGCTTATATATGGAATCCTGAATCTACTAAACTTTTCATGAATAGAAAAAGGATTAAATTATAATGAGAATCCTAAAATCCTCTGAAGTTGTTTTTGCTAATGACAGAATTCAAGAGGCATTTGGAGAACTTGATGATAATGATGATTTGAAAAAATCAATTAAAAGGGCTATACTCGATATGCAGATTAATGCTTATTGTGGAATTCAAATTCCTAAAAGACTTTTTCCTAGAGAATATATTATAAAATACAAAATAAATAATTTATGGAAATATGATTTACCTAGTGGCTGGAGATTGATTTATACTTTAAACCCTTTGAATAGGGTGGAAATTTTATCAGTTATATTAGAATGGTTTAATCATAAAGATTATGAAAGGAGATTTTATTATTAACATGAAAATCTTATTTATCTGCAAACATAATAGGTTTAGAAGCAAAGTTGGAGAGGCTATTTTTAATTCATTGAATAAAAACAAGAAGATTGTTGCTGAAAGCTCTGGAATTTTAATCGATGAAATGCATCTTTATGTTTCTGAAAGTGTTATCAAGATCATGAAAGCAAAAGGTTATGTGGTTGGAGGAGTTCCAAGAAGAGTTGATGTTAAAAAAATTAATGATTATAATATGATTATCATTGTTGCTAATAATGTTCAACCTGAATTTTTTAAAAATAGCTATAGTGGAAAGATAATATGGTGGAAAATAAAAGATTGCGATGAAAAAGATATTGATGGAATTAGAAAAAGGGTTGATAATATTAAAAAAAGAGTTAGAAAGTTGGTTGATGAATTGAAAATTAAGAAATAGTCTTATTATTCTACCTTTTTTAGCAAATTTCAAACTATTTTTTGTAGAAAATATTTTTACTCCTGCAGATTATTCTTATAAAAAGCAAATTTTAAATAGCCTCTAATTGTAATTATAATAAAAAGAGATGGCATATAAAAGATATTTCTATATAAATGGAAAAAAATATGGACCTTACTATTATCAAAGCTACAGAGATGAAACTGGCAAGACAAAAAAGAAATATGTAACAAGAGATGCTGTCAAAGTCAACAATAAAACTTTTACTCCTGCAAGTTTTTCTAACAAATGGCTTGTTTTTTTGTTCATTGCCATATTTTTATTATCTTTATTATTCTTAATTTTTCTGAATTCTAATATAAACGAGAAATTAGTAGGATTTGCAATAAATCAGAATATTTCAGAAGGAGTGATAAACGCTGAGACAATTGTTGAAACATTTAATACTGATTCTATTGACTTAAATATTAAACAGCCTATAAATTCTGGACTGCTTGGAGTTAGAGAACCAATTACAAAAAACAAAAATAAGAGAATGGATTTTCAGCTGGAAAATGGGAATTTAAGATTATATTTTGACCTGCTAAATTACAGTGAGTTTGTTGAAAATATAGCTAACTTAGATAGTTCTATTTATAGTTCATCAAACAAAATAAGTTCAAGTTCAGTTATTGGAATAAGTGGAAATGCAGTTCTAGATTTAAATGAAACTATTACTAAAGAATCCAATGAAACCAATATTGAATCTATTAATCAAACTAATATCACTGATTCAACTGATTTAAATAATATAGAAAATCAAACTAATGAATCAGATGGAACTATCTTAGAAATTCCAGAGACTCAAACAGAAAATCCTCAAACAAATATCCAAAATATAAATGAAATAAAAGAAACAGCAGATAGCCTGACTAAAAAAGAAATTGAAGAAATAGCTGATAATTCAATAATTTCTGCTGAAAACTTTGACATAAATGTAAATACTTCTAAAATTAATAATAAAACTCCAGAATATAAATGGGGCTATAAGGTTAAGTTAAATGATTTAAAGTTCATGGCTAAAATTGATGTTACATCCAATCAAACTATTTCTGTTTATAATAACTATTCTTTGAGAATTGGAAGAAACCTATTGTCTTTTGCTGACTTGGAAAAACAAGGATATAAAATTAGATTTGAAACACCAAATTTAGAAATTCCAATAAATCTAACAATTAATATTCCTAAAGAAAACCTAACTATTATTAAAAACATAACTGAAAAAGAAAATTTTACAATCGCCAATGTTACTGGAATAAATGAAACAATTGGAAATATAAATGAGACTAATATTACAATTCCAGTTTCTAATGTTAGCATTAATAAAACAATTCCAGATATAATTGAAACAAATAAAACTTTAGAAATTAATGCAACAGAAAAGATAAAATTTCCAGAACAGGAAAACATAACAGAAGAACCATCCCAACCTGCAACAGAGCAGATTCCTATTGAAACAACTCCAACTGAAACAATACCTTCTGAACAACAGATTACTAAAGAAGAAGCAAAAGAAGAAAAGCAACAACAAAAAGAAACAAAAACCGAAATAAAAGAAGATAAAAAAAATTCAGAAACTTCTGTTGAACAACCAGCAGAACAGATACCTGCTAAAACAATTATCAAAGTTCCTATAGAAACTACTCCAACTGAAACATCTCCTACTGAAACTAGTCTTACTGGGCAAATTATAAAATTCATTAAATTAACTGGAAAAGCAATTGCATTGAGTGGAAAGGCAATTGTTGGATTTGCAGGAAAAGTTGTGGGAGTAACTGAAAATATAACTGAAATTTCTGATATAAAATATAATAATACAATAACTGTTTATATTGAAAGGGATTTTACAGATACAGATAAAAAAGTTGGAAATATTATTGAACTAGACCCAACCTTAATTATTATTCCTATTTCAAATGCAGAGCATTTGGATGAAAAGAGAAGTTATGTAAACAATATTTATGAAAGCACAAAAGAATTAGATGGAAATTGGAGTGAAGAAATAGGTATTAATCAATTTGTAAGAGCTTATTTTTCAAAAAACCTCACAAAAAACAATGATATTACTATTTATGCAAAAAGTACTAAAAATAATTCTGCTGACATTTCTGTTTATAGGCAGGATTCAGATGAAGAAATAGCAAGATTCACAAATATTTCAGGAGAAAATTATTATAAAGTTTATTTAAATAATCTAAATGAAGGAGAATCAAATAAAGTTTTTGATTTGAAAGTTTTAGATAATCCAGTTAGTTTTGATTATATTGTTGACCCTGCAGGAAGTTATAATATTTCCTTTATTGCTCCAACTCCTGAAAATAATACCAGGCAAACATCAACAAATGTAATAATTAATATAAGCATAGGAAATGCTGCTGATTTATCAGAATTAAAGTATAATTGGAATGGAACAAATTATACTTTGTACAATGATTCTCTTGTATTGATGATGAATTTTGATAATTTATCTGCTCTTGGTGAGAATAGCACAAAGGTTGTTGATATGAGCAAGTATGGAAATAATGGGACAGTTACTAATGCAGTTTTAAATACAACTAATTGTAAATTTGGAAATTGCTATACTTTTAGTGGAAGTAATAGTTATATTAAGGTTAGCAAGGCTGATATAACTGGAGGTAGTGGTACAGGTATTAATGAAACTTTTGCATTGTGGATTAAAGCATCTGTTGGAGCAGTGGATGGAATTTTTGAATCTGGAAATGCTTTACAAGATTCAAGTCCAGATAGATATCTGCAATTGATGGCTACAGGAACTATTAGGGCGCTTCCATGTAATGCGTGTTATACTGCTGCAACTACTACTACATTAAGTGCAGGAAATTGGTCTTTCATTGTATGGACTAGAAATGGTTCAACTAGTAAAATTTATTTTAATGGTGTTCAAGAAGTAAATAGTGAATGTGCTGCTACTTGTACAATGGGTCCAGAACTGCACATAGGAATAGGATATAGTGATTCTATTACTGGAAATATAGATAATTTTATGATTTATAATCGGACATTATCTGCCTCTGAAATTCAACAGCTTTATATAAGCAATCTACAAAAATATAATCAAACTCAATGGTATTTGTATGTGAATCAATCAAAGAATGCAACAACGGGACTTGATTATGGTACTTATACTTATCAAACATTTGCAACAGATACTTCTAATAATTTGAATTCAACTGATTTAAGAACAATAATCCTTCAATCAGATATAACTTATCCCATATTCAGCAATTATTTAGATAATAATGCATCTCTTGCTGGAAGTGGAACTGGATTATTTAATGTAACTCTTAGCAATACAAATGGAACAGTTTGGTTATCAATTAATGGAACTAATTATACTGCGTCAAATGTTACTGCAAATGTGTATAATGTTTCTGTTGTTGGATTGCTGAATGGAACTTATTCTTATAATTGGAGTTCCTATGGTAATGGGAGTTCACATAATTTCAATATTTCAGATACAAGAAGTTATACTGTCAATGTAAGTGTTTATCCTCAAGTTAATTTTACTGCTTTAACTTCTTCTAATGGAACTTTGACAACAAATACTTCTGTTATTATAAATGTCAGTATTGTAAAAGGAACTAATGATATTAATGAAGTGAAATATAATTGGAATGGAACTAATTATACCTTGTATAATGATAGTTTAGTTTTAATGTATAATTTTGATAATTTGAGTTCTCTTGGAGAGAATAGCACAAAGGTTGTTGATGTTAGCAAATATGGAAATAATGGGACAGTGAGTGGAGCTGTGATTAATTCTTCATCTGGGAAATATGGATGGGGAAGTTATTTTGATGGCAGTAGTAATTATGTTAAGGCTACCGGAGTTACAGATGCAAGTACAATTCATACAATAGAATTTTGGGCAAATTCCAGAGATAGTACAAGTGCAAGTAAATACATTTTTGATATTCAAACTGGAAGAATACTTATTGGCTGGGGTTCTGATACAGCAGGACAAATAGGAATTTACGATGGTGCTTGGAGATTGTTTGGTAATTCTCCAAGTCCAAATGTTTGGCATCATTTGATTTTTGTTTTAGATGGTTCTACGAGTAAAATGAAAATGTATCTTGATGGTTCTCAATATGGAAGTGAATTAGATTATACTCCTCATGCAATAGGAGGAGCTGTGTCAATAGGTAGTAGATATTCTATGGATAGTTATTATTTTCCAGGTTTGGTTGATGAAGTCCGCATCTGGAATAGAAGTTTAACTGCTAATGAATCTTATCAGCATTATATTTCAAATTTAAATAAATTCAATTCAACTCAATGGTATTTATATGTAAACCAGAGTAAGAATGCAACTGCTGGATTGGATGTTGGAACCTATACATATTTTGCATCTGCAAAAGATAGTTCTAGCAATGAAAATATGACTGAGACTAGATATATAACAATT
>JAVHOF010000036.1:0-19884 GCA_036169915.1 Candidatus Pacearchaeota archaeon | reverse complement strand
AAAAATGAAAAATCAAAGAAATATATCGTTAGGAAATATTAACGGGATACAACAGGCTTTATGAGATATGTAACTCTTTTACAAACAGAAATCTTAAAAATGGAAGTTTTCTTAATCTTATATGGAATATTCTCTTAATTTAAATTCTAGACCTTTTGAAGCAATAAAAAATGGCACAAAAAAGATAGAAGGAAGAGTACCAACAGGACATGACAAAAATGTGCCATTTAGTAAAATCAAAAAAGGAGATACAATAATATTTAATAACAACTTCAATAAAGATATAATCAAAGTTCGAGTTCTAGGCATTAGGCATTATTCTACTTTTAAGGAAATGCTTGAATCTATAGAGAATTTTGAATTTATTTTTCAAAATTCTCTAAGAAGAACTTTGATGTGTTTTCCTTCGGAAAAGTCAATTATTCAAAGTTCTCTGAAGGAACTGAAAGAGTTTTATCTAGTAAAGGAAATGTTGAAGAGGGAATAAAAAGTTATGAAAGCTTTTCTGGATATAAGAAAGGAGTAAAGAAGCATGGAGTTTATGCAATTGAGATAAAAAAGATAGATTAGATTTATAAAAGTTATTTAAGCTATTTTAGGGTTTAGTTCAGAACTTCTACAACTCTTGCCTTTATGTCTGCTTTTCCACCTTTTGGCTCTGCTATGACTGCATCGCAGATTAGACATTTTACTTTTGTTGTTGCGCCTTCGAATATTATCTGCTCATTTTTACATGATTGGCAACGAACTTTAATAAATCTGTATTTTCCCATGAGAAATAGTGTTTGACAGGGTTTAAAAATCTTTACACTTTAATCATTTCATATTCGAGCTTCTTTTTAAGAAGTTCTATGAATTTCTTTTCAGACTCTCTTGGAATTATGCATCCTGCTGCTTCTTTATGGCCTCCTGAAAGTCCTCCTATTGAACAGGTTATTGATTCGATTAATTCTTTTAGATTTCTTGAATGATTAGGATTTCTTCCGACCATTCTTAAAGAAACTTTGATTTTATCATTATCATAGGCCATTGCTATTATTATTGTACCTTCTTTGTAAATTGATGAAAAAGAAAGTATACTTGTCAGAGTTCCTATGATAGTGTCTTTTATATTATCTTTGGCATTTATTATAACATAATATTCTCCTTCTATTTTTTCATTTTCTTCAATATGCTTTAGCCCTGCGATAATGTGCTGCCTGTATTTGAAATACATTCTTTCTGCTTTTTTTCTTGCATTTATGTTTCCGAGACATAGCATAAGAGAAATTTCTGGTTTTCCCATTCTACTGCAGGCATTTACTATTGCAGAAATTTCTCTTGCATCTTCTATTTTGTTGAATAGTTTTATCAGGTAGAGATTTCCAAGATAATCTTTGTTTTTATTTTCGGGAAGTCTTAGCATTATTGCAGTAACTAATTTTTTCATTTCATCTTCATTTAAATCAATAAGTGCCTTGAAATTTCTCCCGACTTTTTCAATTCCAACTTCTTTTAACAGCTCGTAAATTGCTTTTGGATTTCCTGTTATTCCTGGAATAAATGGCCTGGGGTTGTATTCAAGAGCTTTATCTAAAGGCCTGGTTGATGGATATATAAGTATGCCTTTTTTTATTTTTATGTCTGCTTCTCTTATTATCTTCTCTCTGGTCTTGCTTATGTTTTTTTCCATTGTATCACCTATCATTCCTAAAATTGCTAAATAAGCAAGGTCTTTATTTTCCTTTGAAACTGATTTGGAAAATAAATAACTTAATTCTGCACTGCAAAGATTTTCAAATTCTGTATGTCTTTCTATGGTATGTAGGTTTAAGATAGTAATGTTATCAGGAATTATCTTATTTGAAAGTTCATGGTGGTCAATTATAAAAATTTTATTTTTAATTTTAGCCAGATGGTCTATTACTCCAGAACCAATATCTGCTAAAAAAATAATGCTGTTTTCTGGAAAAAGTTTTATTTCGTCTTCACTTAACTGCTTTATTATTTTTAATGAAAACTGTTTTTGAAGTCCTCTTAAAGTCTTTGATAATATTGCTGCAGAACTTATGCCATCTGTATCATAATGACTTATCAGGCATATTTTTTTGTTCTGAGTTTTTTCTATAAAATTTTTTGAAAATTCATTTATTAATTTTTCTATCATTGTCCCTCTTTTTATTATTACTATTTTATATTGCTGCAATCCCTAAAGTTATAATATGGAAGATTAAGTTAATTATGTGACAACCTGTTTAAGGTGTGGTGGCACATTGTTTTTTTGATTATAATTAGGAGATTTTTTCAGCTAAATAATCTTCTCTTTTTTTCAATTGTGATTTATTGATTATTAAAGCTCTTCTTGCTACCTGGTCATGAGAATGTCTTTTATTGTGCTCAAGGATTTTATCCACTTTATTTTTGAGATTGATTATATTAGGCTCTTGATATTTTTCTTTTTCATCTAGAACTTCTTTTATTTTCAAGCCTAGTAAACTGACTTTTGGTATTCCATATTGGTCTCTAAGAATAAGCCCTATTTTTTCAGCTGTAAGCCCTTTGTTTGCTAGCTTAAGTATAATTGCTTTTACTTCTTCTTGATTATATTTTAACCATAAAGGTTTTTCTGATTTTTTTTGTTTTGACATATAAATTTTATTAAAGGGCTATTTAAAAAGGTTTTTATCATGAATTCTTTTATATTCGCTGTAGTATGATAAAATTATATATAATTTTAGGATGTTTTAAGAAAGCTGTGAAATAGCAAAATTTTATAAATTGGTTGGATTTTGCTATTAGATAGCCCCATCGTCCAGTGGTCAAGGATGAATGCCTTTGGAGCATTAGACCCAGGTTCGAATCCTGGTGGGGCTAGTTTACTAAAAGTAGGTATTAGAATATCTTGATATATTAAGTTAAATTTAAATTAAATGTGCATCTGCTCTTATTCTTCGGATATATTCTTTCATCTCAGGGGATTGATAAAAATCTAGACTGAATCTAGGAAAATTTTTTCTAAATAATTCACCAGCTTCTGTTCGATTATATCCTTGATATACAGTATTATCTCCATCTCTTACCACAGCTAAATCTTCGCAATGTTCAAATTTTAGTCCATAATTAAAATAAAGCCATCTTGAAGCAGCTTCTTGCCCAATATTACCAAACATTGTGAAAAATCGTAATTGATTTTTTCTTTTTGGACTTCTTGATTTATTAATAGCCTTTACATGCAGATTATAATCTTTTATCGAATCTAAAACAAATTGCCTTAGACTTGCTAATTCAAGAAATGATAAATCACCAATACTTAAACTGTTTAGCCAAACTATAGAGCTATCTAACTCAGTTTTAATATTTCCCGGGCTTAATTCAAGTTCTAGTTTTTTCATATTAATTTATCACTCAGAACTCTTCCCTAAGGCTTGTTATATACCTTATTACCTATTTTAAAAACCTTTGTTTTTTATGATTTTTTAGGGTTATCTTCAAAACTCAACAATCCTTCAGAGCTGTCTTCAAAAGTTAACAAAACTGGCGGGGCTATAATCTTTTTAATATTTATCCTTATATCTGCCCCTAGATTCAATTACTTTTATTCTTTGAAGAATTTCTTTGCCCTGATTTGCTTTTTTTTCATAATTTTTTAAAATTATTTCAAGGCATTCTTTCCAGATTGTGAAATGCTTTGCTTCCATGGCTTGTTGAAGAAGATGGAGATCAACTGCTTTGTCTTCTATTTTTAAAGAATGAAAAGCAAGCCCAAAGTCTATGAAATAGACTTTGGGAGTATTAGCACTCGCTTCGCTCGCGCTTGATTTATTTTCTCTGTTCTGAAGGCTTCTCTTGCTCGCCTTCTCCACAGTTATTTTATTATTTATGTTATTAATGTTTAAATTATCATTAGATAAGGAGGGAGAGATTATAAAGTCATTTCTGTTATCTTCAACATAAATCAAATTGCTAGTGGTAAGGTCTCCATGAATAATTCCTTTATTGTGCATTTTTGCTATTTCCTCTCCAAGGATTTTGCATATCTTTTTATAATCTAGGGTTTCAAGGCTGCTTGAAAGCTTTTCACCATTAATATATTCCATTATTATTTTTTGTTTTTCATCTGTTGAAATTAATTTTGGAACAGATATTGTTTCTGAAAGTTTATTGAGAATTTTAGCTTCACTTTTTGTTCTTGCTTTTCTTAATTTTTCATCTATTTCTTTTATACGATAAGATTTTTTTATCCTGTCTTTTATTATTTCATTATTTTGAAGATAAATTATTGCTTCTGCTCCTTGCTGAAGAATTTTTTGATTTGACATTTTGATGATTTAAATATCTATAATGTTTTATTTATTAAGTGTAGATTGAAGTGTTTTTAGTTTAGTGAACTGTATTGCTTATTATTTAACTTCTGATTCTTTGTTATTTTATTAGATTATTTATTTTTATGCTAAAAATTAATAATAGTAATATATTTAAATACCTGTTTATTATTTTTAATATATAAAAAAGAAGGTAAGATGGTAACTATTAATATTAAAAATAGAGATTTGTATTTGATTAGTGCTATATTCATATTTTTAATTGGAAGTGGGATTGTTGTTGCTTATAATTCTAATCCTGCAAATCCTGCTGTTATGGGACATACGGTTGATGAGATAGAGAATTTCAATGAATCTGTGAGAACTATTGTACAAGAGGAACTTGGTGTTCCTAAGAGTTCTAATTGTGTACTTACATATGATTCGTTGACTGTGGATGCCACTGGTGGAAATGGGAAAAATGGAACAGGATTTAGGCATAATGATTATAAATATACAAGTGGAATAAAAACTATTCCTTCAGAATGTTTTGACGATGTTGGATGTGTTATAAAACAGGAGTTATATGACAGCAAGGGATTTAATACAGCAAGATTTTATTCTTTTTATGTAGATAGTGCTACTGGTAAATGGAGAAGCAATACTGCTTCTGCTAATGGCGGTGATACAATCAGTTCTGATATAATCCCTACATGGAATTATTTATATTTAAGAGATGATTATAAAGGAACTTATACAACTGAAACAAGTAAAACTCAATTTGTTTTCATAGATCGTACAACTAGTTATGGTATGAAAGTTTATATTTGCTCTGTTTTAGATGATGCATAGGATTATATTTTTAGGATTTAAATTTGATATGGTTTTAATCAGTATAATGAGAAATATTTGAAATTTTAGGAGATAGTTTAAGCTTAAAATAAGCAAGGGGACATGATATTAATAATTAGTGATTAGATTTATTTTTAAATTTAGAACTTTATTTTTCCTCTGAACTTTTTTGCTAATTTTTGCATTTGTTTTTGGCTTAGACCTTGAGAAGGATCAATGTTTGAGAGGTCCCCTGAACCTGTTGCAAGTTCTTTTAGAAGCTTGTATTGCTTGAGCATTTGTCTTATATCTGTTGTTGTTGTTCCAGAGCCTTTTGCGATTCTTCCTAATCTTGCTGTTTGTTTTTCAATTATTTCAGGAGTTTCAATTTCTTCTTCTGTCATTGAATTTATTGCATGCTGCCATTTTTTCAGCTTTTCTTCTTGAATTCCTAAAAGATTATCTGGAATTTTTGCTTTTCCTAACCCTGGAATCATTTCTATTATTTTAGAAAAACTTCCTACATTGCCCATATTTTTTAGTTGCTCTTGGAAATCTCTAAGATTAAAATTTCCTTTTTCCAGTCTTTCTTTTGTTTTTTTTTGAGAAGGTTCATCAATTGCAGATTTTACTTTTTCTAATAATCCTTCTAAATCTCCCATTCCTAATAATCTTGAGATAAATGCTGAAGGAGAGAATGTTTCAAAGTCACTAGGTTTTTCACCTGTCCCAATGAAAAAAACAGGTGCTTTTGTTTCATTGCATGCTGTTAAAGCACCTCCTGCTTTTGCAGTTGAATCCATTCTTGTTATTATTACACCTTGAATCTTGCATGCTTTTTGAAATTCAGAAGCTTGATTTTTAGCTGCTTGTCCAATATCTGCTTGTATTACTAAGATTGTATAATTAGGTTTGATTTCTTTTCCTAAATTTGTTATTTCATCAACGAGTTCTTTGTCTAGAGAATGACGTCCTGCTGTGTCAATGATTACTAAGTCAAATTTTTTTAATTCTTCTTTATATTTTTTATAGATTTTAAGTGCATTTTTTTCATTTTTATCTATAAAAACTGGAATTTTTATTTTTTCTCCTAGCTGTTCTAGCTGTTCTGATGCTGCTGGACGATGCACATCAAGTCCTAGAATCGCTGTTTTAAAGCCTCTTTTTGAATAATAAGCTGCAATTTTTGAAGAAGTTGTTGTGTTGTGAACAATAAATCCCTCTGCAATGAAACTATGATTATCTTCTACTGTTAAATCATAAACATATTTTTCATCATTTTTCATCATTTTAATTTCTTTGATTGGTAGCCAGCATATATTGGATATTGCTAAATATTCTAAGAAAGCTATAGACTCTTCACTGTTGTTTTGATTTATCTGTTGTAAATATATTTTTCCATCGTTTGATAAAATTAATTTTTTATTATTTTCTTCTATAATTTCTATATTTTTTAAATATTGAATAGTTCCATTTATGAATGAATTTGAATACTTATTTTCTAAAGAATCATCATTTATATCTTTTAAAAATTCTAGGAATATTCCCTTTTTTTGAGATTTATAGTATTCAACTAATTTTAGTAACTTTTCTCTAGATATTAACCCTCTTCTTTCATATATACCATAACTATAAACTGCTTTTGATTGTATCTCCCCTATTGAAAAACCGTTTTTGATTCTTATTTCTTTTAAAAACTTTCCAATAGGAATCATATCTTGGTTTCCACAACCTTCATTAATTCCTATTTGATCATAATTATTCACCCTTTCTTGCTTTCTTTTTATAACATAACCTATTTTTTTAGAGTATTTTTCTGCATATCTTGCTTTTATTGATAATCTCCAATATTTTATATTGTTAATAGATTTATTAGAAACTGTAGAAATAATACTAAATCTTTTAAGAAGCATGTGCATTTGTTGTATTAATATTTGACTTTCAGACATTAATTCTATATACCTTCTATCTAATATTGGCGATGAATCACAATCAAAATAAGCCCTAATAAATGCTTTTATAGTTTCATTATCAGAGAGAAATATTTGTTTTGGTATTTTGAGTTGTTTTCCTTTTTTACCAGGTTTAAGCTTGAAGATTGATAATAAGTTAACTAAGGTTTTGGAGCATATTCTTACATCATACATATTTTTTGTTCTTTTCGCTTTTTTAATAGCAGGTTCTATGTTAAAGATAAGTTTAGATAATTCTTTTATTCTATTGATTACTTCAATATCTTCACTTGAGATTTGAATATAATTTGGTCTTATATTCCCATCACCCATTAAATAACCTAAAAATTCAGCTAGTTCAGTTGTCAGGCTTGTTGGAAAAGTTATAATTTTATAACTTTTATGGTCTTTAATTTTAATAATATTCGGATAGTTATTATTGATTAGTTCTATTGGTAATTTTCCTCTTTTTAAGTGATAGGTGAATGAGCAATAATTTCTTTCATTTTTTAGGTTCTTACAGATTTCTTTTAAAGTTTTATATTTTTTTGGTAAATATTCTTTTATTTCTTCAGCAGTTAAATATATCTCTAGATTTTGTTTTTTTAATTCAAGAAAAATATCTTGTAATTTTCCTCTAATCTCTACTTCCCTGGGAGTTGCTATATAATCGTCTTCCTTTAATTCATCGGCTCTTAATTTTATGACTTTTCCATTTCTTAGAATAAAGAAGGGATGTTCAGGAGTTACTTTAATTGAGAAATCATTTCCATTATCTAGCTTGATTTCATATAAATCTTCTTTTTTTAATTTCCATAAGTGAGTGACTTTTTTATTTTCTATTTTTAATGTTTTTGGATTAAAAGAAGGAATAAATAAATTTTTATTATTTAACTCAATAACTTCTCCATCCTCTAGGATAACTTTAGAAAATTTTTTGTCATAATCTTCATAAATATTTTTAATCTCTTCAATTTCTCCATTTTCTAATTGAACTTTACTTTTGGCATGCACACATTTTCCAGAACCATAAAGACCTAGAAGCATGATTTTATTGTTTTTACCTTTTTCTATTTTTAGTTCATGCTTTTCTTTTCCAACTAAATTAAGAATTTCATCATGAAGAATTTTTATAAGATGTTCTTTTTTTTCTATTCCTTTTACTTTCTCGCTTTCAGCTTCTTTTTTTATTTTATCTCCAAGCTCTTTTACCAGATGAACATTTACATCTGCTTGGATTAGTGCTCTTTGTAAATCTTTGACAACAAGTTCAATTGTTTTTTTATCAATAAATATAGCTCCTGCTATTTTGTCAAATCCTTTTTTCAAAGCAGAGCCTAATGTTTCTAGCATGTTCACAGTTTCGTGATTTCATTTCTTTATTTTAGTTTTGTCTACTAAAATGAAATTACTCACACCTAACGGTTTCCTAATTTCAACTTTTCATTTATTATTTATATATTTTACTTAAATGAAAACTTTCACAAGCAATCTTCCCTTAAGGATGATTTATTCTATAATCTATAGAAATTTGTGGTTTATAGGGGTTTTGGTAGTATATTTTTATTTGTGATAATTATTATAAATCTTGTGAGATCTTGAAATTTATGGCTAATAATCTTTATGAATTAACGGGAATTGTTCAAAAGTCAGATACAAAAATCAGAGGTTGTGGAGGATTGATAACTGAATTGATAATTTCTCCTGAATTAGAATTAGGCGTTTATGTTAGAAGTCCTGATGAAAAGCCTAAAATGAATATTGCTGGAAGACATATGATTAGAGTTGGTGAAAAATTAAGAATAAAATATAATATTCACTCTTCTGTTTATTGGGCAGATTCTTATGATGTTCTTGATGAATGTGGAAATGTTCTTCATTCTGATGTATCTGATGATAGAAAATAATAAGTTTTATAATCCCAGACTTTTTATAAAATCCTGCTTGTTGAAAAGCTTTAAATCCTGATAATTCTGGCCTGTGCCAAGGTAAAAAATAGGCTTTTTTGTTGCATAGGATATTGAAAGAATTGTTCCGCCTTTTTCATCAATGTCTGCTTTGCTTAGAATGCTTCCATCAATTTCAATTGCTTCATGGAATGTTTTTGCTTGTTCTATTGCATCGTTTCCTGCTATTGATTCTGCTACAAATATTTTTAAGTCTGGCTGAGTAACTCGAGAAATTTTTTTCATTTCTTCCATTAAATTAGATTTTGTATGCATTCTTCCTGCAGTGTCTATTAGGACTACATCTATACTATGAGCTTTTGCATATTTTATTGCATCAAATCCCACTGCTGCAGGGTCTGAATTATAGGTTTGTTTTATTACAGGTATATTTAATTTTTTACCATGTTCTGAAATTTGTTCAATTGATGCTGCACGAAAAGTATCTGCTGCTGCCATTGTTACTGAAATTTTATTTTCCTTTAGGAGATATGCTATCTTTGCTATTGATGTTGTTTTTCCAGTTCCATTTATGCCAAAGAAAAGCATTACAAAAGGTTTTTCTTTTTTGAGTTTTATTGCGTCTAAAGGGTCATCAGGGTCTATTAGTATTTCGTTTAAAGCTTCTTTAAGCTCTTTTTTAATTTCTGATTCAAGATTATCTTTTTTTATTTCTTTTCCTATTAGATTTTGGGAGAGCTTCTTTTTTAGAAATTCTGTTGCTTCCATTGCAACATTATTTTCAAGTAGAAGCATTTCTAAGTCATCAAATAAGCTATTAAAATCATCTTCTGAAATCTTATAAGAAAATGTTGATTTTAATTTTGTCAGGAAAGATAGTTTTTCAGTTTCTGGAACTTCTTCATTAATTTTTTCCCTCTGTTCTTCTATTTTTTCTATTTCTTCTTCATCTTTTTTTAATTCTTCTTTTACTTCTTCAGTCTTTGATTTTTTTTTGAAGATTTTAGAAAAAAAATTCTGTTTTGTTTCTTCTTGTTTTTCTTTTATCTCCTCTTTTATTTTTTCTGTATCTGGAGTGTATTGTTCTACTGCTATATTATATTCTAGAGGAATATTTTTAGTTGATTCTTCTTTTGCTTTTTCTATGAGTTCATCAACTTTTTCAATCTTTTCCTTTTTTTGTTTTTTCACTTCTTTTGCTTTTTCTTCTTTCTTTTTTGCTTTTTCTTTGGATTTTGTTTTGACAGCAGGTTTTGTTTCTTCTAGAATTTCCTCTGGATTTAGCTTATCTTTTGCTTTGTCTACCCATTCTTTTAGCTTGTTTTTTAAAAAGCTGAACATGATTTTACTAATTAATTAGGGTTTATAAGATATTTGGATGCTTTAATAATAAACAGATTTTTATATTAAGCATTTATATATAATATGATAAAAAGGTGAAAAAGTGAAATATCATATTTATATTTTCAGGCATGGGCAGACTTATTTTAATAAAAGTCATAGATTTACTGGATGGAAAGAGAGTAATCTAACTCCCCTTGGAATTAAACAGGCTCGCGAAATTTCTAAGAAGCTTAAGAATAAGAAGATTGATATTGCATTTCAAACACCTCAGTCACGCTCTAAAAGAACTTTAAAAGAGGTTTTGAAATATCATCCTGAATGCAGAAAAGTGATAATCGATAAAAGAATGATTGAGAGAAGATATGGAAAACTTGAAGGATTATATCATGAGGAAATAATAAAAAAATATGGTGAAGAACAATTTAATAAATGGCACAGAGGATTTAGTGACAGGCCTCCTGGAGGAGAATCTTTTGCAGATGTGGAGAAAAGAGTCAGCAAGTTTATAATTTTTTTAAAAAATTATATAAAACAGAATAGGGTTAATGTTGCAATATCTGCATCTGGAAATTCAATAAGATTGTTTAGAAAGATTATTGAGAAGAAAAATAAGGAAGAGATTGTTAAATGGAAAATTCCTTATGATAAATTCTTTCATTATGTGCAAAATTGAAAACCATATCCTAAATGATATGGTCGTCACTTTGGGTTTTCAATTTTGGAGCATCCAAAAAACAAGTGCCTGTAACAAACCACACCTTTTAAGGTGTGGTGGCACATTGTTTTTTTGATGTTGTTGATGTTTAGATATTTTTAAGGAGAATAACTTAGAGAAAACCTTTGTTGCAATTCTCTTGCTTTTCTGCAATAATCGCAACCTTCTCCACCTACCCTTATATTAACTTTTCTTGATGCTCTTTCAAATCTATCTAATCTTTGAATAAATTCATAAACTTCAGGGTTTGGAGGGGGTAGAGTTATTGTTACAACTTTAGCTCTTTCTTCTGGTGATAGTGAAGCAAGAACTTTTTCTCCTAGTATTTGTCCTAAAGATTTTTCTTTAGCCATATTTATCCATAATTTATTTAGTTTATAATCTTTGTTATTCTATATTATAATTTTATTTGTCATTACAATAAAAGTTATAAAGGTGTTTGATATTTTTTAGGATATAATAATTTTAGATTCAGAAAATTTTAAGTTTTTCTGTCTCTAAAAAATCAATGGAGAAAAAATGATTATTTTAGATATAGAAACAACAGGGCTGAATTTTTGGGAAAATGGGATAGTCTCAATAGGTGCATTGTATTTTGATAATCCTGAAAAACAATTTTATGGAGAATGTAGGATTGATGATAATGATATGATTACAGAAGAAGCATTAAAAATTAATGGGTTTAGCAGAGAAGAAGTATTGGATAAAACAAAACAGACTCAGGAAGAACTGATAAGGAAATTTTTTCAGTGGGTGAATGAACAGGAAATAAGGATTTTAGCAGGACATAATATTGGTTTTTTTGATTTGAATTTTATTAAGACTAAAATAAATAAATATAATATTAACATAAAGACTAGTTATAGAAGCTTTGATTTATGTTCTGTTGCTCAATTGATATATTTTCAGATTAATAAAACTTTTTTGTTAGATAATTATAAGGAGAATGCTATGAATTTATCAGAAGTTTTGAAATTTTGCGGTTTGAGAGATAAGAGAAAAATTCACAATGCCCTAGAAGACTGCAAATTAGCTGCTGAATGTTTTTCAAGATTATTATATAAAAAAAGTTTATTTCCTGAATTTGCTCAATTTAAAATTCCAGATTATTTAAGGAGATTAGATTAAATATGATAACTTATACTGAACTTTACGATGCCTTAAGAAAGGAGAGGTATTCAGAACAACTGCAGCCAATACCTAAGAATTTTATAAAAGAAGTTGCTGCTTATCTTAATGACAAAAAAGAACTTGCGAATAAGAAAGATGATGATTTTTCTGATGTAATTATGAAGACTAAAAAACAGTTTGAGAATTCTATTGCAATTTTTAGAGAGCTTATGCTTAGAAGAAAAAAGAAAATACTCGAGCTTGCTTTTGTTGCTGCTGAAACAGGGATTTCAAAAAGAGATTTTGAAAATATGTTTGCTGTTGAAAAAGAAGCTTTTGACGGGATTATGAAATTTTTAGAATCTAGTGATAAAAAAATAGCTGAAATCCTAAAGGGTGCTGATCAAGAGGAACATAGAGACAAGAATAAGATGATTGTTTTTATTGAAGATACTGCTGAATTTTTAGATTTGGAAGGAAATGTAATGGGGCCTTTTAAAAAAGGAGATGTTGCAAATATTCCTGAAGAAATTGCAAATATATTGATTCTTGATAAAAAAGCAGAGACTATAGATGAAGATTAAAAATTATTGAATGTTTATTTTATTAAGAATATAGAGTCTTTTTACTAAAACTTTTAATAAAAGATTTAGGGTGAGTTATTGAAAAAAAATAGATAGCTGTAACTCTTCCAAGCCCATTATCCATATTCCATGATAAAGAAAAATCTTTTTCGTAAAAAGTTCCTGTTTCTAATTCATCAATAGCATTTCTATATCCTTGTCTTATGTTTTTTAATATATTTTCTAGCATTGGTAAAACAAGTATTTTATCTTTAAAAAATTATTGTTTTTGAAGTGATTTAGATTATAATGAGCCCAAGCATTTATAATGCTTGATATTATTATTTATTCATGAAAAAGAGGATAAGAAATAGTTTAACACTTGTTTTTATTATCATTATTGTTATTTCTATTTGCTTAGTAAGTGCTCAAGGCACTGGAGATGGTAAAAATATTTTTCAAAAAGCATGGGGGAATATAAAAGGTTCTTATTTGAAGATTAGTGGAAAGGTTGTTGCTGGATGTGTTAAATCTTGCAGTGCTTCTGTTTCTTGCGGAGCAGATGATGGGTGTGGAGGTTCTTGTTGGTGTCCTACTTGTGGAGGATGCTGTGGGAATGGAATTTGTGAGGCTCATTCAGGTGAAAATTGTGTCAATTGTCTTTTAGACTGTCCAATAGAGAATGATCCTATATGTGGTGGCACTAAACATGTTTGCGGAGATGGGGTTTGCAATGGAGAAGAAACTTGTAGTAGTTGTTCTGGAGATTGTGGATGTCCAGCAGGACAAACATGTTCAAATGGAAAGTGTAGTGGTTGCAAGTATAGTTGCAATTCTGTTTCAAAGTGTGGAGATTCTAATGGATGTGGTGGAAGATGTAGAGGTCTATGCAGCGTTCCAGGTTTTGTATGTTCTAGCGATAATTTCTGTGTATGTGGTAATTTATGTACAAAAGGCGAGAAAAAATGTCTTCATTGGAATTTTGATTTAGGAAAAGATGATGGAAATGCTTATGTTTATGAATGCAGTGATAAGAATAAAGATTGGTGCAATGAATTTATTAATCCTGTAAAATGTGATTTTGGATGTTTAGCTGAGTATAATCCAAAAACAGGACAAAATGATTTTAAAAAATGTGCTCCATGTCCTAATGAATGCAAAAAAGGGGAGAAAAAATGTGATGAAAATGAACCCTTTAAAATTAAAGAATGTTATTATAATTCAACAAATAAATGTTATAGATGGAGAAATGCAACTACCTGTCCTGTTGGACAAGCATGCACTAAAGATATAAAAGATAATAAAGAAAAATGTATGCTTTGTTCTCCATTGAGTTGTGAAGAATATTCTTCATGGGCAGATGCATTTGGACAGGAGATATGTGGAGAATGGTCTGATAAATGTGGAACTAAATTATCATGCGGGGAATGTGAAAAAGGATTTGATTGTTTTGAGGGTTTTTGCAGGAAAATAACCTGTAAAAATAATAGTAATTGTGGAGTCTCTGGAGTTTTTGGAGATTCTTATTGTGGAGAAAATGGATGGCTTTATAAAACTGAAAAAATATTCGAATGCAAAAATCCAGGAACTTATGATAGTTTTTGTACTGAAAAGGAAATTCCATCATTATATCATTCTTGTAGTTGGCCTCTTTATGGTTGTATTGACAATAGATGTTCAAATAAGAAATGCAGATTAGATAGTGATTGTGTATGGAAAACAAACATTTCTGTATGCAAAAAAGCTTTTTGTGATACAAAAACTGGAAGATGCGGGATTCAGGCAATTCCCTTATGTGAATATAAAGAATGTCCAAGATGTAATAATGATTTTAATTCTTGTAATAAAGACTTGTGTAAAAAACCTGAAGATGTTAATGAATCCTGTGTTCATATTTGTTCAGGGGATAATATTTCAAAAAATATTGGAAAGACTTGGGCTGGTGTTGATTGGAGTGATACTGGAGTAAAAATCTGGACGATTGGAGAATTAATAAAAAAATTCAAAGATGAAGAGTTAAAAAAAGAAAATGGATATAATTCTGATAATATCAAAAATTTTGATAAAATTGTCGAAGGAGATCCAGAGCTTGCTGCTGCAATTATCTATAAAGAATTAATAATAAAAAACAGATTATTATTTGTAATTTTTTATGATGGAAGCAAAGAAGTGAATCAAGATTACCGGAAAAAAGTTTCAGATTTTATTAAAGTGATTAGCAATCCTAGAATCCAAGGAAAGCCAATTACTATTGTTGATAACTATGAAACTCATGAAATAAAACCTCAAATTCTTTTAATAGATATCAGCTGTAAAAAAATAGATATTTTTAATAAAATGCAGCAGCTAAGAAATGTTGCTGATTCTAAGACTTATCCTGCATTTTCTTCTATTTATTATAGAATGGTAGAGGCTGAAGTTGCAAAAAATGAGCAGTTAAAGAAAATGTATGCTGGAAAAGTTTTTCAAAATGGACTATCTCCTTTAATGCCTTTATCTGAAGAGACTATCGGCAATACTCCTAATATAGGAATTGCTGCATATACAAATTTATTTGGAAATATAATGACTTATGTACCTAATTCAGATTCTTGGTTTGAATTTCTTAAATTTGAATGGATAGTCAGTTTTACTTTTTTTGGAAAGGAAGATTTTTCAAAGGCAGATTCTTATTATAATATAGCGAGACTTGGAATTGGTCCAAAAAAAACAGAGGAGAGAATAAAGAATCTTGAAGATAAAATACAGGTTAAGATAAATAAATTAAAAACTAAAATCCAGCCAAAAGATATTTCCTGCTGATAACCTTACTTTTTATTTTGTCCTAGTGAAAAAGGAGTTTGAATATTTATTTTTATATCTTTGCATACTGCAAAATAAATCAATATTTTATCAGGATTTGAATCAGCTGAATTTTTTTCAAAAAAATCTTTTTTTATCCATGGAAAAAGATATTGATATTTTGTTTTATCAGATGTATTTTTTAAGTTTAAATTTTTTATGTCTTCTCTTGTTTCTGCATCTAAATTTTTATAAAATTTTTTAGGATTATTGTAAATTTCTGGAATGATTTTCATATAAATATCTTCATATTCTGCAGGAATTTTATTATAAGAAGAGTGTAAAGATTTTTTGTCTTTTTCAGACAATGATTCGTATCTTGTTCCCAATGCCTTTTTGAAAGCATCAAAATTATATTGTGATTTAACTGGAGATTCAGAGCTTTCTGAAACTGCTTTCTCTTCCAAAGAATAAGCTTTTGAAGGCAAGGATACAATTGGCAAAGCCAGCATTGTTCCTAATATTAATGATTTTAAAGTATTTTTCATCACTATATAGTTATTATGAAATATATAAATTTATGCTTTTTAAGAAAAAGGCTGCAGCCGAGTTCGTAATTAACAATTAATTTTATAAAAAACATCAATAGATTATAATTAATCCCCAGCATTATTTATTTGGGATGTATATTCTGTAATTTGATTTTTCTTTATCTCAAATGCACATGCCTTATCATTATTAATTAAATTACAATATTCTGTTCTATTGTCTTCTACAGAAATTTTACAAAATTTTTCATTATCTTCAACAAAAAGACTATATTCTCCAACTGGTAAAGTAGTTACAAATGAACCATTAGAATCAGAAGTAAGCGTCTTGATTAATTCTGTTGTTGCATTTTCTTTGAGATGATTACAAAAATCTATACTAGTTCCATCTGCAACTTTTCGAATATAGACTTTTCTCGAAACTCCCCCTGTAAAACAATGGCTCTCTGGACATTTATTATTTAAACAAGCCATAGGCATACAATTTCCACTCCTAATAGTGATAATTCCTTTTAGTATTCCAGTATCCTGTAATTGTTGAACTTGGTTATTCAGACTTTCTATTGCAATATCTTTTTGTTCAACTGTATTTTTTAATTCATTATTCTGATTATTAAAATGTAGAAAAGTTCCAATTAGGCAAATAGCCAATATTGAAATTATTATGTAAGATATGTATTTCATAATATATTTTAAATAATTCTTATATTTAAATGCTTTTAAAACTTCCACTTAAATTGAAATAATTTATGAACCCGATTTGAATAGTTTTATTAATCTAAATAAAATAATCTAAACACGTATAGAAATATACTAAGCCTCCAGCCGGATTCGAACCGACGACCTACGGTTTACAAAACCGCCGCTCTACCAACTGAGCTATGGAGGCGTATAATTATATAATAAGAGTGCTTTAAAAGGATTTTGGATATTAGGAATTAAGTTTAATTTAAGTTGAGATTATTACTTTTTATAATCATGTATTTCAGATTTTGAAAACCAGATTTGAATTTCTCTTTTTGCGTTTTCTTTTGAATCAGAAGCATGAATAAGATTTCTTATTGCTCTTTTGCCAGTGTCAGCTGTTGTATAGGATTCTATTGATATAAAATCTCCCCTGATTGTTCCTGGCATTGCTTGTCTTGGCTCTGTCGGGCCTACTATTTTTCTAACTATTTCAATTGCATGAGGGCCTTCAAGAACCATTGCAATTATTGGAGATTCTGTTATAAAATCTTTAAGTGTATTTTGAATAAATGTCCCAAAATCAAGATGATTCTTGAATTTAAACTCTCTAGAACTTTTTTCAGCTGCCTGCCTTGATTTTTCATATGCAGATTTTGCCCATTCTTCTTCTAATGGATAGTGTTTTTCAGCAAGCTCTTTATCTGCCCAAACCATTTTTATTGCAGCAATTTTTAATCCTGTATCTTCAAATCTTGAGATTATTTTTCCTACAATATTTTTTTTAACACCATCTGGTTTTATTAATACTAAAGTTTGTTCTATTGCCATTTTATTCAGAATTTTCTTCAGCTTTCTTTTTTGAAGCTCTTTTTTTCTTTGGTTTTTCTACTGCAATTTCAGTTTCTGATGGAACTTTGGATTCCAAAATTGCTGCTTTTTCTTGAGTTTGTTTTATTTCATTTTCAGCTTGTTTTATTTTTTCTCTTTCTATTTCTTCAAACTGATCAATTATTTCTTCTCCTTCTGCTTCTTTTATTTTTTTAGGTTTTTCTTTTATTTTTGGAATTTCTTCTTCTTTTAATGGTCTTTTGATTTCTAAAATCCTTATTTCACATAGTGAAAGAGGATATGTTTTTTTTAGCATAAGAGAAAGAGATTTTTGAAGCCTGCCTGATAAAATTTCATTGAATATTTCTTGATTTTTTCTTTCTGCTATGTAATCTTCAAGCCAGTTTTTTGCTTTGTTTCTTAGGGTTTTTCTGACTGCTTTTGAAACTTTTTTTCTTGTTATTAAAAAAGGCTTTATTATTAACATGCTTTCCTGGCTTGGAGTTATAAAAGAGTCTTCAATATAGCTTATTTTTTTTCTAATCATTCTTCTTATGAAATATGACATTAGCTTTAGTTTATTTGGATAAGCAACTGGTTTTTCATTTTCAAGAATTATTTTAAATACTGCTTCAAGACTTTTTCCTCTTAATTGCCTTGTTAAATCAAGTTTTACAGTCCTGTTTTCAAGTTCTGCTGGAGAATTTCCTATTATTTCTATTTTTGTTTTTAGGGAAGGCACATCTACTTCTATGAATTTTCTTCTTCTTGTTATGACCTTTGCTGCTTTTTCTGCCATTTTGCTGTTAATAATTTTCTAATTGATTATGTTTGTCTCTGAATTCTGCATTTAATTGATCGATTCTTGCTACTGTTACACAAACATCTCTTTCAAAATCTTTAGTTAGTTCTCCTTTTTTTCTTGCTAAATAACTAAAATATCCAATACCTGCAGAAGCAATTGTTTCTGCTGAAGCGGTTTTATAATCCCCCTGCATCATATTTTTTAAAGCATCTACTCCAAATCCTGCTACAACTAATTCTAAAATTAAATTTTTTGTTTGTACTAGTTTTCTGTATAATGATGCCATTTTGTTTTTTTATCTATAATTTGTCATATATTAAGCGAGGCTTTTTTGATTCTCGTTTAATTTGTACTTGTTTTGTTTATATTTTTATTATTTGTTATTATATCTCTATTGTATTTTTTGTTGAATTTTTATTCAACAACTATTTTTGAAACTCTTCTTGAATGTTTTGCGAGTTTAGATTTTTTGCATTCTTTGCAAGTATAAATAACAACTCTTCTCATAGTTGTTTTTGTTTTTCTTTTCCATGCTTTAATTGCTTTTCTTGAATATTTTCCATGATTTCCCATGCCTCTGTTCTTTCCTCTTTTTCTAACTCTTGATAGTGAACCTCTTGCAAGTGTCCCTCTTTTAAATCCTGTACTAACTAGGTCTATCTTTTGGTCTGTTCTTTTTTTGCAATATGGGCAAAATCTTTTTGTTGCTTTTGGTAATTTCATATTCACAGTTTCGTGATTTCATTTCTTTATTTTAGTTTTGTCTACTAAAATGAAATTACTCACACCTAACGGTTTCCTAATTTCAACTTTTCATTTATTATTTATATATTTTACTTAAATGAAAACTTTTACAAGCAATCTTCCCTTGAAGATGATTTGTTTATTATTTATTGTTATGTATCAATAACAAGGTTTTTAAAGGTTTTTGTTGTTATGGTGTCGTAGTAAGCCTAAGGAACCAAGGTTCCTTTGGCGCAACCTCCTTTAAAAATGCAAAAAGAACAAAGAGTTTTATTTAGAAAAGGAAAACAAAGGGAATTTTTGGAGGTTGTTATTAAAAAACTAAATTGTGTTTCTATTCGAGGAATTTTGCAGTTTGGATTTGATATTAATTATAATTCTCTTAAGAATTATTATTCTGAAAGAAGACTTATTCCTAAAAACTTGTTTATAGATATGTGTCATTTAGCAAAGATTGACATAAATAAATTAAATATCAGATATATTGATGGAAATTGGGGGCAGATTAAAGGGGGGAAGAGGAATGATTTAAATTATGTTTTTGGAACTTTGAAGAGTAAGAGAATAAATGCTCAGAAGTTTAAAGATGAAATACAAAGAGAGGAAAAAAGATAATTTTTTAATTCAGATAAATTTAAAATAATGTTATTGGTATTATATTATAAGGTCCCATAGTCTAGTGGTTAGAACATGTCCTTGACGTGGACAGAGCCCAAGTTCGATTCTTGGTGGGACCATTTTAAAATTATATATTGATTTGCACAAATATTTAAAAGATAATTTTATTTT
>JAVHOF010000035.1:0-1042 GCA_036169915.1 Candidatus Pacearchaeota archaeon | reverse complement strand
ACCCTCCAATGTCTGGTTAAAAGCCAGGTGCCTCGCCGATCGGCCTAAGACCCAATGTTATGGAACCGTCGAGAGGACTCGAACCTGTAGATGCCATTTGGTCGGCCTACCAGGAATCAAACCTGGAACAGGAGTTTAGAAGACTCTTATGATATTCGTTTCACCATAGACCGTTTAAAACATTTTAATTCATAAAACTCTGGTAAATATCTTTTCATCCAAGAATTCACTTTTTGTGGTTTAATATTTAATATCTTTGAAATTTGTCCGACCCACCCGAATTTAGAAAAATCAACGTCGGAATTTATAACCAATTCTTTAAACTGTGCCCATTTAATATCGGTTTTTCTTTTTGTTTTTACACCATACTTTTCGGTTTTATTTTTAGAATCACGTTCAAGTTTAATTTTAAAATATTCAGTATAGTCGGGTTGTTCACCAATGCTGAATATTTGCTCTAAATTTTCGAAATTAAAACAAGAAGAATAATGGATTTCTATTAAAGTCCATCCATTTTCAACAATTAAATCATGTCTTTTTTGATAGTATTCTTTCAATGTGCCATCTGCGTTGTAATGTTGATTTCCGTTAATTTCAATTCCCAACTTAGTATCAGGGAACGCAATATCTATTGAGAAAAATCTATCAGATAATGGTTGCCATTCTTCAACATATTTAATATTTTTAGAATTCAAGTATTCCTTAACTTTTTCATATGGTTTAGATTTGTGTTTATCTTTTCTTTTCCATGGGTGCATGTCTGGGTTATTTTGTAAATACTTTTTGCGGTTTAGCGAAATTTTATTCCTAATCTCAGGATTTCTCATGACCGCTTTTCCACATTCAGTTGAACAATAATCACTACGCTTTCTTTGGTGTTCTTTATTACATGTTTTACAGATTTTCATTTGAACCTCTAATAGATTGTTATATCTATTTATATAAATCAAAAGTTCAAATGAACGTCCCTCGTTCACCAACGGTACTGAAATTGGCGCCTCGTAGGGGAATCGAACCCCTTTGTCTCGGTAGACAGCCGTGC
>JAVHOF010000034.1:0-1045 GCA_036169915.1 Candidatus Pacearchaeota archaeon | reverse complement strand
TTCACAGGACATTTTGAACACCAAGGTGAAATAGGCTGGCAGATTGTTCTTCCAAATAAAACAAAAATTCCATTAAATTCAAACCAATATTGTTTTGGAAGTATTTTTTCAAGCTCTTTTTCAGTTTGTTCAGGAGTTTTTGTTTCAATCCACCCAAGCCTGTTTGGAATTCTATGACAATGTGTATCTATAGGCAATGCTGGCTTGTCAAAGGCAAAATTCAAAACAATATTTGCGGTCTTAGGCCCAATACCCTTTATAGACAATAAATCCTCTTTGATATCAGGAACTTTTCCATTAAATCTGTTTAATATTTCATAAGAAACATTTTTCAAAACAAGGGCTTTTTTATGATAATGTCCTGTTGAATAAATTATTCCTTCTAGCTTTGCCAAAGGAATTTTTAAAATTTTTTCAGGATTGTCTGCAATTTTAAATAGTTCCTTAGAAATTCTTTCTGTAGTTTCATCTCTTGAGCGCAAGGATAAAAGGCAGGATATTAAAATTTTAAAAGGATCTTTTTCCTTATCTTGTCTCATTCTATTTAAAGTAGTCCTTTCCACATAATGAAAATGTTTTTCCAAAGTCTCCATTATAATATGAATCCTGCTTATATCATTAAAGTCTTTATTATACCTGTTTTTCATAAAAATAGTATAATAAACTAGTTTTTTAAAGGTTTATAGGCTAAGCAGTATGTTTTTAAATTTAAGTTTTCTAAATAAACCATTGGATGCGTAGCTCAGCCTGGTCAGAGCACGTGACTCTTAATCACGGTGTCAGGGGTTCAAATCCCCTCGCGTCCATAAATATATTGTGAACCAATATATTCTTTATAGAAATGATTTGAACCCTCTGATATCAAATCCTGAGAAAAAGGATTTTTAATATATCTACAAATGTTTGTAAAAAATACTTTTACGAATACTCGCGTCCATAAATATATTGTGAAACAATATATTCTTTATAGACATGATTTGAACCCTTGGGTATCAAATCCTGAGAAAAAGGATTTTTAATATATCTACAAATGTTTGTAAAAAAT
>JAVHOF010000033.1:0-1062 GCA_036169915.1 Candidatus Pacearchaeota archaeon | reverse complement strand
TCATCTTTTGCAGATAAAATATTTTTTAATTGTTGTATATTGTCAGTTACAAGAGATAGGATTAGATATAATTCAAGTTCATCTTTATCTAATTCTTCTTTTTTAGCTTTTCTATTTTTTGTTTCTTTTATTTTTTTTAAAATTATTTGAGCCCTTTTAAAAATATTCAAGTAATAAATCCATATATCGAGTTTGTTTTCTATTAAATTAGGTTTTCCTTTATAATTTTTTTGTAAAATTAACTCTTGCATTATATTCCAATTAGGATATTTTAATTGCTTTGGAGATATGATTTTTTTCATATCCAATACATTTTTTATAAACGATTGTCCATTAAATTTTTTTTTATTTTCCATTTTATTAAATATTTAACTGAATTATTATTCTCATTATGCAACATTTCAAAATTCTTTAATTGCATCGGATTTTAATTTAGAAGATTCGATTTGTCAATCTTTGAATTTGTAATTTTTAATTATTTTCCATTTTAGAATCGCTATTATGTAGGTGAATGTGTGCCTATCGTTTCCGTTATCCCATTTTTTAGTGTAAGATTTAGATGTATTTTGTAAAACATAATCCATAATAGAGAAATATCTTGGCAAATAAGTCTAACTAAACGAAAAGGACTTCTACAAAATCCATTTTCATTAAATACAAAATCATGTCTATTTGAAATAAATTTTTTAGTCAATTTTTGTCCAAATTTTTTTAATTTCACATTGCCAACCATTCATCCAATGTTTAATTACTTCGTTTTTGTATAGCTAAACATTATTAAATGCTTATCTCCCTCATATCTATACTTGGATTGAATATCACTAAAGCATTGTCCCCACAAATAAGCACTCCACGATTTTTTATATTCTGATAAATTATAACGATATAGTTCTTTTACTATGTTTTCAAAAATAGAGAGTAGCATATCTTTATCTGTTTTTTTAATCTGAATTTGAATACTAATAATATCAATATCTTCTTCCTTTGGTAAATTTAATATACCAACTGTTGTGACATTAATATCACTATCTCTATATAAATTATAAAATAATTTATCTTTTA
>JAVHOF010000032.1:0-4516 GCA_036169915.1 Candidatus Pacearchaeota archaeon | reverse complement strand
TACTCAATTTTCGCATTTTTTATATAATATTACAATTATATAATAATAAATATGAGAAATATTTAAAAAGTGTTGTTTTTATAGAAAAATTAGTTTTCAACCTGTATTTTTTCAGAATATACAATGCCTTGAACCATAGCATTTAAAAAATAATTATATGTTGTATCCGCTACACTTGAAGTAAAACGCACAGTTGCATTTTGAGAAGACGAATTTACTATACTCGTCCATAATGTTGCACCATTTGTTATAGTAGTATTTAAAGTTGGGTCTATCATATAACCAGTAGTCAAAGACATATATGTTGTTCCACCTCCTGGAGCTACAGGAGTTTGATTAACATATGAATCAGAACCAGAATATGATACCCACCAATGTATTAAAGGAACTCCAGAATTAGTAAGAGAACCATCAAATCTACGTACATGAATATTAACTGATAAATCAGTTCTATTTCCTACTTGTGAAAATGATACATATAATAAATCATTATTATATATTTTACCATGTACTAATGCTGTATTGTTAGTAAAACAATTACCATATATTTCTGTTAAATCTATAAATTTTGCCATTTTATACTCCAACAATAAAATTCAATGAATAAACTATTCCTTGAACTGATGCCATTAAATAATTACTAGTTATATTTGAATTAGATACATTAAATACAAATTCATGATTATTATTTGTTAATGCCGTAAATACTATTGCTGAATTAGATATTGTTATTGGTTCTAATAATGTGCCCGATACTGGAGCTTGTATTACAGTTGGTACTGGTAATGCTGTTGGTACTCCTAAATTTGATGTAGAATACCAAAAATGTATAGCCGGTCTTGCTGGCATTAAATACGTTGGCATTGTTGCAGTTTTAAAATTTACTTGCCTTACAGATGTTGTTAATATATTATCTTTTTTTCTAACTTTTATAAACAAAGAGGCTGAAACATCACTTGGAAATAATGAAGATGATAATATTAGATATAATATATCATCTTGTATTATATTATTTCTAACAAATAAATTATCTTTTATATTTAAACTTCCATATATATCTAATTGTCCAAATTCTGCCATCTGTTTTTCCTCTTTTATGCTATCGTATTATATGCAAAATCTATGCTATATACAATTCCCTGAACAGAGCACATAAAATATAAAGTTTCAGGTGATGATGGAAATGACCCTATTGTTATCTTATATATATGATTAGAATCTGCTAATGATGTTCTCAATACCGCTGTATTAGGAGATGTTGTGGGGTCTAAATTAGTTCCATTATTTAATGTTATTGTAGCTGGTCCGTCTCCAAAATCTGCCAATGCGGTTGGATATGACCATCTTGCTGTAGATATCCACCAATGTATTTTGGGTCTTCCATTTGTTGTTAAATTATTATTAAATTTTACTAAATTAACAATAATAGTTCTATTTTGATAATTTCCTCCTGTACTTAATATTGGATATATTATATCATTATTAATAATTTTATTATCTATCATAACACCAGATGATACATTAAGATTATTATTTATATGTGTATTTATTAAATTTGACATTAATAATTTTCTCCGAATTTTGATGAATATGTTTCTGTATTTTTTATTAACATTGATGATGATGAATATAATTCATATATAGTCAGAACTTCATTTTGAGATAATTCTCTTGAATAAATTCTAACATCTGCTATTTTTCCTGCAAATCTTGTTGTTGCAGAACTCGATGCTGCTCCTATAGTATTAAATGATTGTGTAAATGTATTTCCAGTACTATGTACAATTTGTCCATCAATGTAAGTATTTGTTGCACCAGTTGATGTAAGACAAATATGAGTCCATTGATTTAATGGAACAATTTTTGAAGTTCCAAAAACATAAATAATTTCAGATGTTGTATAATATAAATATCCTTGATTTGTAATTCCTATTTTAGATGTTCCTGCAGTATTCCCCATTATTGTTTGATGTCTATGACTGCTTCCAGATAAATATATCCAAGCCATTGCTGTAAAAGGTTGTGTGTTTGATAAGTATGTAATAGTATTGAAGAATGTAAAATATTCTGTTGTCATTCCTGATGCAGTATAATTTAATAATACTCCTCCATAATAACTTGGTCCATCACAAAAATTAATTGTATTTGTTGATGCAATTAATGGATATAAATTAGCAGATTCTGATGTATATGATGCGGTTGTATTATTTAATGACCACATCACTCTTAAATTATCTACTGTTCCAATTTCATTTATTTTATTTGAATGTATATCTCCGTAATATGATATATCATTATCTAATGATGATACTGCCCAATTGTCATGATATACAGGTACTGTATTACTATAATGTATAGAACACGGCCACACTGGATTATATGTTTGTACAGTATCAGTATAAATAAGATTCCAATCTTTTTCTACCGCAGGCAATCTAACATAATATTTACATCCTGATGTTTCTGTTAATTCAAATTTAAAATCATACCATTGACTTGAAGATATAGCCCATTTTACCACATTAACATTTGGTGACCCTTGATATACACGTATATCTGCATTAGAGAAATAAAGGCATTGTACGGCATCTGTATATATATTTGATACTGCTCCTGTATTTTTACGCCATCCAACCATTGTAGCACCAGTAATAGCATCAACCTTAATATTTCCATAAAATACTGCAGGTCTATAAAATCCTTTTTGTGCATGCATGGACATATCCCACGCAGCATCATTATTTATCATTCGTAATGTTTTTCTTGAACCAGTTACATATCCAAAAGTAATTGTACCACCACCAACATTATATTCAAAAGCTCTTGAATCTGTAATTGCTCCTTCAAATCCATAATAAAAATCTGTGTCTTTTACTGAACCTTTAGCAATATAACTTCCTTGACTTGTAAGATATGCTTTAGCATTATATAATTCTTTTATTTGCGCAGCAGACATTGTTGTTGCATATATTCTAAAATCATCTAAATATCCATTAAGATAATTTACATATCCATCAAATAAATAAAATGGTTGAGTTCCTGCTGTGGGTTCATACCAAGTTCCAGGAGTATCAGTTTCTATAAAATTTCCATTTGTATACCAATGAAATTTTTTATTATCTCTATCTCTAACTGCTGTAATATATTTCCATGTATTATTTGTAATAATTGAAGCTGGTCCTGAATCCGAAATGTTTGGAGCACTATTTATTCCTGATGTTCCCCAATATAAATTAAAATAATTAGTATTTTCTAATACAAGAGTTCCTTCTCCTCCATATGCTTTAGCAAAAGGATTTTGTCTTGATGGAGAAGCATAATTTGTTTCATTAATCCAAAATGCAAAAGTGTGCCCAGATGCACTTTGGTCGTATTGTAAAACTGAAGGACTTCCATAATTTAATGCATTTGCTTGTGCATTAACTTCATATGTTGAATCTCCAATTCTATTTGATGTCGTATCTGTTGAACCTGTTCCTTTATGCAAAAATCCTGTATTTGCTGCATATGATGCAGTTGCAACTCTACCTGCTATATTATCACATGTATCTTCAAAATCTACATGAAATATTTTTGCTTTTGATAATTCTTCTATTTCTTTTAAGGATAATTCATGATTAAATATTTTTACATCAGACATTTTTGTATATTGGCATAATCTATCTGTATTACCTCTACTTGCTGCTAATATAGCGAATTGACCAGCACCTGCCAATGTTGAATTACTATAATGCCAAAAACTTGATAATGTATAATCAATAACTAAAACTGCATCCATATAAATTTTAATATTTCCTGTGGCTCCTCTTACTACACATATATGTGTCCATTTACCTGTTGGTATAGTAAATGTTGATGTAATACCTGCTGTTGCTGTACCACTTGTATTTATAAATCTTGCATATATTTTCCAAACAGTTGCGCTAGTATCTCTATATAGCATCCAACCAAATGGAAATGTGTAACTACCAAATAAAGCAGATGCTCCTGTGGAATAACCAGTATCTAAATATACAAATGCTGATACACTATTAGCTGTTTGTAATGTTAAAGTATTATCTTGAAATAAATCAACTCGGGCAGGTATTACACCAGTACTTATACATTTACCAATAGGACCTTGCTCATATGTAACAGAACCGCTAAGAGATGAACTCCACTCATACATACTACTATCATTTATATTATTTTCGAATTGCCACCAACCTATTAATGCCATAATTTTAACTTCCTATATAACTAAATATTAATGCTTTTGTATTTGGGTCATAATACTGTTGGAAAGAACCACATACAAACATTGCAGAACTTGATATTTCACCATTTACTTGTAATGTTGTTGTTGAAGCATTTGTTCCAATTACTACTTTATTTCCTGTCCAATACATAAAACTTGCTGTTGCAGTACTTGCACCAGTTTTATATAAATAATAATTATCTGTGCCTGTCATTGTTACAACGCCTGATGTACCTGATGTTCCTCTTGTACCACTACTTCCTGAAGTTCCACTGCTAC
>JAVHOF010000031.1:0-1068 GCA_036169915.1 Candidatus Pacearchaeota archaeon | reverse complement strand
TTAGTTTCATGGGGACAATTATATTGTCCTTATGAAATAGTTTCGGGATAGAATAATATCACATAAAGCCATAACTTTTATAATCCTTCATAATATAATAGTTTATGGCAAAAAAGAAAAAAGAGAATATTTTAAAGATTTTAGGAGAAGTTTTATGGTTCCTTTTAAAAATACCTTATTATATTATTAAAAAAATTTATAATTTAATTAAATGGATATATAATATTTCAAAAAAAAATAAAGTTCTAAACAAGAGAAAAAGTTTAATAGCAAAATATGAAGAATTTAAAGTAATTCAGGAGATTGATGGAAGTTACAAAAAATGGATTCAAGAGGTTTGCAATTCTGACAGCCAAATAGGAATTATTCTAGGCTCAAGAGGTTCTGGTAAAACTGCATTTGGCATAAAGCTTTTGGAAAATATTCAGTCTAAATGTAAAAAGAAATGTTATGCTATGGGATTTAAGGAAGAAGAAATGCCATCTTGGATAAATGTAATTTCCAATATCTCAGAAATAGAAAATAATTCATTTATTTTAATTGATGAAGGTGGAATTTTATTTAATTCAAGAAAATCAATGAACAGTGCAAATAAGATTCTAAGTGATTTAATTTTAATTTCAAGGCACAAAAATTTAAGCATATTATTCATTTCTCAGAATTCTTCTAATCTCGAAGTTAATATTTTAAGGCAGGCAGATTTTATTGTTTTAAAAAAATCTTCCTTGTTACAAAAAGAATTTGAAAGAAAAATCATTCAAAAATTTTATGAAGAAACACTTACAAGTTTTAAAAAATTTGATAAGATTGTTGGATTAGCTTACATTTATTCGAATAATTTCAAAGGATTTGTCTCAAATACTTTACCTTCATTCTGGAAAGAAAGCATCAGTAAATCTTTCAAATAGTTAAAATAAGAAAAATTTAAAATCAAAAAAACAATGTGCCACCACACACTAAAGTGTGTGGTTTGTGACAGGCACTTGTTTTTTGGATGTTCCAAAATTGAAAACCCTAAAGTTACTACCATATCCTAAAGGATATGGTTTTCAATTTTGCACATAAAAT
>JAVHOF010000030.1:0-1080 GCA_036169915.1 Candidatus Pacearchaeota archaeon | reverse complement strand
AGCAATTGTTGATTCAGAAGAAGATATAATGTTCTATGAAATTGACTGGGTAAGATTATAAAAAACTAGAAAAAATTATTTATTAAAAACCCACCACAATTATAGCAAATAACAAAATTTTTCCGAAAATTTATGTTATTTGTCTATTTAGGAAATCAAAAAAACAATGTGCCACCCACACCTTTAGGTGTGGGTTTGTGATAGGCACTTGTTTTTTGGATGCTCAAGAATTGAATACAACTAAAATACCACATCTTAAAAGATGTGGTTTTCAATTCTTGACATAACTATGAAAATATCCGATTATTAAAGTTATTTCCTATAATTTTATTAACTTACCTTCTTTTAACAATATATGGTAGATGCTATTCATATAAAAAACAGGATAATTGAGATTTTAAAAACAAATGGCCCAAGCCTTCCGATTCAGCTTGCAAAAGCAACTAATATGAATTCATTATTTATCTCTGCTTTTTTATCAGAGCTTTATGGAGACAAAAGAGTCAAGATGAGCTTTTTAAAAGTAGGAGGCTCTCCATTATATTTTTTAGAAGGACAAGAAGTGCAACTGGAAAGATTTCAAAATTATCTTCATCCAAAAGAAGCAGAAGCTTTTACAATATTAAAACAAAATAAAATTTTAAAAGACTCTGATCAAGACCCTGCAATAAGAGTTGCCTTAAGATCAATAAAAGATTTTGCAGTAAGTTTTAGAAAAGATAGTGAAATCTATTGGAGGCATCTTCAGGTTCCAGAATCAGAAGTGACTTTAATGCTTGAAGAAAGTCCTAAAGAAATAAAAAAAATAGAAAAAGAAGCAGATATAGAATCTTCAGAAACAGAACTTACTGTCCAAAAGTCAAAAGAGGAGATAATAAAAAAAGCTAAAAAGAGAGAGATAAAACCTATTGAAAAAGAAGAAGAATTTCAAAACCCTTTGATTATAAAAGTGATTGAAAAACCAAAAAAAGAAAAATTAAAATCTAAATTTGTTATAGAAGTTATTAAATTCCTAGAAAAGAATAATTTTGAAATATTAGAAGAAAAAGAGTTTAAAGCAAAAGAATACAACTGCATTGT
>JAVHOF010000029.1:0-1085 GCA_036169915.1 Candidatus Pacearchaeota archaeon | reverse complement strand
TCGACTCCGACATGCCCCACCGACGCCTCGGGTATCAGTTGTTTGAATCCCTCAAGCAGACCCAAACCTGCACGCAGAATTGGTACGAGTACGATAGGACGTTTGATGCGCGTACCCGCCGCCTTCATCAGCGGTGTCTGCACGGTGGTTTTCTGCCTTAATAAATTCTTCTTAGAATGGGTACAATCAGACCTTGATTATACCAAAAAAGAACGTGAATTATTGGTTTTTCACTACCAATCTTTAGTCCTTTTGTTAGATGCTTTATTGCTATTTAAACTAGAAAAAACAGCTAAAAATTTAACAAATTAGGCTATGAAAGATCCAGCATTTTTATTTTACTCAACACTTTTTTACGAAGGAACTAGATTGATGTTACCCGAAGAGAGGGCTTGTTACATTGATTTATTAATTTTTCAACATCAAAATGGTATTATTCCAAACGACTTAAAGCGTTTAAAAATGTACTGTTCAGGCATAGACGAAGCAACCCTACAAGCAACCCTTGAAGCAAAGTTTAAGCGAGTGGATGAAGGGTGGTTTAATAATAAACTAAAAACCATAGTAAATGACCGTGAAAATTATGCCAATAAACAATCAATTAATGGACAAATTGGACAGTTTTTTAAGCGTGCTAAACTTTTTTTAACAAAAAAAAACTTTTTAAATCTTCAAAATATTTTAAAAAATACTCCTAAAGATATTATTTTAAATATTTGTAATACAATAGATTATAGTAATAAAGAAAATTTTATTAATTCTTTAAATAATACCCTTAAAGGCTTGTTTAAGCAAAGCTTAAACATATATACAAATAAAGATACAATTACAAATATAAATAAAGATATAAATAAAAAAGAAAAAGAGGGTTTGGGAGAAAAAACAAAAACTTCCAAAATAATTTATCCATTTCAAACCAAAACTTTTTTAGACCAATGGCAAAATATGGGCATTCTTTAGAGGGTGTTAGAGGTGCCTATTATTTGCCAACCGTATTAACAAATATAAGCAAGGATATGCGGGTTTGGAATGAAGAAGTATTTGGTCCGGTATTGCCAATTATTTCTTTCGAAACCGAAGAAGAG
>JAVHOF010000028.1:0-1092 GCA_036169915.1 Candidatus Pacearchaeota archaeon | reverse complement strand
GAGTGTTAAAATCTATAAATCAATTCTATAATAAAAAGAAAGCATATCTCCAATCTAAACTTTCATTAAAACAATACTCTTCTCATTCTATTGAAAGATTAACAACTAAAAGAAATAGAAAGATTAAACATTACATGCATAATGTTTCTAAATTTATTATTAACTTATGTAAAGAAAATAATATAGGAATAATAGTAATAGGAAAGAACGATGGATGGAAACAAGAAGTTAATATTGGGAAACAAAATAATCAGAATTTTGTAAGTATTCCTTTTAATACATTGATAGAACAAATATCATATAAAGCAAAATTAATTGGAATTGAAGTACAACTTATTGAAGAAAGTTATACTTCAAAATGTTCCTTTTATCATCGAGAAGAGATGACTCATCGAGATAAATATATAGGAAAAAGAAATCCAAGAGGAATATTTAGAACAAAAGAAGTAATTATTAATAGTGATATTAATGGAAGTTATAATATATTAAGAAAATCATTCCCAAATGAATATCATTTCCATGGGATAGAGGGCTTAGTAGTTAATCCAATGTCTTGCAATATATGTAAGGCGTAAACAATTTCTATATATTTCTATAGAAAAAGGAACTATAATGAGGAGAATAATATTATGAAAATAAGTATTAAAGAAATAGAAAGTCTTAATAATAAATATAAATTTCTTAAAAAAGATCCTATATTTGTAAAATTAATGCATACTATTCAACAAGAAATACCTAAAGAAGAAGTATCGGATTTTTATATTGGAATGATAACTGCTTTAGAGATAATGACTAGAGCAATATATATAAGTCCTAATTTTACTGTTTTTAAAGATATTTTATCGGCCTATTGTGCTAGTATAATAGATGAATATCAACGAATTAGGCCATCGATAGATACTCTTTATAGTTTACCAAAATGGGAGGGAGATGATAATGAAAATTTTGATTTATAAAGACAAATATGTTGGTCCTTTGTATTGGGATGCTTCTACTCCTGAAAAAGAAGATGCTGCACTAAAATGTTTATGGAAAACTCTTAAATATAATGAAAAGATTGAATCTATAGAATTTATTGAAAGTGAAATTGAA
>JAVHOF010000027.1:0-21059 GCA_036169915.1 Candidatus Pacearchaeota archaeon | reverse complement strand
GAGAATTTTTTATATAAAATCCAAGGATGTTAAGTTTGATTATTGACTTAACAGATACTATTCCTTTTTATAGAGGGTATGAAGGTTTTCAAGAAGTTCTTGCAAATGAAAGACTTTCTCGCCCCGGCAGAGTAATAAGAGTATATAATTATGGAGGACCTGCGAGAAATGAAAAATTATATGTAATAGGTATTGAGGGGCAATTATTTGAAGCTTCAACAGGAAATAAAGTTGAAGCAAGAGAGGTTTTCTCAAGAGAAACTGCGCCTGATGGTTGGAGTGTTGAAGGATTTGATTTATGCTTACTTCCTGAAGAAGAATTAAGCAAAATTTTAAAGGATTCTAATTTGTAAATTATAGAACATAAATATCTACTAAATTTATGATTTTTTCTTACAAATGCAAGTGTAATTTATTACACCTAATAAACCAAACATTAGAGGAATTTTAATTTTTAATTTCTTTTCTTTTTTTAAAATTTCCTCCATTTCTTCTACTGTTTCATTATTCCCTATATCTCTTCCTAATTCTTCATGAAAAATTGTGAATCTTTGAGAGACTATTTCTTTTATATCTTTCATTGTAAATTGGTATGGATGATGAATATTAAACATTGTTTTTGAAAAAGTATTCTTGAATAGGCTCCAAATTTTAGATAATTGAATCATTTTCTTTTGATATATATAATTCTCAAAATGAAATATCCCTTTATCCTTTAAAACCCTCTTAGCTTCATCTAGGACTTTTTCAGGCAGATGAGTATGGTCTAGAACATTTATTATTATAACAATATCAAAATATTTATCTGGGAAGGGTATTTCTTCTCCACCTGCTTTTGTTAGATTACTTGATTTGTAGTCAAATTTAAATTTTTTCTTATAAAAATCAGCAAGAGGGTCTATGGAGTATCTTTTACCTTTTTTAAAATGATTTATAACATCTTCAGGACCACAGCCTATCTGAAGAATCCTTGTATTTTTCGTTATTTTTATAAATTTGGACCATTCATTTAAAAGAATCTCTGCTTTTTTTTCATATCTTTCAAAAGTCTTTTCTGACAATGATTCTGTTGTAAAATCATCCCAGAATTCTTCTTCTGAAACATGAGCAATATCCCATCTTTCTTGGGAAACATTTCTTTTAAGTTTCACATTTTTAACTTCTGAAAATCCTTCTAAACTTTTATAGAACCTTTCTTTGTTCATGTGAGAGGATATTTTTCTTGGTTTATAAATGTTAGGTTAAAAAGCATCTTTATTTACTTTATCTATAAATTTTTCTTAAAGAAAAATTTATATATGGATATCTATAGAAACATATATGTCCTATAAAGTGATGAGATTAACTAAGTATTATGATGCTCTTAGAAGCAACAGCTCTTTTTTAAAAACCTCTTTTAAACAAAAGATGAAAATTTTAAGTAATATTTTAAAGTTTTCAAAGACAATGTTAACAAAACCTCTTATTGTTAAAAACAAACCTGTAATAGCTCAAATTGAACCTACTTCTGAATGTAATTTAAGATGTGAAATGTGTGTAAGGGAAAATATAGGAGTTCCTATAGGAACTATGAGCCTTGAAAATTTCAAGAAAATTCTTGATAAGCTGGATTGTTTATTTAAATTGCATTTATCTGGCCAAGGAGAACCTTTTCTTAATAAAGAAATATTTGAAATGATAAGATATGCTAATAAAAAAGGCATAATTGTTTATTTTGCTACAAATGGCACATGCCTGACAAAAGAAGTCATTGACAAAATTTGTTCTGTAGAAATTGGAGAAATTGGAATATCTATAGACTCTCCAAAAAAAGAAGTTTATGAAAGAATAAGAAAAGGTGCAAAATTTGAAAAGGTTTTAGAGAATGTTAAAAATCTTGTCTATGAATTGAAAAAAAGAAACAAGAAGACTATTGTCTCAATTGCTGCAGTAATACTTAAAGATAATCTTGATGAAACATCGGAATTTGTTCTTCTAGCTAAAAAGCTTGGAGTTGAAAAAATAGGATTTCAAACAATCCAGAAGAAAGAAGATTATTTAGATAAATATGACTCTAAGGCAAAATTACAGGCACTTTCTAACTTAAATGAAAAATTAAAAGATAAAATAAGTGAAACTAAGAAAATTGCAAAAAAAAATGGTATAACTATTATTTTTGATGAGGAAAAAAGTCCTGGATGTGTATGGCCATGGAGAAGCATTTACATAACTTGGAATGGTTATGTAACTCCTTGCTGTAAAATTCTTGATTATAGAATGCCTTATTTTGGCAATATTTTAAAGGAAGATTTTTGGAAAATCTGGAATGGTAAAAATTATCAAATTTTTAGAAAATTATTAAGAGAAAGAAAAGCTCCTGCTGGCTGCAGAGGTTGTGATAGGGTTTAAACTGGCTCAATCAAATACAAAACATCTCTGGCGAAAGCCTGCTGGAAATTTCTTGATAAGAAATTCTTTATTGATTGTGAAACAATAGCAGGTTTTACAGGAGCTATTGGAATTTTTCTTATAATATTGAATCCATTTGTTTTTAGGAAATTTTCTCCATCTTTTATTGAAAAATAATGCAAATGCCCATATGGTGCAAATGGATCTTCTGTCAATGGTTTATTAAAAACAAATCTCAACTTGTTTAAAATGTGATAATCATTTGGAAGAGTTATTATTAGTTTTCCATTTTCCTTTAGTCTCTTTTTAGACTCTAAAAGAAGTTTTTGCGGATTTATTATATGCTCTAAAACATCAAGCATTATTATGTAATCAAACTTTTCTTTTTTAAATGGAATTTCTTGCTTATTCAAGTCTATTTGTTTGACTTTTACTCCTTTTTTAGTTAATTCATTTATTAATTCTTTATCTATATCTATTCCATAGTATTCACATTCTTTTAAGAAATCATTTAATTTTCCATTATTGCAACCTATATCTAATACTTTGCTGTTTGATGGGATAAATTTTGCTACTTCATTAAATTTTCTTTCTAAAAATTCTTTATTATTCATCTTACATTAGGATCCTTGTTATCATTAGCCATATTTCTTCCAATAGTGCTGGTTTTGGTAGAATTATGAATTAAATGAATAAACTTTCTTTTAAATGGCTTTGGAATAGGTTTTAGTTCAGAATATATATAACTTGAATCAAGAGTATGGACTTGATCTTTCTTCTCTATAAAATATTTATTTAACTGGGATTCATCATGCCATTTTGCGATTATATTTTTAGTTAAATCAATGTCTATTCTTTTTTCAAGTTCTTTTGTTAATTCCAAAAATTCTTTGCTCTTACCTCCAAAAAAAGTTCCTGCACAATAGTTTGATAGGTCATTAGTTTTATCAACTGCTGCTGTTGATTCTTTATTGAATTCAAATTCTCCTTGTTTTTTAAGATAACAAATATGCCTTACACCGAATAAAGGCTTGTTATGAGAGAAGAATTCTTCTTCTGTTACAGGAGACTCGGCAATCATATCTGCATCAATATATATTATATGCGAATATTTTTTTAATTTTTGAGATGCCTGGTTAATCATCTTAAATCTCATTAAAGTCGTAAATGGCCATTTCTGATGTTTTACAGGAATTACTATTATGTCTTTTTTTCCTTTTAAAAAGTCATAATCAGTCATATCTGTATACACAAAAAAATCTTTAGGGGTTTTTGTTAAAAAATATTTTTTTATAGTTTCATAATAATTCGGAAGAAAATCAATATATTTATTTGTTCCAATAAACAGTATAGCTATTCTAGTTGCTTTTTGCATTTGTTGTTTTCCTGACTCCTGTTCCACCCCTCTTTTTAGTTCTTTTATCAGAACTTTTCTATCTAGAAAGTATCTTATAGAATAAGCTGTTTTAAAACCAAATAATTTTATTATTATTTTTCCTATTGCTCTGGTTATTTTATTAGACATTTTATTTATATTTCTCACTTAATTTTAAGTAATGTTCTTTTATATCTCTTGTCCTTTTCATAGATTTGTATGCTGATTTCATTAGCTCAATGCTTGCTAAATGCCTTATGATAAGAGGTATTTTATTTGTTTTATCAGTTTTAAAAATTTTTAAATATAATTTATTTTTTAGCAGATATCTGCTTACAGGTCTTGGTAAAAATGGAATCCAGCACATGAACCTGGATATTGCTGCTAATTTTTCATCAGATTTTTTTGAAAGCTCTGGAATATCTGAAGATTGTATTTTTCCTTTGTTGATTATATCTTTTTCAAAATTATCATCTATCATATTATGTTTTTTAGCTATTCCTATTATTTCACTGCTTGGGTAATATTGCATCCAGTATTGAGAGAAAACATCTGGCTTAAGATCTATATAAAAATCTAATCCTTTTTCCAATTCATCGGTAGTCTGATCAGGAAGACCATAAAGATGGTCAACATGAACAAAAATATCCTGTTTTTTAAGGTCTGCAACTACTTTTGCAATAAGTTCATTAGTATCTGTTCTCTTGCATATCTCTCTTCTTACTCTTTCTATGGGTGTTTGAACTCCAATTTGTGACTTAAAACATCCGCCATCCTTAAGTATTGAGATTACTTCTTCATCCATAAACCTCGGATGTGCAAGCATTTTAAAGGGAATATTAATTTCCTTTTTATATTCTTTAAAAAAATCTATTAGCCATTGCTTGTCAAATGTGAAACAATCATCTCCAAAAAATATAATGCGATAATTAAATTTTATCTTACTTTCCTTTAGTTCATCTATTACATTTTTTACGCTTCTTTTTCTTAACCATCGGTCTCCATGATAAAGTTTTTTTAAATAATTATTAAAGCAATAAGTACATCCAAATGGGCATCCTCTGCTTGTCATAAAATAATAAGCTTCTCCTTTAAGATAAGGCGCTTCTTTAAAGAATAATTCCTTATCTGGAAAAGGCAAGTCATCAAGATTTTTAATAAGAGGTCTTAATTTATTTTGAATTATCTTTCCATTTTTTTTTAGCCATACATTCTTTATATTTTTCTTTTTTGGATTTTCAACAAGTTCTACTATTGCTTCTTCACCTTCACCTATTACAGTATAATCTACAAATTTATTTTTCATTACTTCTCCTGGACAGGCAGTTATATGAGGACCCCCAAATATGATAGGTATATTTCTTATTCCTTTTATAAATTCAGATATATCACATGCCCAAAGATAATCATCTGTCATGATTGAAAAACCTATAAATTCTGGATTAAAGTTTTCAATCCTTTCTTTTAATCTTTTTTGTGCAGAATTCTTTTCTTCATAATCTGACATAATAATAAGGTCTGTTTCATGCCCTGCTCTTTTTAAAACAGCTGAAAGATATTCTATAGCTAAACTCTCGTGACCATTATCTTTATGAACAAATAAGCATCTTACCATTTTGATAACATTTTATTACAAAAAAACAGATATTTTTAAGTTTTTAGGTGATTTCTTTTAAATTTTACACTCTCCTTCATTTATTTCTTTATAAAAATCCCTTATATCACACCTGCTTAGTATATATCCTAATCCTTCTGTTGATGAACCACATTGTTTTAGATACTGAGCTATAAGATTATTTTGCTTATCTGAATTAAAAAATCTTATTTTTATTCCTGAAGAAATATAGAATAATAAAGGATTTTCCTTGAATTGTTTTTTGGATAATTCAATAAAATTATAATGAAATTCTTCTGTTAAATCTTTTGATGTAAATAAATCGCTTTTTACCAAAATACTGAATCTTTTAAGTTCATCAAGATAATTTTCTTCCTGTGGTGTCAACTTTTTTTCAGCTAATTGCTTAGCAACTTCAAATGCTATATCATGCATTGTTCTTATTTTTTCTAAAAGTATCAAAGCCCTATATTTTAGCTGTTCATTTTCTCTAAGATTATATTTTATAGTCTCTTCTACTATCCCTTTATGATTCATATGTTTTTTAAGATCAGATTCAGACTCCCATAGGCAATTTTCATTTTCTTTTATAAAATCATCATATAATTCCTTTATATCACTTTTAGAAATTCTTTTATGGCTCTCAAGTATAAATTCAGGTATAGAGATTTCTTTAGATATTAAAAAATTTATAAGATCTCTAAAAATAGAATTATAGAATATTTCAATTGTCAGATCAAATCGTCTGCATTCCAAATAATCTTGGTAAGATAAAGTGTTTGTTTTTATGCATATTTCATCAATTTCAAATGCAGGAAATTTTTCTCCATAAGCAGAATATTCTCCAAAACATCTTGGCTGTACCCTGAATCTTGTAGTTAACCCATATTTTTTTCTTATTTCTTCTTTTGATGCCTCTGAACCAGGAAGCATTATAAATTGATGTGCTCTTACTATGTCTATATCTGCTTCAACCATATCTAACATAGATTTGAAATGTTTCTCTTTTGAATCTCCTGGCAATCCGAGAATTATTTCAGAGAAACTTGTTCCGTTATTGGCTCTTATGTCTTTTGCAATGCCTATGAGCTGTTCTATAGGAACATTTCTCCTGTTGATATTTTCTAAAACTTGACTGTCTGTTGATTGAACAGGTATTGCAACAAAAGTCCTATATTTTAAAACAGATAATGCTTTTATTGTTATTTCCTTATTTATTCCAGAAGATAGTCCAAAAAATTTCGGAAAGTCGTATTTTTCCCTTGATAGTGCAATTTCTTTGCATATTTCAAGGTCTTCAGGGTATATTCCAAAATTTGAATCTGCAAGCATTAATTCATTTACTTTTGCTTTCTTTGCAATATAATCTATTTCTTCTTTTATTCTTTCAAGGGAAAATCTATGAACTTTACAAAAATAAGATTGCCCTTCTTGACAATAACTGCAATTAAATGGACAGCCTCTTGTTGTCTGCAGAATAGGTTCAAAGATACCATTAAAAAATTTGTCTAACATCCCTGATAAATATGGCGAGGGTATTATATCAAGAGTTTTTATTCTTTCTAAAGTTTCTCCCTGAATTAATTCATTATTATAAATATAATAACAATTTCCACTATTTGTATTATTTTGTTTAAACCCTTTTATATTAAAATTAAATCTTTTTAATTTCTCAAACAAAATTGTAAAAGCTATTTCTCCTTCCCCTTTTATGTAAAAATCAATTAATGGATGATTTTCAAAAAAAATCTTTTGTTTTGAATATTCAATTGGATAATTAGGCCCTCCAAAAATGATTATTGTTTCTGGAGAATATTTTTTTATTTTTTTAACATATTCGTAATTTATGTTTTCAGTCCATGAGGCATTATGAAAGCATGCTATCTTAGGATTGTTTTTTTCCAAATATTCTGAAAACTCATCTGGATATTTGAACAAATCTATAGATATCTCTGGAAATTCTCTCTTCAAATATGAAGCAACAAGGGCAATTCCATATGGAAAATATCTTCCTGATAAGTTTTTCCCAGTATGTGTAAGGTCTGCAAAAACTATTTTTATTTTGTCTTCCATCTTAGTCTAATAAATTTTAAATAAAATTATCATGCTCCCATGGGCTTTTTAGCCTATGGAGATATCTGTTTATTACATCTAACCTACATCCTCTTCTGCAGTCTTCAATTCCTTTTTCTTTTAATTTCTTCAAAATTTCTTTTTTTCTTTCACTATACCATATTTCTGAAAAAGATTTTTCATTTATATTTCCATAATTAAATTCATTATTTCCATAAAACAAATTGCAAGGAATAACATTTCCATTCGAATCTATTAGAGCAAAAAATGGAAGACCATAACATTCTGGATAAGTTATTCCTTCCTGTATTCTTTCTGTTGTTGCTTTCCTGAATAAAACTCTAAAGTCTTTTGAATCAAATTTCATTAAGTCATCTTTTATTTTATTATATTCTACAGGATCTATGGCAAGATTGTTTATGCTTCCTGGATGTTTGGAATATGGCTTAATCTGCATATTATCAACTCCGATATTTTTTAATCTTTCAGCAAGCAATACTGCTTGTCTAGAATTATCCGGAATCATTAAGAATTGTGTTCCTATTGTTGTTTTAAGATTATTTTTTCTTTTAAATTCAACTGCTTTTTGAAGATTTTCCATTAATATTTCAAAATCTCTTGAACTTGTTCCATGAATTTTAGCATAATTATCAGGAGTTCCTGAATCAATGCTAAATCTTATCCAGGTTAAATTAGGAAGAATTTGTTCTATTTTGCTCTCATCAAATAATATCCCATTAGTTGTTATTGAGATATCTAATCCTAATTCTTTTGCATGTTTAACAAAAAATCCAATATCTTTATGCAATAAAGGCTCACCTTCTCCAGCAAACATAATTGATTTTAAACCCTTTTCAGCCATATCCTTTAAATTTAAAGCTAGAACCTCTTTATTCATGAAATTACCCCCATTTCCCAAAAAATCCAGGGCACAGAAAATACATTTATGATTGCATGCGTTTGTCAGGCCTATTTCAACATAAATAGGAAAACAATCTCCATTACATCTCCATTCAGAAACTCTTTCAGGATGATACATTAATTTATGACTGTCAACATTAGTTATTTCAACCATTTTTTAATGAATTTAATTAAAACTAGAAGTTTAAAAGTATTTGGGTTATTGGCTATTCATAAAAAACCTTCAATAAATAGTTATATTTATAAATCATTAAATTAAAAACTTTAAATGAGAACAGAAATAAAAAAATATTCAGATGGACTTTTGGATTTCCATAATCATTCAACTTATTCAGATGGTAGTGATACACCTTATGAATTAGTTCAAAGAGCAAAAAGGCATGGAGTTTCTGCAATGGCTCTTACTGACCATCATAGTCATAAAGGGCTTTTGGAATTCAGAACTGCTTGTGAAGAAGCAGGTATTTTGGGAATTCCTTTTGGAGTTGAAATAGGTATTAAACTTCCAGATGATGTTTTAACTCCCAAAGATAATCATACACCTGATATGATTGTTCTTGGTAAAAATCCAAAAGAAGAACCTATGAGAGATTATAGAAAATTATTTTTTGATTTTGTTAAAAGAGAACATATTCCTGATACATTAGAAATATTAGAACATTTAGGATTTGCTATCCCTTCTTTTGATATGGATGCTGAATGTGCTAAATGTCATTGTCCTCCTGATATCTTATATTCTTTTATACATCATGGAGATAATATGAGAACTTTAATAGATTATGTAACTTCTAAAAATCCTGAAGCTTCCCCTAAAGAAATAAGTTCAAATCCAGTTAGATTTATCAATAGATATTTATATGCTGTTGGATGTCCAGCTTATACTATAAAAGTAAATGGATTTAGTGTAGATGATGCACTTAAACTTGTTGATGCTATGAACTGTAGATTATTTATAGCTCATCCAGGTGGAGAATATGGTGAATTATCAGATAAAATTTTAAATTATTTTATTGAAAAAGGTGTTAAAGGAATAGAGGCAAGAAATTATTTTAATAATCCCAGACAAAATGCTAAATTCGATAGATTAGCAAAAATTCATAGTTTGGTGAGGAGTGGTGGTTCTGATTGCCATGGAGATAAAGGCTTATTTAAGATAGGGATGCATGATAGGCCTCATAATCAACTACCTAAAGAGATTTTAGAAGAACTTTGGGATAATCTTCCGAATTAATTTTTTGATTATAGAAAATAACATAAATTTTCGGAAAAATTTTGTTATTTGTCTATTTAGGAAATAACTAGGAAAATATCTGATTATTAAGGTTATTTCCTATAATAAGAATTTTATTTAGTTTTATCTTTTTTAAGACTTATAAAAGTAGGTTTTCCGTGTTCGTATGATTCTAACATAAATCTTCTTGCTTCTTCTGAAGTTTTTGGAAAATAGCTCACTATATTTTTAAATAAGCTCATAAGTTTTGGACCATCAATTTCTGAATGAGTTGGTCCATGTTGAGGATAATCTGCAAAACCTACTAATTTTACATTTACATTATGATTATCTATATCTAATTTAACATGTTCAAATGGCTTTTCAATTAAGAAAGGAGTGATTGCATATACACAAGGTTTTAATCCTTCAAGAGCCATTCCAGCTGATATTCCGATCATACTTTGTTCTCTAATGCCTACATTAAAAAATCTGTCTGGAAATTTTTTTCTAAATTCATCAAAAATACCATAGCCTATATCTCCTGTAATAACCAGGAATTTTTTATCTTTTTCAGCTAATTCAACAATTACTTTTCCAAATTCTTTTCTCATTTTAATTCCTCATAAGCTGGCGTTAGTTCATCTTTATCTGGAAGTCTTGCATGCCATTTAGGATCATTTTCCATAAAACTTACACCTTTTCCTTTTATAGTATTTGCTATTATTACTTTCGGTCTTCCATGAAATTCTTCTTTAAAGGCATTAAATAATTCTGAAAAATTATGCCCATCTATTTCTATGACGTGACATCCAAATGCTGAAAAAATACTTTTTAAATCCATAGGACTTACATCATCTACATGATCTAATGCCTGTACTTTATTTCTGTCTATTATTATAGTTAAATTATCTAATTTATGCTTAACTGTTAAAGGTATTGTTTCCCAAACACTGCCTTCTTGAGATTCTCCATCACCCATTAAAACATATATATGCCCTTTTTTATTTTGTATTTTTCTAGCCCATGCCATTCCAGTAGCTATTGGCAGACCATGTCCTAAACTTCCTGTTGTACAAAATATCCCATTTTTTTCGTCCATGTCTGGATGAGAAGTTATTTTTGGAAAGAGGCCTTTTTCTCTTAACAAAAGATACATAGGATGAGAACAATGCCCTTTGCTTAAGATAAATTTATCATCTTTTTCCATGATAAGATCATATAAAGTTATTAGAATCTCTATTTCTGAAAAACATCCACCTATATGTGCTTCTCCTTGTTCAAGCCCTAAATCCAAAACTTTTCTTCTAAGCTCTTTTGCTTTTGATTGAAACCCTTTAAGATCATAATAGTCCATTTAAAATAATTGAAAAGTTTCTTATTTAAAAAGATATAGATTATTAAGAATATATGAACACAAGAATATTTATAAATACTAATTCGATAAAATCTTTATGTTAAAAAAGAATATAGAACAAAAATATGGTGGTCTTAAAATGGTTTGGCATGCAGATAAGCTTGCTTCAATAAAAGATGATATTATTACTGCTCCAATTTGTGTCAGGGTAAAACCAACAAACAAATGCGACCATAGATGTTTTTATTGCTCCTATGACCCTGAAGCAGAATCAAAAAATATACTTTCCAACAATATAAAAAGAGATGATGAAATACCTTTTGATAAAATGATGGAAATTCTTGATGATTTTAAGGAAATTGGCGTGAAGTCTATAACTTATTCTGGTGGAGGAGAACCTTTGACCTATCCTAATTTTGAAAAAGTTTTAGAAAAAACTCTTCAAAATGGAATTGACTTATCCATAATAACTAATGGACAAAAACTAAATGGGGAAAAGGCAGAGCTTTTAGCTAAAGCAAAATGGGTTAGAATCTCTCTTGATGCATGCAGACAAGAAACATTTTCCAAAAGCAGAAGGCTTCCGGAAGTATTATTTAGAGATTTAGTAGAAAATATTAAAAATTTTGCAAAAATAAAAAATGAAAATTGTGAATTTGGCATCAATTTTGTTGTCCATCACTTTAACCAAGATGAAGTTTATGAGGCTGCAAAATTTTTTAAAGAACTTGGCTTGAATCATATAAAATTCACTCCCCGGTGGATTGATGAAAAAGGTGAATGGGAAAAATATCATGCACCTTTTAAAGAAAAGGTTATAGAACAGATTAAAAGAGCAAAAGAAGAACTAGTTGACAGTAATTTTGCAATTTTTGATACTTATGAAAATGATTTTAAATTAACAGGAATTCCTGAAAGAACTTATAGCAGGTGTCCTATAATGCAAATTGTTCCTGTTATTGGAGCAGATTCTGTTGTTTATTTTTGTCATGATAAAACATATACTGATGATGGTGCTTTAGGTAGCTTAAAAGATATATCTTTTAAGGAATTATGGTTCAGTAAAGAAGCTGCTGAAAAATTCAAGAATTTTAATCCTATGGTGAATTGTAAACAACATTGCACTTATGATTCAAGAAACATTCTCATAAATGGTGCTGTAAAATCTTATGATAAAAATCACATAAATTTTCCTTAAAATTTATATTCAAAAGCAAGATTAATTATAATCTTTATTAGAATTATATTTTTTTCTCAATTCTTCGAGAGTTTCTTTTGCTTGTTTTTTATTTTTAGGAAAATTATTTATGAATCCTACTAACTCGAATTCATCCATTTTATCTCTCCAGTAAATATCTTCTAAATTTTTTTTGGTCTTTTTATAATATTCTTCTGCTTTTTCATTATCTTCCTTTAAAAGATATGCTAATGCCAAGAACATTGTTAAGTAAGGATGAGTTGGATATCTTTCTTGAACAGGTTCTGTCCAGCTTATAAATTTATCAGGGTTTCCTTCAGGTTTTAAATTTTTGTTATATATGAAATTTCTTATTAAATTGAATGCGAACCATATCTGTTTTATCTGTTCTTTTGTAGGTATTACTCCCTTAGGAATCTTAAAAATATCTTTTGAAGAATCTTTACAAGATTGTAAATTATTTTTTAAAGGCACATAACTTCCAAAACTGCTATCTGATTTTTTTCCATCCCCAAAATAGTCTAAAAATGGCTGATAGGTTATAAAAGATGACCAATCCAAATCCATTTCTAAAGAAAAATAAAAAGAGTCTAACATGCTTCCAAAAGTATCTTCAGGAAGGCCTAAAATATAATTATCATTTATGAACAACTCTGGAAATTTTGAGGCTAATAGAGAAAATTTTTTAAAACTTTCTAAACTACCTATTTTACGAATTTCTTTTAATTTTTCCGGGTTTCCAGATTCAACCCCTATATGAAAACCTATGCATCCAGAATCAACAAGTTTCTTCATTAATTCTTCATCTAAAGTTGGAGCTCTGAAACCATTAGTTGATGCCCATTTTATTTTTAAACCCCTATTAATAATTCCTTGTAAAAGATCCATTGTCCTGTCTTTATATCTTGTAAAATCATCATCAAGCCAGTCAATAAATCTAATGCCCTTGTTATGATATAAATATTCTATTTCATCTAAAACATCTTTTATCACCCTTGTTCTCACCCCTTCACCCATGAAATCTTTCACTCCGCAAAACCTGCAGTTACCCATGCAGCCCCTGGTAAAAATAAGTGTTGCAAATGGAATATCTTTTCCAGCCATACGAGAATAAGCACTCAGGCATCCTAGTTTAGAATATTCTTCTATTGGAACTAATTCATAAGTTTTAATTAGGTTTCCTTTTAATTCTACAATATCTATTCCATCACCTGTGCTTTCAATTTTTCCATTATACTTAAATAAAATTCCAGAAGTTGCTTTTGTTGTTGTTTCTTCAAATAAATTATCAAGTAAAAAATTCAATTTATTTTCTCCTTCTCTCAGGCATACAAAATGGCATAATTCTTTTTCTAACAACTCCTTACCATTATAGGTTGGGGTCTGCCCCCCTACAATAATTATTCTTTTTCCTTCTTGTTTAAGAAAATCTAATATTTTTTCAAAATCTTTCTTATAAATTTCAAATAAATTAGTTACACATATGATAGATGGATTAAATTCCTGTAGAGTATTCTCAAGTATAGATATCCATTCTTTAGGATTAAAATAATTATCTTCTTTAACTTTTTTTAAAACTTCAAATCCGAGATTTAATATCTTTATTTTTAAATCTCTATTTTCTATTGCTGCTGCAAGATATTGAAGTCCTGTTGGAGGAAGAACATAGTACCCCTGATTTAATGCAACTTCTTTTTCAAAAAAATCAAAATTAATTTCAAGCCCTCTAATAAACAAGACTTTATTATTTAGAGATATAGTTTCTTTAAGATCTTTACAGTACTCTTTTAATGCTTCTACTGCATCCTCTTCTTCTTTTATAATCATAATTTTTCCATGCATAATCCATATATAAAGATATTTATTATAAGAGATTATTATGGCAAGAACTAATTTTTTTAAACAAATCTTTATAAATAATAAGGTTCATAAATTAAAATGGATGAAAAATGCAAGGATAAAATAATCATTTTTGGAGCCTCTGGCTTAGTTGGAAGATATTTATTTAATGTTTTTAATGAATCTGAAAATTTAATTACTGGAACTTATAATAAAAATAAGAAAGCTGGGCTTGTATATTTTGACATATTGAATTCTTCTATAGAGGATTTAGAAATTGATGGAGCTAAATATGCAATTATATCTTCTGCAATGGTTGGAGTTGACAACTGTTTTACAAATCTTAAGGAATCTAAGGAAATTAATGTTTATGGAATAAAGAAATTAATAAAAGAACTTTCTGAAAAGCACATAATTCCAGTTTTTATTTCAAGTGTATTTGTATTTGATGGTAATGGAAATTATACAGAAAATGACCTTAGAAATCCTGCAAATGAATACGGGAGGCAGAAAATGGAAGTTGAGGATTTTATTACTGAAAATATAAAAGAATATTTGATAATAAGGCTTGGAAGAGTGTTTGGAATTGATAAAAATGAAGGCATGTTCGCAGAAGCTCTAGATAAATATAAACAATGCATGGAAATTTTATGTAATGACTATGAAGATTTTTCTTTAACTTATTCAGAAGATATTGCAAGAGGAATAAAAAAGTTATTGGAAAAAAACAAAAGGGGTGTTTTTCATATAGATTCTAGAGTACATAAAAACAGATTTGAATTTATTACTAACTTTTTTGATAATCTGCAAATAAAAGATGCAAAAATTAAGAGAATATCTATAGACAACCTTAATTTTCTAGAAAAAAGAGCTAAAAACCAATTTATGGATTCTTCAAAATTCATAAGTCAAACTGATTTCCAATTCACTCCTCTTGAAAAATGTCATGGTTTAATTAAAGAAAATTTGCTTAAGAGTTAATTTTTCTTTGAAGCAACTACCTCTTCTATAAATTTTTCTAATCTTGGGAAATTCTTATCCATGTCGAAATCTTTTCTAGCTTTAATTGTTTTACTTTCAACTTCTTTATAGTTAATTTTTTTAAGGGTTTTTTTCAAATTCTTAAAGTCCTGCTTAAATCCTATTTTTTGTAATCCATATTTTTTCATTAATTTATCAATATATATGGATTGTTTACTATAAATTACAGGGACTCCTGCTTCGAAATAACTTGCAAGTTTATTACCTGAGTGATATTTATTATCTGGAAGATTTAAATTAAGAGTATTCATCCACAAAGAATAATCATACTTAGATATTTCTTTTACTATTTCTTTTGGTCCGAGTGGCGGATGAATATGAAAATACTTAGAATTAGTAAACTGGCTGAATAAGTCATTAAAATATTTATCTGCTTGATTTCTAGGAATATGATGAACCTGAGCATAAACATGAAGATGTAATTTTTGAGACAGAATCTCATTAAAACGTTCTGCAATTATCCTTACAGATTCTTCATCATTAAAGAAAAAACCTATGTAAACTAGATGAGTTTCTCCATCTTTTTTAGAGATTTTATTTTTGTTTACTGGAACTGAGAACTCCTTTGATGAATAAGTTGAAAAATCAATCTGAAGTTTTGAAAGAGAATATTTATCTTTAAAGAATTCTAATTCATCTGGACTGCCTTTATGAAGAATACCTTCTGAGTTCTCTAAACAATATTTTTCTGCTTCTAATTCAAAAAGTTTAAAACCTTTTTTTAGTGCTTCTTCTCTGGAATTAGAATAAAAAGAAATTATATCATAAGGAAAATAGATGAATGGATATTTTTTAAAAAAGTATTTATGAACAAATTTTAATTGCCAATTAGCTCCAGAAGTTCCGATGACTACATAAGGCTTTAACATTTTTATTTTTATTAAAAATTTAATAAAACTTGACCCTCTTTTAAAAAGATATAATAAAGTCTTTTTGCTTGGCTTAAAAAATTGAAAATTTGAGAAGATTATTTCATCAAAGGCTTCTTTGTAAAAATCAATATCAATAGCTTCTTTTTCGCACATAGTAATCAAAGTAGTTTTGTAACCGTTTTTATAAAAAAGCCTGGCAATTTTATATATAACTATACTTGGTGGGGAAGCTGAGTAAAAAGCAACTTCTTTTCTTTCTTTTTCCATCAGCATTTATATTAAAACTCATTTAAAAGGTTTCTTATAATTAGATAAATAGGATGCATCACTTCAATATATAAGAAACAAATTTCCTTAATTCTATTGGATCAACAGAAGTTTTATTTCCCATAATTCTTGTGGCAATCCCACCTATGCAATTTCCAAGAAAAGATAAAATCTCTGGAGATACATCTTTATATGCAAGCATTGAAGTTAAAGCAAATACAGCATCTCCTGCACCAATTGTATCCAAAGTTTCTGTTATAAATGAAGGTGAATGTGAAAAATTTCCATCTCTATAATAAATCATCCCATTCTTTCCCAAAGTTATATTTATTTTATTCAGATTAAGATATTTGCTTAATTTAACAATTGGAATTTTTACATCGCTATTTTTTTCCTGAAATGGAAGCCTTATTTCTCGATCATTTAAAGAAACAAAATCTGCTTTTTCATATTTAGTTATAAAATTATATCCCAAATTTCCTGCATTTAGCTGGCAATTAATTGATAAGAATTTATCAGATTTACACAGATAATTTATAATCGCAGGAGTCATTATTCCATGCCCAAAATCAGATACCATAACCATATCAAAGTTTGAAAGGTTTTTTTCCAAGTATCTTAAAATTTTTTCTTCGGTTTCAGAATTTATTTTTAATTCTTCTACATTATATACAGAAAATATTTTATTTAGCCTGTAATTATCAAGATATTTTCTTTTTATTATGGTTTTTGATTCCTTTTGAACAAAAAGATTTCTTTCAATTGAAGGATCAAGTGAACTTTCAATTATCTCATAGGTATTATTTCCTATACAAGATATTAGACTTACATTTTCTGAAAATCCTGCAAGATTATTTGCAACAGAAAATACCCCTCCTAAATTAATCTCTGAATTCAAGAATTTATAGGAGATCATAGGTTCTTTGCCAGATATTCCCAAAGTCTTCACATAAACATATTCATCAAGTATTGAGTCTCCTATAATTAGAACTTTTATTTCATTTAGAGAATTAAGGATTTTTAAAATTTCATCTACAGAATATTTTTTTCTGAAATCATTAAGATATTCTTTTGCTTCTTCTGGGATAATGCTAGTCATCTGGTTTACTATGCTTGAAGAAGAAAAAGTTATCTCATCGGTTAGAAATAATCTCCCTCCCAGGGATTTTAAAACTTCTTCTTCTGCTGACAAATTAGATACTTTTTGAGTTCCCTGTTCAATAACATCTATAGACCTATTGTTTAAAACTTCTTTACCTTTTACATAGACATCAGGACTAAGCATTTTTATTGTTTCTACTGCAGTATCCCATTTATTAAGTGCTACGTAATCAATATGTTCTATTGCAGATAAAAATTCCAGCCTTAAATCCTGATTATAGAATGGCCTTCCAGGGCCTTTTTTAATAAAAATATCAGGAGTTACAGTAACTATCAAGACGTCTCCTTGTTTTTTTGCACTTTCAAAATGTTTAACATGTCCAAAATGTAAATAATCGAAACATCCATGACAATGAACTATTTTCATTCCTCTTCTCTTTAAGTCATCTACAATGCTCTTAAGCTCTTCAAGAGTCACTATTTTTTTATTTGGCATCTTTTTAATCTATAGAACCCTAATAAAAATTATTTTTAAACTTATTTATGATGTAATATACTAATTAATCTTTTACTACTATGCTTCAGCAAACCTATTTAAACAAGAAGATTTTATTTTTATTATGGAAAAAAAGATTAATGAAAAAGAGTTAAATTCCTCTTTAAAGTTATTAGCAAAATCTTCTTTATTTGTGCTAATAGGGGTAATCTTATCAAAAATCTTTGCTTATATTTTTAGAGTTATTGTGGCAAGACATTTTGGGCCTGAAATTTATGGTTTGTTTTCTTTAGCTTCTATGATTCTGCTATTATTTTATTCATTATTTTCTCTCGGCCTTCCAAGCGGTCTTGTAAGATATATTTCAATTTATAGAGCAAGAGGAGAAACAAACAAAATAAAAAGCATTTTAAAAAGTTCTAGAGATATCTTACTATTCTCATCTATAATCTCATCAATAATCTTTTTTTTAACAGCAGAGGCTATATCAATAAATATATTTCATAACCCTGGATTAATAATTTATTTGAAGTTTTTTAGTTTGATAACCCCCTTTTATATATTCTATTCATTTTTTATTTCAGTAATTCAAGCTCATGAGGAAATCTGGTGGTATTCTTTTATTGATAATGTTCTGCAAAGTGGTTCAAGACTTTTAATCTTGGTTATCCTTTTATTAATTGGTTTGGGAACTAATTCTATTATCTTTTCTTATACTCTAAGTATATTTTTTATTTTTTTAGTTTCTTTTTATGTATGCAGGTTTAAATTTTCCAATCTTTTTAATAAATTTAATATTGAAAAAAAGGAAAAAGATACCGTTGCAAGAGAATTATTTTCTTATTCATGGCCTTTAACTTTATTTGCATTGATTTCATACTTTTTTTATTGGATAGATTCTTTTATAATTGGATATTTTAAGAATGCTTCTGATGTAGGATTTTATAACGCAGCTGTGCCAATTGCTGCGCTTATGATATTTTTTCCAACATTGTTTGTCCATCTTTTTTTTCCATTAATAACCAAAGAGTTTGGAAAGAAAAATTTCAAGATGATGGATGAGATAACTAAACAAGTTACAAAATGGGCATTTATATTCAATCTCCCATTATTTGTAATCATGATATTTTTTCCAGGAGCTTTCTTGAATATATTATTTGGACCTGAATATCTTGTTGCAAAAAATTCTTTGATATTTTTATCAATCGGTTCTTTTTTTTCTTCTATCTTTTATTTATCAAATAATATTGTATCTGTAATAGGAAAATCTAAGCTTATTTTGATGAACATAGCATTGGTATCAATTTTTAATCTTATTTTAGGGATAATACTTGTGCAAAGATATGGGATAAGTGGAGTTGCTTTTGCAACAATGTTATCAAATATAATCCTTTCTTTGATGTTATTTTTTGAAGTTAAATATTATACTTCTATAATACCTTTAAGAAGGAAGATGATAAGCATATTTTTTTCTGCATTAGTATCAACAATAGCTTTGTTTTATATAAAACAATTTTTTTCAATGAATATATACACTATGATAATAGAGACTGGCTTGTTTGGTATAATTTATTTATTGATGATTTTATTGACAAAAAGTTTAGATAAAAATGATTTTCTTATCTTAAGAACAATCAAAGATAAGATTAGCACAAAAAAGATTTAAGAAAAGATATTTTTCTATATAATTAAACTTATTTATAATTGTTTTTTTAATATACTGTCTCTTATAAAAACATAATTTTTTCTAAAAAATTCCAATTCTTTATGATTATTTATTTGGAACATTTTGAAAGGGCTAACTATATAAAAACGATATGGACAGTGTCTGCAGACCGCAAAGATGGTGTAATGGTATTTATTTTCTATTAGCCAGTTTTTATATTTTATTGTATTTTTGCAAAATGGACATTTGACCTCAATTTCAAATATATTTTTTCCAGTTTTTTTAATGCTTAAGGGTGTTGCATAAGGATAATATTTTCTCTTTAGATCAAAAATTTCCTCTTTCATCTCTAAAAATTCTTGATCTGTCATTTGATCTGTCATATTCAACCAGGTTATATAATTGATTTTATTTTTTATAAAATCAAGTTTATCTTTTATTGCCCCTTTCTCAACGCATTTTTCAAAGATTCTGCTTCCAGGATAAGGTTGAATAAATCCTAATTGAATCTGTCCTTTGCTGTTATTTTTCCACCAGTCAATAGTTTCTTTTGCTGTTTCTTTTGTCTCAGCAGTATCTCCAAAAATAAAATTAGCTTGTATGCTTATCCCTGATTCTAAAGTTTTCTTAAATGCATTCTCAATCATATATGGAGTTATTGGCTTTTTCATACTTTTAAGAATTTTTTCACTGAAACTTTCAAAACCATAACTTATTACATTACAGCCAGAATCTTTCAATGTTTTTAATAATTCTTCATCTACATCTTTTACAGTTATTTGACAACTCCAAGTAAGATTACAATTATTTTCCTTTGATAATTTTTTAATTCTTTTACAAAATTCAAAAAGTCTATCTTTATTTAATGAGAACAAATCATCATAAATAATGATGTTATTTATATTATATTTTTCAATTACAAATTTTAGTTCTTTAAATATAGAGTCTAAGGATCTTATCCTATATTTAAAACCTATTGAATGATAGCAAAAGGTACACTGATAAGGACAACCTCTGCTGCATAAAATTGGATAGGTCCTGGGATAATCCAGCATCCCGTAATTTACTCCACTAGTCTGATGATCTAAGAATTTTTCAAATTCTAGCCCTTCTAAATCTGGAAATGGCAATGAATCTAAATCTTTTATCAATTCTCTAGATTCTGTAAAAACTACTTTTCCATTTTCATTGTAACATATTCCGTTCACTTTTTTTAAGTCTCCTTTTTTTTCTAGACAATTCAAAAGTTGAATAATTGTTAGTTCTCCTTCTCCCAATACTGCAACGTCTGGCTTTAGTGAATTGAACATTAGTTCTGATTCGCTTGTTATTAGTGCTCCCCCTATGATAATTTTTGGATTTGAAGAGTGATTCCTAACTGCATCTATTATTTTTTCTACAATAGAATAACCTATGCCCATGTGACCTGTTTCTACTACATTATAGCATTTTTTATCCAATGTATCTTTAATAAGTTCTTCTGTAGCTCCATTTAAATGATTAAGATTCAGGCAATCAACTTCATGTCCTGCTTGTTTCATAACTGAATATATGTATCCTAATCCTAAAGGGAAGGCATACCCATAATTAGATTTATTTGTTAAATTATACTTGGGAATTATGAGCAGGATTTTCATGAT
>JAVHOF010000026.1:0-1114 GCA_036169915.1 Candidatus Pacearchaeota archaeon | reverse complement strand
TGACCGAGATTGAACTTTTCACGGCCAACAAAATGCCACGTTCCTGGGTAAACGTACCTTTTTAAATAGAGGCTTCATAAAGTAATTTATGTTGCAAACTGTGTGAATTCAGGGGATATCCTTCGTTAGAGGACAATCCTGAGCCAAACTTGACCTGGAAAGGTCTTGAAGGTGCAACGATCAAGATATACCATCCAAAACGGATGATGAAATCTATAGAGATCAAGTGATCTCGAAGCGCACAGCATCCCATGTGGATGATGATATGATCTGGACTACATATAAGGAAACGAAATTGTAGAAGTGCTGCCAAGCACCTTGAGGTAATAAGATGTTAAGACAATTTAGAGATTATAAATATTTTGTAAATGAAGATGGCATTGTTGTGAATAACAACGGTTTGATTATGAAACCAAATAAGGATAAAGATGGTTATTTAACGCTAAATTTATTTTCAAATGAAGGCTACAAACATTTTAAAGTGCATAGGATGGTGGCTGAGTGTTTTATTGTAAGAGAAGATGATAATTTACAAGTAAACCATATAGATGGTGATAAATTAAACAATACTGTTGAAAATTTAGAATGGGTCACCAACTCTTATAATGTGAAACATGCTTATGATATTGGGTTAATTATAAGAGGGGAAGGGCATCATCTCGCAGTGTTAACGAATTCAATTGTAGAAAAAATAAAGTTAAAATTAATGGAAGGTCTAAGGGATATTGATATAGCAAAGGAATTTAAAATAGAAAGAAAAACTATTTCTAATATAAGACTAGGCAAGACTTGGAAGCATATAAGGCCAGAGTTAAGCATACCCTTGAAAAGTTCAGGGCTTACAAAACTTAATGCTGAAGACATCCCAATAATCAGGGATTTATATAAAATAGGTTATTCACAAGAAGCTATTGGAAGAGAATTTAACGTCTGTGGAGGAACCATCTCTGGTGTTTTGAGGGGTAAAACATGGACTAACTACTAAACAACTTGGCAGTACTGATGATAATTAACGACTATCATTTAACAAAATCGCAGTAAACTTTGATGGAAAAACGCTAGAGCAAAATTTCACACAGACCTTTGAAGAGAAGCTTGTCCGTAAGGATCAATA
>JAVHOF010000025.1:0-1115 GCA_036169915.1 Candidatus Pacearchaeota archaeon | reverse complement strand
CCCGCAAATGGCTGAGTCACAATCAGCTGAGTTAAACCATTTCTCCACGACCACCGTTCGGATTTACAACATGTTCATGTCACATGAACATTCAAGAAAGTTGAACACAATATAATACATTATTGCCAAATCTACGTAAAATGTAAATTATGTAATACATTAGCCCTTGACGGTACTGCCCCGCCTTTTTCACGGTGTAAACGTGATGTTATAACTTTTCTACTAAAGGGCCATTTTAAGAGAGCGGCAGGATTCCCCACCCTGCACTCCAGCATCCGGTTATCTCGGCTCGAAGCGGTTTGGCCAGCCGAATCGTCCGAACAGGGGATGCTGTTTACATCAACCACTACCAGGAAGTTGCCAACTTCCTCACTCTCCTAAGTCTTAAATGTCTGCGTGGGAAGAATCGAACTTCCGGCCTCGCCCGTCCAAAGGGCGTCGTCTTAAACCACTGACTTACACGCAGGTGATCGAAAATAATTTATTAATTTCTTCTTTTATGTATTCTTTACCCTTTATTGAATTGATTTCTTTCCATTTTATTCTATGGATGTTATAACCTTTTGATTTTAGATATTCATCTTTTCTTAGATCCGATGCTTTTCTTTCAGACCATTCATGCTGGCTTCCATCTATTTCAAGTGCGAAGCTCTTACCAATAACAAAATCAATTAAATATCTTCCGCACTTCTTATTATATTCATATTTAATGCTTTTGTTTTTAAAAACGGTCATAAAGAACGTTTCAGCATATGAAGGTTTGTTTTTGTGAATCATCCAACCGCATGGAAGACCAAGATCTTCTCTTCGCTTAATAGCTTTCTTTGCTGATTCGCTCAACCTTTTTAAATAATTCTTATTGTATTTAACACGATGTCGAACCGAACACGAATTATTGCAGAATTTCTTCCTTCTCTTACCTGCGGTAATTCGTTTTCCACAAAATAAACAATCGTTCCACTGAAGATTTCTTTTAAGCTTGCTGCTTACTTTTTCATTAATTTCTTGACGTTTTGCTTTAGTACTGAATCCTCTAGCACAGTCAGACCCGCAGAATCGTCCAGAACCGTATTTACCATCGTGTTCGTTATTGCAGTTTTCACAGTTCATAATGC
>JAVHOF010000024.1:0-4776 GCA_036169915.1 Candidatus Pacearchaeota archaeon | reverse complement strand
ATTAAGAAGAGATTTATCAAAACAGGCTACACAGACTTATTTAGAATATGTTATTAAATCAGATTCTATTTGGAAAACAGCATCAAAATTAGTTAATGCTGTTTTCTGGAATGATAAATCAAAAATATTTACACACACAGATGAACTTTACATAAGATGCTGTGAAGTCAATAAATAAAACATTTTTAAATAGGTTTTCTAGCATAATTTATATTGCTTAATATAGAAATTATTAAATAGTGCATTAAGCTTATTATAATATGACTACATTAAATGGATTATTAGAGGGATTAGATGAAGCTCAGAGAGAGGAAGTGATAGCATACTTAAAAGCATCAGGAAAACAACTTTTGAGAGATTCTATTGGACATCAAGGATTATATGCTGATTTGGCAGAATCTGCTTTAAATCTTGCAGATCTTAGATTAAAAAGAGGAGCATTAGAATCAGCTCAAGAAGAAATTACTCTTGCAAGAAGTTGGTTAAAAGCTCCTGCAACTGACAGGTGTACATTGCATTGGAGTGCAATGGTTCATATGTTCAATACAAGAGCTGCAGATTATAGAACAAAGGGACTAAATGCAGAACCTATTTCTCATCCTTTACTTTTTTATTATCCTGAAGATATTCCCTGCCCTTGTGATTCTGGAAAAGAATATAGACAATGCTGTGTTGATAAACATTTTATTTAAAGTTTTGATTTATTAGTGATTTTTGCATATATTTTTAAATTCCATTATTTTGATTTATTTATGGTTGAAATTAACTTTTCTCACATTGAAAAAAAATGGCAGGAAAAATGGGAAAAAGAAAAAACATTTGAAGTAAAAGAAAATAGCAAAAAAAAGAAATATTATGTTCTTGAAATGTTTCCATATCCCTCAGGAACAGGGCTTCATATGGGTCATGCATTGAATTATACAATAGGAGATATTTATGCAAGATTCAAAAGAATGAATGGTTTTAATGTTCTATATCCAATGGGCTATGATGCTTTCGGGCTTCCAGCTGAAAATGCAGCTATAAAAGCAGGAGAAGCTCCAAAAGATTATACTGAAAAAGCAATGAAGAACTTTATGATACAGCAGAAAGTACTTGGCATTTCATATGACTGGGGTAGAAAAATAGTAACCTGTTATCCAGAATATTATAAGTGGAACCAGTATTTCTTTTTGAAATTTTTCGAAAATAATTTAGTCTATAAGAAAAAATCTGCAGCAAATTGGTGCGATAAATGCAATTCTGTTCTTGCTAATGAACAGGTTCATAACGGAAAATGTTGGATACATAAAGATTGTGAAGTAGTAATAAAACATATTGAGCAATGGTTCATAAAAACAACAAACTATGCAGATGAACTTTTAAAAGACATAAAAAAATTAATCTGGCCTGAAAGAATAAAATCAATGCAGGAAAATTGGATAGGTAAATCTCATGGAACTGAAATTATATTTGAGATAAATAATGAAAAATGGCCAATATTTACTACAAGGCCTGATACAATTTATGGAGTTACATTTATGGTTATTTCAGCCCAGCATCCAAGATTAATGGACCTAGTAACAAAAGAACAAAAAAAAGAAGTTGAAAAATTTCTAAAGAAATTAAAATCAACATCTGAGAAAGATATGGTGAAAAGAAGTTCAGATTTTGATGAATCTGAAGATTCCCTAGAAAAAGAAGGAGCTTTTACAGGAAGCTATGCAATAAATCCTTTGACAAATGAGAAAATTCCTGTTTACACTGGAAATTTTGTTGTTGCTGATTACGGAGCTGGTATGGTAATGGCAGTCCCTAGTCATGACCAAAGAGATTTTGAATTTGCAAAAAAATATAACATCCCTATTAAAGTTGTAATAAATCCTGATTCCTCAGAAAAATTTAGGAATTTTTCTGATCCTTCAGATTCAAATAAAAAGAATCAAGAATCTGAAGTCTATGAATTAAATCCTGAAAAAATGTCAAGAGCATATACTTCAGATGGAAGATTAATTAATTCAGAACAATTCAATGGATGGAGCAACAGAGAAGCAATAGATGAAATAACAAAATTGCTTGAAAAGAAAAAATTAGGTAAAAAAACAATTAATTATAAATTAAGAGACTGGCTCATCTCACGCCAAAGATATTGGGGAACTCCAATACCCATAATATATTGTGATAAATGCGGGATTCAGCCAGTTCCTGAAAAAGATCTTCCAATTCTGCTTCCTGAAAAAGTTAAATTCGGAAAAGGAAATCCTCTTGCAACAAATAAAGAATTTTTAGAAACCAAGTGTCCAAAATGCAAAGGAAAAGCAAGAAGAGAAACCGATACAATGGATACTTTTTTTGATTCATCATGGTACTATTTAAGATATTGTGATAATCAAAATAAAAAAGAAGCATTTGATAAAAAGAAAGCAGAATATTGGATGCCTGTTGACCAGTATATTGGAGGTGCAGAACATGCTTGTATGCATTTAATATATGCAAGATTCTTTACAAAAGCTCTTAGAGATTTAAAATATTTAAAATTTGATGAACCTTTTACAAAACTTTTCAACCAGGGCATGCTTCATGGAAGTGATGGAAACAAAATGTCTAAATCATTGGGTAATGTTATAAATCCAATTGAGGTTATAGAAAAATTTTCAGCAGATTCTTTAAGATTAAATCTAATGTCTCTTGCTTCTCCAGACAGCGATAGTTCATGGAATGATCATGGAATGGAATCTAATTTTAAGACTATTTCAAAAATATTTGAAAAAATTAAAAACATAAATTTTGGAAAATCCTCACTTAAGTTTGAAAGCAAAATAAACAAGGCAATAAAAGAAACATCAGAGGATATTGAAAACTTCAGATATAATCTTGCAGTAATTAAAATAAGGGATGTTTTTGAAAAAATAAATGAGGAAAATGAGATTTCAAAAAAGGACATTGAATCATTTTTAAAACTATTGTCTGTTTTTTGTCCGCATATCTGTGAAGAATTATGGGAAAAACTTGGAAATAAATTTTTTATCAGTTTAGAAGCATGGCCAGAAGCAGATGAAAAGAAAATTGATGAAAAATATGAAAAAATTGAAAAAGCATCTGAAAAAACAGTCGAAGACATTAACAATATTTTAAAAATTTTAAAAGAAAAAGAAAACAGGGATATTAATAAAGTTTATTTGTATGTTATTCCAAATGAAATTGCTTTTTATGATTCAGAGCTTCTAAGCAAAAAAACAGGAAAAATAATCAAGGTTTTTGCAGTCAATGATAAATCCAAATATGATCCAGAAGCAAAATCATCAAAAACAAAGCCAGGCAAGCCCGGCATTTATGTTGAATAAAAAATAGGATAAATTTAATCATTTTTTTATAAAATAGAAAAGTTTATATAATAGTTATATCTACATTGGATATGAAGGCTGAGCAAATATCTTTATTTGAATTTGTAAAAAAATTAGAAGGCAATCATACTCTAGAGTCTATAATTGAAATTTTAAATGAAAATGGTATAAAATCAAGCAAGGAAAAAGTAATTTATTTAATCCATAATTTAAGAAAAAAAGGGTTTGTTAAAACAAAAAGGCTTTCAAATAACAAAAGAGTTTACAATATTTCATTTGAAAATATGCTTGGAGGTTTTAATTATTATGAAATTATAAATGAAAACTCTCCAATAAAACTAGCAATACCTGAAAATTATAAAATTCATGGCAAGAAAAAGATACTTGAAGAAGCTTTAGTATATGCTTTGAAAAAAAATGAAATAAGGTTAATTCTAGCATCCTTAGCATTATTCAAAAAAATTAATAATTGGCCATTGTTATATGCTCTTGCAAAAAAAGAAAACCTTCAAAGGCAAATAGGTGCATTGTATGATGTTGCAAGAACAATAATAAAAACAAGAAAAATGACAAAAAGATTCAGAAATTTATCTATTCCAAAAAAGGATAATAAATTTCAGTATATAGTTCCAAATTTAAGATCTAATGATTTTCAAAAAATAGAAAGAAAATGGAAAGTTTATATTCCTTTAAACAAAATTGATTTGGAGGATTATATTACATGATAACAATAAGAGAACAAGAGATATTATTTTTAGATATCTCAAGAAAATTGAAAAAGACTATTACCTGTTATGCTATAGGCGGGACAGCAATGATGTTTTTAGGATTAAAAATAAATACAAAAGATATTGACTTAATTTTTGAAACTGAAGAGGAAAGAAAAATATTTTCTAAAGTATTGGAAAAATTAGAATTCAGAAAATTAGATTCAATAATACTTTACGGGAAAAAGCCAAACCAGCCAGAACTAATGCAAAGAGGAGAGGAAAGAATAGATTTGTTCACAACTGAAGTAATAAGCTTTATTTTTTCAGAAAATTCAAAAAAAAGAGCTGAAAAGACTCATCAATTTGGAGAAAATCTTATAATAAAAATAGCTAATGTGCATGATATAATTTTAATGAAACATGCAACAGACAGATTAAAGGATATTGAAGATATAAAAAGTATACTTGATAAAGAAAATATCAACTGGGATATAATTTTAGAGGAAGTTAAAAATCAGAAAAGATTGGGCAAAGAAAGAGCTATTTTTGATTTAGGATATTTTTTAGAAGAACTTGAGAAGAGATTTAAGATAATTGCACCCAAGAAAATTAAAGAAGAGATTTGGAAGTTAGTTGAAATGGAATCTAGAAAAAAAAGATAAAATAAGATTTAACTATATGTTAAGTGGGAAAAAAGGAGAATATGGACTATTAAGATTGTATAAAGGGGAGCTTTTAAAACC
>JAVHOF010000023.1:0-1122 GCA_036169915.1 Candidatus Pacearchaeota archaeon | reverse complement strand
TGTTATTAGGGATATAGTTGACTTTTGCAATTCTTTGTTTTATTTTTTCAAATAGCTCTCTTGCAAATTCATCTTCTGAATATAGGTTTGTTCCTTGTTGAGGAGGATTTCCTATTTCATCGTCTGAACTTGTTTCAGACTGCCAGCAGGAATAGGATTCTAGCAATTGTTTTTTTGGTTCTTCTTCTACTAAAGATATCCTGAATCTTCCATATCCTCCACCGATTGGTCTTCTAAGTACTTTTTCTTTTTGATGAACAATATATAGAACTTTTCCTTGTTTTGAAACGGTAAATAATTTTACTTTTTCCTTAAAAAAATCACCATATTTTTGTGTTAGATAGCTTAGTGAGGATTCAACTCTCTCTACAAGCAATCCTTTTTTGTTTGCAAGTTTTTTTAATATTGTTAAAAATTCTTTTTCTTGAACCTGTGTTTCTAATCTTTCAATTGGGATGTTTTGAATAGTTTTTTCTAATGATGTAACCATCTTTTTTATAGTTAATAAATTTATAAAAAGACTTTCAATATTAAACATATCTTAATATATTTATTTATAGATTATAGCAAGTTTTTTATAGATAAGATTATCTTAGTTAGATTATAGCCCTGTAGTCTAGTGGTCAAGGATCCGGCCCTCTGGAGGCTGGGACCCAGGTTCGAATCCTGGCGGGGCTATTTTCTTTAAAAGTAAAATTTAAATACTAGCTTATATTATATAAAGTATGGAAGGAAAATTAATAGGCGAGGTATTTAATTTCTTTGAAAGAGTTGGTGTAATTGCAATTAAGCTTACTGATAAGTTGAAATTAGGAGATAGCATAAGAATTGTTGGTGGTGATGCAGATTTTACAGAAGTTGTTGACAGCATGCAAATTGATGGAAAAAACATTCAGGCTGCCAAAAAAGGAGATGATGTTGGAATTAAGATAAGTGGAAAAGCAAGAAAAGGATATAAAGTTTATAGAGTTTAGAATTTTATAATTGATTTGTGTTAATTTTATGATAATATTTATAAGTTTTTAAGAAAGAAAAAGTTATAGAGAAAGCAAGAGGGGTATTTATACAAGACATATTCTTTATTTTTACTGATTATCACCATCTTATTCCGCTATCTTCGGG
>JAVHOF010000022.1:0-1127 GCA_036169915.1 Candidatus Pacearchaeota archaeon | reverse complement strand
ACCTTGTAACAAGAATAGGGTTGATACCAACTGCTGAAAATAGTGGTTGGGGAACTGAGGCTCAAATAAGTGGTTCTGCAACTGATACATTATGGGCTAACGCTACAACAGGATGGAGCGTTATTGGTGGAACAACTAGTGGCGCTAGTCTTATAACAGGTAGTGGTGCTCCATCTGGTTCAGGAAATTATATCACTATGGATATGTCTGGATGTTCTGGCACTACATTAACCTTAGACACTCCAGTCTATACAATATCAAGTACCATAACAACCTATGAGATTTCTCTTTATACTAAATATGTAGGAACGCCTTTAGGTGTAACAAATGCACCAACGGTGCAAATAATTCAAGGAGGAATAGGAGGCGCCACATTATCGTGGACAAGTGGATGGGTTAAAACGACTTTCTCGTTCAGATCGACAGGTGGAACAACTTTACAACTACGATTTACAATGAGTTGCTACCAGGCAATTATGGGAATAGATTTAATTAGTATTGCAACTTATAGTTCAGTATCCTATTTATCACAAAAAGGATTGTTTTTAAGTAACAACCCTGCGTCTTATATTAAGATTGGATCTGGAATAGCTGAATTTGCCGGAGTAAATATAAATGGAGCAAATATAACAGGTTCTACTGTTATTGGAGGAACTATAGCAACAGCTTCAAGCGGCGATCGTGTAGAATTATCTAGTGTAAGCACATCGCTTAGAATATATAATAGTGGCTCTATGTTTGAATGGAAAAAATATTCAGGCAGTGCAGATTTTGCACAATTCACAGGCGGAGTTGTCAGTGCTAGTACTAAAGGATTTATAGTAGGTAATGATACAAATGATTTTGTTGGCATAGGTTATAATTCTAGTCTTGGAGGATTTATAAGTATTGCAAAGACTGGAAACTCATCTTCACAGATTATTACGACGGCAAATGGGTTAAGCATATCCAAAGGATTGCATGTTGGCGGAACATCAGATGCTGGAGATAATAACCTATTGGTAGATGGAACAGTTAACGGACTAACGTTAGCAGCAGTAGCTACAGGATTTACGATAGCTGGCGGCACAATAAGTAAAACTCTTACAGTTTCCAACACACTCACACTGAGCGGCACAGACTCTTCC
>JAVHOF010000021.1:0-21568 GCA_036169915.1 Candidatus Pacearchaeota archaeon | reverse complement strand
TTAAAATTCGGTGGAATAATCAAATGACTTGAAATCATCCGCAAACATTGTTCTGATTGTATCCTTGCTTTCCTCATTGTAATCATCCCGATAATCGATGTTATTGCTTTTTCCAACAACGGGCATCTCCTGTTCCGGCAATCCGAATTTTTTGAAAAGGCCATTGAATTCCCTGTCAATGTTTTCCAATTTAAGGCAAACACAATCAAATCCACCAACAAAATCAGCTTGTGCTTTCACCAAAAGCGGTGTTCTGTCAACAGTATGGTATAGGTTTGGCGTTAAGTCCTTTCGTTTTGTTTTTTTTACCCATTCCACTCCTTCATTGAAAGTCTTGCCCTGAAAGGCGTGGTGCGTGAAATCCATTCCGGTTATTATTGGATTGAAATCCCTTATGTAGTAAAACCAAGAATGAAAGCGGTCATATGGATTCCTTACAACGGTAAAGGCCATGTCAATCACGAACCGGTTGTTCACCGCCAAACAAATATGCTCGTAATCCAGATGCCCCTTGATCAACAACGATTCTGATTCAATGGCATATGGCTTCAGTACCGCCTGAATTGACTGTCCGCCTGTCTTGGGGATATGCATGAAGACAATTTTCTTGCCATTGACATTATAAACACTTGCCATTTTGATCCGATTATTTTTTTGCCTTCAGCTCCTTGTTTTCCTTGATGAGACGCATTATCTCAGGAATGACTTGTTGAAGAATGTGTTTTTCCGTTTTCCTAACTGTTCCAATCATGAATTTGGAATCGTGGTCAATACAACTTTCCGCTTCCTCATTATCCATCATTGCCAAAATGATATTGTTGGCTACATCTGATTCGACTGTGTGATCATCAGGTGTTATCAGTTGCGCCTCCACTTTGATGTCACTCCCTTTTTCTTGGAGAAAACGATTCATTTCTGCTGGTACATCTTCAGTGAGAATTTTTTTCAACATCTCCATTTCTCCATTTGAACAGACATGTTTTTCCCATCCGATGAAAGTGTCGCCACAAAAAAGTGTTTCAGTTCCACGGGTTTCCTTATGCAGCTCCTTGATCTGCGCATTGCATAGTGGACAATAAATGGGATCACGATGAGTTGCCATGATGGTTATGCGGTAACAGGAGTTAGAAGTTTAATCGCAATTTCGAATTCGGCAATCTTTTTTTTGCACCCAGCAATCAATCCATCCAGTTTTTCCTGATTGGCATTTTTGTCAATACCTTCCTTTGTTTCAAGTTTTACGATGAAACTCTGATAGTATCCGATATGCTTTTGTAAAATTTGAATTGGCGTCTTATCCATGGCGATTATTTTTTCAATTTTTTCTTTTGTGCAGAATATTCAGGACTGTTTTCAATCAAATAAATAACCATGTTTGAGAAATTTCTGGTGTGCTTTGGTTCCTTGCGCAAAGACTCGATTATTTCATGAGCGTCAGTTGGAAATCTCACGGATTTTAATTTTGTTGACTGCTTCATTGGAAGTAAAAATAGAAAATAAAATAATACTACAATTACATAATGTGAAATATTATGTAATACTTATTAACACATTTAATTTAATAAATCCATTTGCAGAAACGCTTCCATCCACTTGCAATTCCACGGCTGCACGTACGGATCAGTCCAACCTTTTCTTGGGTAGGGGCAATTATTTTTTGACCCAACGGCAGTGATGGTTTGGAAATTTCCTTTTGTTTGTTTTCTGATTTTGCAATTGCCTCCAGAAGATTTGACGTTTCCTTGGGTGCAAGAATGCATCCGCCAACAAACAGTACAAATATTCCCAAAGCCAATCGGTCTCCTGAGTCCATGATTTTTGTTTTAGAGTATTTTTTGTTTCTGCAATTCCACCTTCAATGATTTGTAGTATTGAACGAGCTGGCTGTTGTCATGAATGTTTACCGTTTCGTATTTGTTCAATAAATCACGAATACGATCAACCATGTTTATGGCAGTTACCATTTGCCCTTCAAAATCATGTGGATTTTCACTGTCTTTTTTCACTGCATCCCGGGCAATCTGCAAAAGCCCATCCATTTTTTCTTTTGCTTCGGCAATATCCGCTTCATCAAGACCACTTTGTTTAATGGCTCTATTCAGCCAATCGCGCAAGACGACTTTTTCAAAAAAAATCTTGTTTTTCAATTCAAGGAGTTCCAATTCCCAGTTTATGATTTCCAAGTGTTTTTCGTAATCAGTTGCAACCAATCCAATCTTGCATGCATGTCCATTGGATTCAATCAGCATTTCAAGTTTTTTCTCCTTCTCCTTCAGTTTTTCAATGTATTGGACACTCCAAGCATGCTTGAATTTGTTTTTTTCCTCCTGCGTAATGTGCGGTGGAATTTCCAGAGTATTATTTTTTTGTTCCATCTGTGGCGGTGATGTTTTGTGTTGCATGTTTGTGCAAGGCGACCAAGATGTGATGTGACATTGCATCTGCATCAGTGACTTCCAGCGAATGGAAATATTTTGATAGCGATGAATCGGCATCCCACAAACCACAGTTGTTCCGGATTTGTTGTCCCATGTTATGATGTTGGTGAATCGCAAACTTTTCAGCATCCATTGTTTTTACCTGTTCAAGGAAAGTGCCGTCATCCTTCACTGCGCCGTAAATCTCATGGACTGCCGCCGTTACCGTTTGCGGACGGTCATCGTTGATTATCTTGCTGTAATTGGCTTTCCTGATCCTGTTTTCATCATTGTCATTCAAATCGAAAACGTTCCTGTTCATGAATTCAATCACCGAAGCCCGGGATTTTCCGGTTAGCATGTAAAATGGCATCACCGCCATGTCGGTTTCAATTGCACTTGAATACCGGCCACGTGCATAGCACCAAAGTATGATGAAGAAAATGCCATCAGGGGTGATGTCCGTCCCTTGCAGTTTTGCACGGCTGAATTCAATCGCACCCGTTTCAGGGTTTTGCCCGGCAATGGAATCGGATTCCGCTTTTGTCTCGTGATCGATCAGCGTACCACAATACGAAATGTGGTATTTTTTGTTCTTGGATTCATATTCACCAACAGAAAATTGTGTGTATCGTTTGGAGAAATCTTCTGCGAACATAACCAGTTCTTCGTCTGGCTGGAAAATTTTGTCAGTCATTGCTTTTTTTGTTTTTTGTTTTTAATTGTTTGGTCGGTTTCCAATCGGAAACGAATTTCCTGATTTTTTTGTAACGGGCATCACTGAATTCCGGTAAAATAAAAACATTCTTGAATGCCTTCAAAGCGGACGCCTTGCTGTAACCCATCCGCAAATATATTTCCAATGCATTCTTGTCGGCAGCAATTTCTTCAGAAACCGCCTCCCTTTTTTGTTTGTAGAATTCATCCAGCGCAGCCTTGAAATTCCTTTCACGTTCACGGTTCAATTGTGTATCAGCACACCCAAAGACAGCCAGCATGAATTTGTATGCATTCAATCCGGGTCGGCGGAGTTTCAGATAGAATTTCAAGGTGGCCAAATCGAGTTTCTTGTAGTCAAAATCATAACTTTCCGCTGCAAAACACCAAAGTATGATGAAGAAAACGCCATCACTCGTTACGCGATCATCAGCCAAAAATGCGGTTCGATCAAGTTCAATATGATTTACCGATCCCAAATCCACACAAGCCATTGTATTTCTTTTCTTTCCATCCCTGTCAAGCAATTCATCCCTGTATGAAATGTGGTATTTGCCACCAAGCGAATGATAATCAGCTGGAGAAAGTATCTTGTACTTCCCGGAAAATTCCTGTGCGAACTCAAGAAATTCCTTGTCGGGTTTGAATGATTGTGTCCCCATGGCTATGCTTTGTAAGATGCCTGTACACCACGTAGCTTTCTGTCTTCTGCACGTTTGGAAATCCACATCAATGCTTCATCAAGTTTTGTGATTACCATTGATGTTTCACGTGTGGCCATGTCACCCTTGTTCACGGATTCCAGATATTGTTTTGCTGTTTGGATCAGTGTTTCGGTGAAAACACCCTCCTGTCGGAAATCATCCTCACTGTCCTTGTTTCCCTTGCAGAAAACAATCTCAATTCCGGAACCGTCCTCGATTCCGTTGTTTGTCACCTTGAAAGTCGGAACCTTATAGGTTGCGCCTTCTCTTACCGTTTCAATGATTTTTGGATTGTTCATGTTGGTTTGTGGTTAAGGTTTAAAATATGGATAAGATAAAAGTTGTGTTATATTACAATTCAGTTTTTCTTTTTGACCAGTTCAAAATCGCCATACGTCAGAAGGATTTCAATTTTCTTTCCGGTTCTCATTTCACCGGTCTTGAAACGCTCGCGCCATTTGTAAAGACGCGCATTCGTTGCATTTGTTTTTGAATGCAGTAACATTTTCAATTCAGCATTGATGAATTTCTCATCGAGTGGGTTGTAGGCCATTGTGTGTCGTTGTTTTTCAGTTGTCGGAAATGTTCTTTTCTTTTTTCTTGTGCTTGATCCAAGCAAGAATCAAGGTGTCAACAATATTCCCGGATTCAATTTTTTCACCGTTGTATTTCAATACAAACTTACCTTCCGATTCAACCATTTGCACTTTTGAAAAATCCAAGTCAGTGCCTTCCATCATCATCAATGCCAATGGGAAATTGATGCACGGGTATTGGATTGAACCGGTTATTTTTTCAAGCCAAGCGCCATCACCGCGTTCGCCATTCTCGTCGTAGGACAGAAAGGTGTTTGCGCATGTCATGCCAGCTGCTCGTGCCTTTTTCGCCACCTCGAAAGTGCAGAGTTCCGCTTCGAAGCGCTTTGACAAATCGATTATAGTTTCCATCTTGTCGTTATTCATTGCAAAAACTATTTAAAATCTTCAACTTCAAATTTTACATTGAAATCCTTACCATCAATTTCTGAACAATATAATCTCATGCGTTTTACATTTTTAAAATCCTGTTCAAATTCCAAAGCATTGAAATCACAAAATTCGATATCAACCCCCTTACTCGCTTCTATTGTTGTTTGACTCAATTCCCAACTGCCGACAGTTTGTATATGAAAATCATTCTCAGAGAACCCTTTACTACATAAGCGCATTTTGAACGAAACGTTTTCTTTCGATTCAAACAGCATCCATATCGAACATATTTTTCCATGATGATCAAATGTATCGGAAAACTTTCCATCGACAACATCAATGTGAAAATAAGCGCCACCTTGTCCTTGTGTTAAATTCATTTTTTCAAACACTTATCGGATAATCCCCTTATGGCAATAATCTGATTCTTATTTAATTTGCCTATGAGTTCCGACAATGGATTGCTAAAGCTCCATTCTGTTCCGGTTGCCTTTGCATACAATACACCGGGAAACACATCACTCCACACAATATCGTATTCCAAAATAACCCGCCACTCATCCGCTTCAGGAAAGTGCATTGAGTTCGAATTGTCATTTGATGGGACTTTTACATCTACATCTTCTGTTTGTGGAATAAGTTTCCCGTCACGCATAAACGGAAATTTACTTTTATCAAGTGGAAACATCACCGCTGGCCTTCCTGATATGGCATGTTCAGGAGACTTTGTACTGATCAAAAGGATTTTCATCCCCTCCTTGATCTGATTACCAGCGTAATCAAAATAACCATTTTGTTTTTTCGTTTTCATGTTTTTTTAGATATAGATATCTCCGAAAGCGGCCATGGTAGTCCGGATTTGACTTTCAATTATTTTCATGATGGACTTGAAGTCGGTTCCCGGGTGGGAAAACTTGTAATTTGTTTTGGATGGGCTTATATCGCTGGATGTGGAAGTGTCTTTTAATGCAATATCCAATTCAATCAGGTTTTTCTCATAGTCAATGTTGATATTAATGCCGATCCCATGATTTCGTTTCGGTTTTCTTTTCACTTTCCCCTGCTTTCCTTCTGACAATACATAACTATCATCATCGTAAGTTCCAAACTTTTTTTGGAACCTATCAAAATTTTCTTTTTGGAACCTATCAAATTCAGATGTAGATGCAGCTTTGGCATAGTAATGTTCCTTATTCAATCCAAGTGACCCGAACAATGGCGAACAGAATGGTTTTTTTTCAGTTGTGCCAGTTGACTGTTTTTTTTCAACTGGAGGCTTCTCAGTGAGTTTGGTGCTGGTCATTTTTCTTTTCAAGATAGGTGCAGGCGCATTTTTCTTTTTTGCCTTCACCGATTTCTTTTTCAAAACTTTTTTCTTTGCCATGATGATTTTTTTGATTATTGATTACAGGGATAATTCCTTTACAATTCCATTCTTGATGAAAACAGTTTTTGTTTCTGTCTTCCATCCATTCAACCAATGCGGCGTTTCTTCACGATCCGTGAAAATCCACTCGACTTCAGTTGTGAATTCACGGTAATGGGAATCTTCCGTTGTGGAAATTCCCTTATGGTGTCTTGTAAGTGCCATGGAATCGGAAGCAAATACAAATGCTTTTTCAATATCATTCACAGAGGAATACGAACCCGTTTCATCTTTCGGACGGGAAATCCAATCGACTTTTTTCGTGTCTGGAGTTTCCGTGTACCAAATTGTTTCCTTGATTATGATGTTTTTCTTGCTGCTCATTTTTTTCTTTAGTAACAATATATCTCAGCAACACATTGTCTTACCTGTTCGTTTGTGAGATTGAATCTCTGCATCAAGTCACCAAAATCTATTGTCCAACCTGCTGTTTTTGCATCTTTTAGATAATTTTTACACGCTTCCATTTCTCGTTTTTTTTAGTTATACATCAACCATTTCTGGTTCTTGTGATCCATTAGCATTGAAGTGTCGGCAAATATCTTTATCCCAGCACATTGACAATCTTCGGCAAAAGATGAATCAGGATGATATGACTCATTTGTATCATATCGAAATTTTATTTTTTCAAAAACACTTCGGTGTATTGAAACGCAACCAAGACCGCAGCTGAAAACCTGCTTCAACGAACCGTCAACAAATTGCAAATCCATGCCATTGCGCAATGGTGTTACCGAAATAGGTTCCATATAATGCTGTTGATACATTGGAAGTATGCATAAATGTGATTTTTCACCTTGTTCAATATGATAAATGGCTCCAACAACGGATTTTCTTGCATTCAACAAATCAAAAATGATATCCTTATTGTCAGTGAATAAATCCACTTCCCAATGAAGAATGAATTCAGCACCGATCTCAATCGCCTTTTTTCTCACCTGCTCATGGCTCTCGGCCATATACTGAGGATTTGATTTGCCAATGGGATTTACACGACCGCATTCAATGCCTTGTGCAATTATCGATTTTGAAAAATCATCGATAATGGAATTGTCACTGAGAAATATCTTATAGTTCGGATAATTCAGGTTTTTCACTTGGGAAATCCATTCTTTCTGGCAGTAGTCTTTCACGCTATTTGTGGGGGCGCCGAGCAAAACCAAAGGATATTCTTCTCTCATGATTGCACCGCAAATTAAATTGGAAAATGTGTTTTTACCAATGGGAAAGCCACACCAAAACCAAATCCATCATCCGATAATGATTCAACAATATTAAGCCTCCTGTCTGGATGGGGTGGTTTTTCCAATGCGGGAATGGGTGCAGCAGTGTGATATTCCGCCATGGTTGCATACATATGTTGCCAAAAATACAGGCTTGAACCCATTTCCCAAAACTTTTTTAACGGAGTTTAAAGCTATTTATCAACAATTGACATTCATGCAGTTACATGCAAATCCAACAAAATCAAAAGACATGCGTTTCGCAACACCCTGTTTGCAAGTGAGTTATATCATGTGCAAATTTGTCCCGCAGCAAAGATGCTGTACAACCAAAAACAAAAAAAACGGCTTTTGCAAGCCACAAAACCAAAGCCCCATGTTTACTAAAGAAACCGGAAAAGCAATCCTTGTAATCATTATCGGAATCGTTGTTGGCGGATATGCATTCACAGCGATGTCTAAAAAATCCCTTAACATCTGGAAAGCGTAATCCAAAACCAACCCACAAAAACGGCTAACGCCCTAACTTCAAAAAAAACAAGAAACCCCATGTACGATAACACCTATTTCGGAAACCGCGAAGAATCTGCAATGCAGAACCGCCACTACAATGGCGACGGATCACAGCCAAATGACAATTTCTATAATGGAAACGGTTATTACCCGGCTGATGCAATGAACCAACAGGTTCAGCAAAACATGCAGCAGGGCGCTGATGCGGCAAAACCTTACGTCATCCTTGTTGCGAACAGCACAACAAACAACGTAACGGCAACAATCCTTGACGCAAACAACCAATTGCTTCCGACAGCGACAAACTTCGGAAACACCGCTGCCGTGACCATCACCATGCAGAACGGTAACCTGAACTACGGCCAATGGCTCGGTCAGTACCGCGAAAAGCCTTTCCGTGTTGCACAGACATTCCAAACATCGGCAAACACATCACAACCGTTCCAATCGTTGAACTTCACCACATTTGACACTTTCGGTGCAAGCACAACATATGCACGGGTTCCGATCCTGAACCTATTCCAAAACCAAAATGGCGGATCATGCCTTGACTACCCATTCACAGTGGATGGCAACACCAAGATCACCTTCACGCTTTTGGCTTCGGCTTCAGTGACAATCCAGTTCTTCCCCAACAAGGTGTATAACATTTCACACGGACTGTCAGGACGCAACGTGAACATGCAAATGGGAAACCCACGCATCAATGGTGTGCCTTATCTTGCACCACAGGCTCCGGGAGTTTCAACACCGATGGTTCAAATCGGCGCTTACTAGGAATAACCCCTCCAACAACATTTCAGGCGAGTACGGCATCATGCTTGCTCGCCTGTTTTGTTTCAAATAACTTCCCAAACCCCCATACACGTGAACGATAAATATTTCCTGTCGGTTGTGGAACAGGTTCCAGCAGACCAGCTGAACGCTTGGATCATCAGGCATGGGTTCAAGCCCATTCCAAAGGATGACCCGAAAGTCACGAAATCCATTGTGGCGGCAGTGCTAAAGGCCATTGTTGACCAGCATGGACAATCAGCCGCATTCGAACTTGAGGATTTGAGGACGCAGGCCAATGACACGAAAAAAGCCCTGTCCGAAGTTGCGAACCCAAACATGGACTTGACAAAAAATGAATGCAAATGCACGGGCAACAATTGCCCATGCAAATCAAATGGTGATGGCACAACACCTTCCATACCTGTTCCTGCATCACCCGGAACAGTGGAAAAATCCGCACCATTCAGCTTCAGCAAGTTTGTAACAGACAACAGCAAGCTCATCATTGTGGGTACCGTTATCCTTGCAGGCATTGCCCTGTGGAGAATAGGTCATGCCCAAAATGTCAGGGTAATCCATTCACCATCACACCACTAAAAAAACAATCCCGTGAAATACGAACAGCACGACTTCATATCCAACGTTGCCCAGTACAACAAGACCGGTCAGGATGAAAAGGTGAGGTCACTCCTGATGAGTGAGCTTTCGCAGCTCATCATCTACCATCGCGGTTCGGTACTCATGGCACTCAACGATTCCGGGATAAAGACCGACAAGACAGCCACCGAGGATGAGCTTGTTGAAAAACTTTCCAAGAACCTTGCTACAAACGAGAAACTGAAAAGGACTGTTTCGGCACTTCTTGTTGATTTGAACATGCATCCAAAAAGCAAGATGTACATGAATGCAGCCGGTGAAACACTTTCACAAAGGCAGCTTGATGAGATCGCATTGCAATATGGGTACAGGAAAAAATATTATGGATCGGGGGGTGGAATGTCTGGCGGGGCAGGGGCACTAGGTGCGGGAACAGACACTTCGGGAACACAGGGAAGCACCGGTTCTTCCAATGGCAGCCAGACATCGAATTCCGGATATTCCGGAGGTGCACAAAACATGGGTTCGGGAAGCGGATCACAGGGAGGTGCAGGTGCATCACAAAGATCAGGTGGCGATCCCGTTTCCGCAATAGCGGGTGCGATCGGAAACATTTTCGGATTCGCAAAATCCAAGACGGATGCAAAGACACAGGCCGACAATAACCGCATGCAACTCGCACAGCAATTGCTGGCGAACAAGCAGGCGGTGTCACCAAGCAAAACGGGGACTTATGTTGCAATAACACTTGTGGCATTGACCATAATCGGGATCGCGACATACTTCGTCATGAAAAAACCCATGCACCCACCATCAGGTGGATCATCGGCAGGAACTCCGGCAGCAGGCGGAGCAGGTTCACCGGCACCATCTCCAATAGGCGCACCGTTACCGGCATAAAAACATTTTTTAAAAAATATTACTGCAAATGGAAATCACCAAAAAACAAATCGGAATAACATCGGTAATAGCACTTCTCATAGGGACTGCCGCACTTTTGTATTTCAAGCCATGGAAAAAAAACCAACCAGCACCGGCAAAGGAAGGTGACGGCGGATCAGGTGGTGGCGGCGGAATGAATCCGAATGACCCATTGAACAACGCTACAGCGCCGATCATCGTCCAGCACCAGATCATTCCAATACCGCTGAACATCACACCGGCACCGGCACCACACTTGATCCACAAAACCCCCCACACCAATTCACCAATCCTTCCGCCAACAGGAACGCTTATAATCAATTCACCAACACTTGCACCTCCGGCAGCAGGCAGCGGCAAGACATATGGTGCAGCCGGGAATCAGGGAAAAATTACATACCGTGCAGCTGACGGGAACAATGTTGAAACGGCAACTGACGGATTTTACCCTTAAAAACAATTTGAAAACCCAAAACCAATAATCACTAACCAAAAAAAACAAAAAAAATGTCCACTACAAAAAAAGTGCTCATCGTTGTCGGGGTTGTTGCAATTCTCGGAACAATCGGATATGGAATGCATGCCGGATGGTTCAAGGCAAAACCAAAATCAGGATCACCGAAATAGCCGTTTCCAATGTCAATTGAAAAACCCGACCTGAGCAGCATCGAAGACACAAAAGACCCTGATTTTGTCAAGAACAGGATCAGCAGGTTTGAGTTTTCGGGGAAGGGCGCAATAATTTTCGGCATCATCGGATTGGGTATCGCCATGATCTATAAAAAGAACAGGATCGGCTGGACAGTCGCCGGGATAATCGGTGGCGGGATAGTGGGGAACCTGATTGAAAAGGCGGTTGCGGACTGAAATCTTTAAAAATAAAAAACAATAATCATGGCATCAATTCCAACACGTGCAGAGGCACAGCAGTATTTCACCAACCACCCGGATCAATTGGCTTCGGCCAAGAAATCCTATGCACAATACAACCCGCCAACATCGGGATTGGATTTTGCAACATGGATGCAGAAGGAATATGAGTCGGCATCAATACGTCCAGATTATACAAAAAGCATGTCCCCGGTTGAGGTGATAGCGAAAAACCATGCCGTGGATGCGGTTGTCGATCCAACAGTCACAACCGACCCTACAGTGATGGAAAAATCCATTTCCGACAAGAACAGGAAAATAGCCAAGACGATCTTCATTGCACTTGGCGCACTGGTTCTCATTGTCGGCGGGGTAGCGTTGGCAATGAACCTTTCAAAACCAAAACCGGCTGTCCAACCGACAGCCTAAGAATATGGAAGCAGGAGACCCTTTTGTTGTAAAGACGTTGAAGGAAGTTGGCTTTTCAACCAAGGGCGTATTTGTGATTGCACTCATTGCAGTTGGCCTTTATGCCTACAAGACGTTTCTGGATACCACACTCACAAAATTGAACATCAAGAAAGCACACCGCGATCTCGGTGACAAGGACTTGAAGGCAAGGTTCACCGAATACCTGCAAAAAATGGGTCACAGCGAAAAGGCAATTCAGGAAATCACAAGCATTCCACCACCGGAAATCCAATATCAGTAAAAAAAATAAAAATGTCCGAAACGCCAAAATTAGACAACATCACGAATGACATCCAGCAGGGTGAGGCGGCGTATGCACAGACACAGGCATTCATCGACAGCCACAAGGAGCAGTTTGCCAGCGCAAACCAGTTGTGGAAGCAATACGGGAAACCCAAAAACATCCCATTCACCAACTGGCTGAATGATGAGGTGATGAAGGCAAAATCAACGGGCGCCTACAGGGAAGGGATGAAGATCGATGAAATCGTGAAGGCAAACAGGGCTGGATCAACAGTTAACCCATTGGCCAATCCACAGGATGATGCAAAACCCACAAAATCATTCCAGATTGGCGGACTCAACGGTTATGCCGTACTCGGTGTGGTGGTTGTGATCCTTGGAATAGGGATTTATTTAGCATCGGGTGCATTGTTCCCGACAAAAAAGATGGCAGTGATACCATTGCCGGTAAAATAAGAAAAGTGAAAAATAAATCCCATGGCAAAAAAACCGATCAGCAGCCAGCATGCAAAATCCGCATTCAAGACACTGCTTGGATTCACCGGACAGCAGGTTAAAAAAGGGGCTGTTGCAACCAAAAAGGGAATTGAAACCGCAGCTAAAAAGGCGAGTCCACATGTTGCAAAGGCAAAAAAATCCGTACTGGGATGGTACAGGGGACTTTGAAAAAAAACAGTTGATGAATCAATCAAAAAAACAAACCGCATGACAACAAAAGAAAAAATAGGATTTCCAATGGCGGGAGCAGGGGCAATTGCCATAGTTATCGGGATGATCAAGATTGAGAATGGGAATTCAAAAAATCTTCCTGTCGGCATGATAATCGGTGGCGTTCTTTTCGTCATCGTCGGGCTTGGGGTTGCGACAACATAATATTTTTCTTGAATTCAACAAATAATACCAAAATAACCACACGTGCAAGTACCATACCAAACAGGCGAACGGGCATTGTGTCTGAAAATAACAGTACTGACAAACAGGCCTGAGACGATAATCCTGAAGGTTTCCGACGCAAGTGTTCCCGGAGCCCTTTATGAAAACCGCTATCAGAAAGTAACCGGGTCAGATTCGTTCTTTGTAAAGATGCCGACATCACCACAGGTGTCAATGATCCATGTCTACAATTCCAGAAATGGAGACCTTCGGGAGGGAATGGACAAATCCTTCCGCTTCAGGGTGGAAGAGGTTCCATTGAAACACTGGATGATCCCCATGCGCATCAACGTTCCCATAACAAGGGAAGCGGTTTTGCTTTTCCAACAGTTCTCGCAGGATGCATCGTTCCTTTCCACAGGCCATATGACCCCTTATGGATGGTGCCCCTACAGCTCATATGAGAGTGCCAACAACCGTGTGAAGATTCACTACTTCGAGGTTCTGCACGATTGGAACAGGACGGTGATCAACAAAAAGACCGGACTGGAAGAGCCAAACATGAATTATGGGCGGGAAGTGACAACACCCATGCGCACCGATGCGGATTCAGGGGTTATCGAGGTGGCAAGGCGGTACATAATCAATTACACGGTGCCGATGATAATGGCCATCCTCTGCCACGAGTTCAGCCACTTCTTTGTGAATGTAAATCCAGAAAATGAAAAGGAGGCGGATCGCAATGCACTCATCATTTTCCTGAGTTTGGGTTACAGCAAGATCGCGGCGCTGAAGGCATTTCTGGAAGTTTTCAAGAATGCGGATTCGAAACTCAACCGCGAGCGCGACAGGGAGATAACGGACTTCGTGAATAATTTTGACAGGATAAAATTCAGTTTTGTGTAAGTAAATCAAATGGATGAGATTTCCAACATACCACATCCATCAACACCGCTCTTTGAAATAATCGAGGATGACATCATTCTCATTCTGTGGAATGCCATTCCATCCACACAAACGGTAACGCTTTTTGATTCAGCCAATGCAATAACAAAAGGATCGATTCCAACCTACACTTGGACGATTCCGCTGTCGCAATTCCCGGTAACAAATCCCTCATTGGTGGTAAATGGCTCCACCTACACCTACGTCGGTGTAAGTACAGTCGGCTCGATTGCGGCAAATCTCCAAACCGTCCTTCCCGTTGCAACGGTGATTTCCGGATATACTAGTGGCGGAAGTGGCGGAAGTTTAATTGGCTATACATCTTCCGCCGTGAATGTTTATGGGATTTTGAGAACCACCTCATTGAATAACGTACCTGTAATAACAAACACGCTTGGCGGAACAGGGGTAACGGTGACATTGGTGAACATGGACTACAACCAATTTGTATCGGGATTGAACATGATGGGCGGATTTTTCTTTGACACGATGGATATTCTGGCAAGTTCCATTGCACAGGTGAGCCAACCGGTTACGGTTACAAGGTTCAAGGATGTGTTCGGGACACAGTTCAGCGAGATGGTCATTCCGGCACAGAACCTTTTTGCAAACCAGAATGGCGCACTCGGAATAAGAATATTCATGCCTGCCGATGGGAACAATACGCTCACCTACAGTTTGCTTGCCAGCGAAACGGTGACACTGGTGATAAAGACAAGGGCATTTGACACATTGAAATGGCTTGACCCGGAAATGAAACATCTGGAAACACATGACGGTTCGCAGCAACAGGGCAAAATGGAATTGGTGCCGAAAAACAGATATTACATCGCAAAAGACATTATTGAGAATGAAACAGGAATGAAAAATTTATAACAAAATGGACAGGCATACAAAAATATTCCTCGCAGGCATCACCGCACTTTCAATAAGCAGCGCCTACATTCTGTATGCAATCCAGCATCACCCAACCGCAACCGATGAAAGGAAATTCACGATAATAAAATACAGTGCAGGCACAATCGCAACGGTTGGACTGCTGCTTATTGCAACATCACATTTATTCACTGAAAAACCAACCGCATAATGAAAAATCAGGAAAAATTAGGACTGTCAATGATTGGGGGCGGAATCATTTTTACATTCACCTCAATGTATCTTTCATCAATAGGGAAAGAAAAAAATTTTCCATGGACTGCCGCCATTGGAGGAATCCTCCTTCTTGGTGGACTTGTGGTTGTAGGGTCAACAAAACAATAGTTTAACCACTAAAAACCCAAAAAACAATATGAAAACCACAGCCTCGCAATTGCAAAAATACATCATCCTGCATGATACCGTATTATTTTCCCCAAGCCAGTTGGCAAACCAGACAGGGCTTGTTCCTGATGCCGGTGGAATTGGAAATGGAACCGTGGTGCGCGGGATCATTGAAATGAAAAACTATCAGGGAACAACATTGCCTCCAGCCCCATTCCTTCACATTCATGATTCTTCAATAGGGAAATTGGATGGGGCTTATGCACCTGCAAAATCATATGCACCTTATCCAATTGCAGACACAACACAAAAAACATATCGTGTCAATGGAAAAACATTTGCGCAAATGTTGGATGAATCGAATCACCTGAAATCCACAGGTGTTGAATTGATATCCCCGGCAACAATAACGGGTGACCCCATGAAACTGCATGTGATGTCCGTAAAGAATGAACCGGTGATTATTCCTGTAGTCTGCATCGGGGGCAATCATTTTATTGATGCCCGTGATGTAACCGAGGTTATTGACAAATCGACACAAAAAAAATACAATGCCGATGCATCAACAACATCAACGTCCACCCCAATGTCTGTTGGCAGGAAAATTGAAATGGCAATCATTCTTGTTGCAGGGGTAGGAGCAGTTTATTTTGGGGTCAAGGGGAAAACAAAATTGGCATGGACGTTCGCTGCAATTGCAGTATCGGGAATCATCGTTGACCAATTATTTTTCAAGCCAAAAAAATAACAAAATGGGGAATGTTCAAATGACAATTGAGGATGCAAAAATGCTTGGAGGGGCATCTGGAACAAATCGCGCACTGGGAATCCTTGGATTTCTCGGGCTTCTCGGTGTTGGAGTATTGGCCGGAATTGTATATACCCAGAACAAGCGCATCAACATTCTCGAAAACAAATTGCACATCATACCGATCATAACAACCTGAATTCAATTCACGCAACAATAATAAAACCAAACACCAATGGCACTCACTAACGGACAAAAAATATTCTGGGGAATCACAGCACTTACGGTTATCGCAGGCGGAACGGGATTATATCTCTGGCTGAAACCCCCATCAACCAAGGACAATGGACAACACCCCAACTTGGATAAAGACGGAAACCTGATTGATGCAACAAAGGATCAGGATGGGAATGTGATTTCACCATACACACCACCAAGTTCAGGTGGCGGACTTTCCACAATTTGGGGTGACGATTCCTTTCCGCTGAAGCGCGGAAGCAAGGGAGATCGCGTGAAAACCATCCAGAGAAAAGCCGGATTCACTGGTGCCGATCTCGATGGGAAACTTGGAAAGGATACCGAACACTTCATTATTGTTCAGGGATATCACTTGCCACTTTCCGAAAGCGATTTCAAAACGATGACAGGAACGTCTTCATCCACAACAACTACAACTACAACAACACCGCCATCCTCAACAGCGGGGGCAGGTGTTGCAAAGGTTGGAAGCACACTTATTGCCAAGCAGGAAATATTTGTCTACAAGGATGCGGCTGGCACAAAGCTGACCGGAACATGGGGTGGATGGTACAGTTTTCCAAAGGGAACCCGTGTCGGCAAGATCACCGGTGGAATAGGAAGCACAAAATGGAAGGTTGAGAATTGGAGCGCATCGAGCGATAATCTGCCAAGTGATGTCACGACATTCTATATCACCCCAATTCCGTCAATGTACACAATAAGCTAGCCGCAATCATTTCAATTGAAGTAACCCCGAAAGCCACAGTACAATACATATCCATTAATCATTTAAAAAAAAATTTAACCATGGAACCGAAGACAAAAAAAATCATTTTCATTACCGTTGCAGCCGTCCTTTTGTTGGCGGCCGGAATCACAACGGCTGTCATCCTGAAAAAAAGAAGCAATAAAAAAACGGATGGCGATAAAAAACCGGAAGATGCAACAAAAAGGGAAACGACAACTGAAACAAAAACCACCGAGGTCAACAATGCCGATGGGGGAAAGAGGGAATCCGTAAAAACCGAAACAATAAAAGAGGTTGTAAAACAGGAAACAAAAAAACCGGCAGCACCGCAAGGCAATCTCCCTTCGGCAATTGGCAAGAATGCATATGGCGGATTTGCCGGGCAGAACATCTATCACATCACCAATGGACAGCCTGACCTGACGAAGGTTTACAAGATTGCAGCTGAAAATGAATTCCTGATGAAGGTGACCAAAGAAATGGACGGATGGATTTGTGATGGGTTGATTGCGGCAAAAAGAGGTGATTCAAAAATCCAATAAACAAAAACCAATAAACAAAAAATAACGTGGCACAGTATAAATTCAGTCAGGACTACAAGGCAACCGGAACAAACATCGTTCCGGCAGGACAGATGCAACCCAATGTGCGGCTATACAAATCCTTCAGGAAGGGGGATGTTGTTGAAGGCGTGATCGTGCCCGGAAATTCAGGAATCAATCCAAAGGGGGGCGGGACAGCAGGGAGCAACATGGTTTTTGTAAAGGCGCAGGGAGTTGATCAGGCCGGAGTGCCAGTCAATGCCATGGCGCAATTCAACATTCCGCTTTCGGTTCTTGCGTTTGACAAAGAACAGCCATCACCAAAAACATCACCCAAGAATGACGCGGCAATCTCAAAATCGCTTTTTGACACAAGTGGCATTTCAACACAACAAAAGGTTGGTGGTGTTCTGGGATTAGCAGGGGGATTGTATTATGCGTACCGAACTGGAAAGGGAGTGTGGGGTTATCTTGGATATGCGATATTGTTTTCCATCATCGGCCAATTCGGTGGTGCTGCAATCGCGAAAATGGGTTCTTCAAAAACCATACCGCCATCAGCTCCGGAAGAAACCAACGGGACACCCGCCTTTGAGGATGCATACCTGAAAATGAAAAACATTGCAATTGCATCCGGAGCACCAGTCCCGGAAAAACCGGTTGTGCTTTCAAGATACAATTCGTTTTCGGAAATCGAGAAGACCGCATTTTCGGAATACACCAATGCGATAGCGCTTCTTGATGCAAGGGATACGCCGACCTTCATTTCAGGGAAAGCGGCAGAGTTCAATGCGATAAAGACAAAATACGGCGAAACCGTTGCAACGAAAATTTCGCAATAATAAAAAAATACGGCTATGACTGAGGAAACTGAAAAAAAATTACTTATGGGATTGAAAATTGTCGGAATCATTGTCGGCAGTTCAATAGTTCTTTTTGGTGGATACAAGATTCTGAAGGCAATTGGAGCTATAAGCACAAGCGTAGGGAATGCATCCAGTGACCTTGGATTGACAACATCTTCAGAACAGAGGGATTTGCAGGGGCTTTCATTCCTACAAGGAAGTTTTTACAAATCAATTCCAAATGCCAAGGTTGGCATTACTCGCCTAAGTGCACAGAGGGTTGCAATGACATTACACGACAGTGTTGTGCCGAATCCCGGAACCTCTGGATTCAGCAATATCGTGATCAATAATGAAGCGGTGGTGAACCTGTTCAAGTCCATTCCAACAAAAGTGGTGATGAGTTGGATTGCCGATCAATTCGAGCAGATGTATCACGGGAAGACAATAACCGGATTTGTCATTCCTGCAATGTCCAATGAGGCCAGAATCATATTGTTGAATTACCTGAACTCATTGCCACACGGGTAACATTTGAAATGAATTGTAATATAACACAACACAAAAAAAACAGGATCATGGCCGCAAGAATTGCCGTAACAAGAATTGCCGATATCCCGGACTTGGGGAAAAAGGTGAATGGGGGGAAAGTGACCTATCGCGGACTTGGCGTTGGGAAACTGGCAAGCGATTTTCATGAACTAACCGGGGATGACGGGGTGAGAATCAAGGTTGATGGCAAGGAATATTTCATCACCGATACCGATTACCGAAAATTGGATTGGGATTTTGAAAATGAAAAATGGTTTGGGAAAATAAGATTCAGTGCCCCGTTCAGAAAATTTGGAACAGGCGGATCAATTCCGAATAACTATGAAGGCAAGACAGCCGAAGAGATTTGGGACGCTTGGACTTTGAAACAAAAGGAACATTTTATACTTGATCATAATATTATTGATTTTGAACCCGACAATAATGGACAATTCACTCACGATGGTTTTGATCGCAAGAAAAGTAGATGGAAAGGTTTTTTGAAGGCAATCAGTGCAAATGATCCGGAATTGAAAAATCCACGATGGGAAGACTTGCATAAAGAATTGCAAGAATCCATTCGTGAACACATTGAAATGGGTCAATATGGAACTGGTGGATGCATTCCTGACAATAAACGACCAGCAGGATTCAAACGGCTTTCTCCTGCCGAAAAGAATCAGGCAACCTATAAAGGGAAGATTTATAACTATAACAGGGGAGATGGAAATTGGTATCCGGTTTTTGAAGGCAATATTCCAAATAATTATTCTGGAAAAACCGCCAAGGAAGTTTGGACTGAATGGACTTTGAATCAAAGGGAATATTTTATTCAAGACCACTTCAGTACCGAAGACGGCGCTACAAGACTGGGAAAAACATTTGAAGACAAGGCCGATGAATTGTTGGTATTGCCATTTGACAACCTTCCAACTGTTGTTAAAGATGAATTGCGGAATCATATTCATGAAGGCCAATATGGTGGTGGCGGATCAATCTCAGATTATGGAATAATCGGATACATAGTTACTGACGGAGAAAACCTTAACGGTGTTCAGCCAAGTGAAATTGGCAAATACAAAAAAAGCCAGATCAAAGACATCGTTTATGAAACGCCAAAGGAGCTTGCTGGTGAAGATAAATTGATTTACAAAATAAACGCCCGTCAATTTTACAGTAATCTAATTGATACGAAAAATATTGATGATTACATAAAACATTACGAAAAAAGATTAAATCATAAAAACGATGGAATTTATTCTGCAATTCCATCTCTTCGCAAATCTCACGAAGCGTTTTTGAAGATGTTGAAATTCGTGAAGGAAAATCCAAAAGCCATTTTTGGAGACCCTTACTTCTGGAAAGAAAAAGAAGCTGCAAATAAAATGGAAACCGGCGGTTCAGTGATATCTTCCCATAATGGAATTTTCAACAACACGGTTCTCAAATCAATTTTTGGTTTTTAGTTTATGGACAAGCAACAGAAAAATATCGCACTTGGAATAGCCATCATAGGATTGTTGGCCGTGCTTTATTTTGTCGCGATCAAACCGAGTGACATGAAGTATGATCCAACACCCGATGACCCATTGCAACTGACAAAGGCAAAAGTTCAGGCAGTTGTAATGAACATGCCGGGAGTCCGCGGAATGGGGATTCAGGCAAATACTGACGGGTCGCTTTACATACACATTTCAGTTGCCGACCAGAAAACGGTAAACGAGGTGAAAAGATATTTGACAAGGACAGGACAGGCGAGGGAACCGATCGTGATTGAAATTCAGGATCAGGTAGTGCCACAAAAAATGACAGTAACACAATGAGCGACTGGAAAACTTGGCAGAAATGGACAGTGGGGATTTTATCCGCAGCGGCGATTTTCGCTGTCGGTGTTGAGTCCGCACCATTCATACAGGCACAGTTTGAGAAATTAAAGGCGCTGAAAGCAAAAAGGGATTCGGAAAATACAAATGATAGTCAAACCCCAAACAATCCAACAACTCCAAAATCATGACCGCACAGGACATCACAACATTCAACAGCAACATCACAACTGACAATGATTTGCTTTCAGCATATGGGGCACTGTATGTTTACTCGCAGCAGAAAAATTCAGCTGGTGTAACAGCTACGACCGATTCTGAGGTTGATCATGATCTCGGGCAATTCGGAATCCATTCCATGGCTGACCTCACTCAGGCAATAACCATCTGCACCGATCAGGCAACGGCACGTGGAATCACACCGGATAGAATGACACAGGCCATTGCCGATGCACAGGCGGTGATTGCGGGAAACACAGCACCGCCAGCAGGCAATGATCCAGTCCCGCCAACCCAACCGCCGGTGCCAAACAGCGAATCGTGGACAGACATGTTTTCCGATCCCAACACCAAAAAATTGCTCTATGTGATTGGCGGTGGACTTGCATTTGGGTTGCTTGCAATGGGAATTGTGAAGGAGGAAAAGAAAAAAACGGTTGCGGCACTCATCGCTGCAATTGCAGGATCGTCAATGGGATTTTTGTATGCGCAAAATCAGGAGGAGCAAACGGCAAAATCAAGAACGGCTGCACAGAAAACCGCAAGAAAACTCACCGCATCGACAATTTTCCACAGCGCGGACGGGAAGGAAAAACACACAAGAATATCCGCAAGGATCAAGTCATTTTTCAATTCCGAAGGGTCACAGGGCGGGTCGCACATCATTGTGCACAAACTTGGTCAGCACCAATATTAAAGTTTAAAAACAATTCACTATCTTTACCAATTCATTAACCCCAAAATAACCCCAATGCCAAGCACAGCAACTACAACCGTCACTACAACCGTAGTGGAAACATCCCCAAGGGACAGGAAAATACTCAACATCACCGGTGCGGGTTCCTCAATAGGGCTTGCAGCTGGATTGATCTATGCCTTCAGGAAGGAAAAGGGCATTGTTAAGTTAGTATAGTTAGTTGATTGTTCCATTTTTTAAAAAGCAAGAC
>JAVHOF010000020.1:0-4861 GCA_036169915.1 Candidatus Pacearchaeota archaeon | reverse complement strand
CGAATAATTATCGATGGAATACCTGGGATAATATCAGGGGTCGGTTTGCTGCTGATACAGGAAATGGTAATATAATGAATAGTATGGTTTGCTGCTAACTCCTGGCTGGATTTAATGACCTTTGTGAAAACAAAAATACACTACGGAGATGGAGATCGGTTAGTAATTAATAATAATGAAAGTCGATTTCTATTATATTCATGAGAAGACACGGAAACTTATTCGAAAAAATAACAGACTTAGATAATATTAGATTGGCTTATAAGAAAGCACGAAAAGGTAAGACATGGCAAAACACCATTAAAATATTTGAATCAGATTTAGAAAATAATATATTGAAAATTCAAAATTCTCTTATCAATAAAACATTTACGACATCTGAATATACATTAAAACAGATATATGAACCAAAAAAGAGAATAATATACAGATTACCATTCAATCCGGATAGGATAGTCCAGCATAGTATAATGAACGTATTAGAATCAATCTGGGATAATTTATTCATTTATGATTCATATTCATGCAGAAAGAATAAAGGGATACATAAGGCCAGTAGAAGAACAATGGAATTCATTAGAAATACTCCTAACGGATATTGTTTAAAAATGGATATATCTAAGTTTTATCCGTCAATAAACCATGATATTTTATTCGATATAGTACAACAGAAAATCAAATGTAAAGATACTTTAGAATTATTGAAAGATATAATATACAGTATTCCTGATAAGAAGAACATCCCAATCGGGAACTATTTGTCACAATGGTTCGGAAATCTATATATGAATGAATTGGACAGATTTATAAAATATGATCATAAAATAAAACATTATATCCGATATTGTGATGATTTTCTGATTATCCACAAAGATAAGAATTATCTAACACAATTATCAAAAGATATAGAAGAATTCCTTATATCAAATTTAGATTTGAAATTAAGTAAAAATAGCTTATTTCCGATAAGTCAAGGAATAGATTTCGTCGGCTATAGACATTTCCCGAATTATGTGTTACTAAGAAAAAGTACCGCAACTAGACTAAAGAAAAGAATGAAAGAACTTCCTTATCTATTAAATAAAGGTAAAATAACAGATTTACAATATCAATCTTCAATAGCATCAATGATGGGATGGTTGAAATGGTGTAATAGTTATAATCTCAATAATAATGTTGGTATAGATAAAATGTGGAATGAATGGAAGGAAATATGCAATGCAAGATGAATATCCAAGTTTCAGTGATTTCGCTATAGATGAATCTCTGATAGGAGATAAAATACAAATAGAGAAAGTACTAAATAAGAAGATTCTGATAACCAAATATAGAATAAATAAAAGTAAATTTAAAGAATCAAATTATATGACTATACAATTTAGATTAGACGATAAATTACATATAATATTTACGGGTTCGGAAGTCATAATTAAACAGTTGGAAAAATATAAAGATAAACTTCCGTTCAATACAACGATAGTAAAAATAGGTAAGTATTTTTCATTATCATAAATAACTAAAAGGAGGAAATAAGATGATAAATTATCCTAGACATGTAGCGACAAAACAAGATTATGTAAATCTGTTATCAATCCCAGAATATAAAGAGCAAGCATTGAAAGATTTACAAACAATAGTAAATTTTGCAGACACTGCTGTAAGAAAATCAGTAGGTTCAGATCCCAATATCGAACAGTATATCGAAATTACAAATCCTAATTCGCTTTATATACAAAAAGGATTTGGAACTAGACAAGAAATAATTGATTTAATTAACCTTTACAAATAAGGTAACAATATGAAAATAAAAGATAGTGGTATAATACTGTCGACAGACAATAAGTTAAGAGTTGAAGTTTTATTAGACGATGGAATTACAACAACAATTGTTGAAATTGATCCAGGTCATAACATAGATAAATCAGAAATAGATATAAAGAAAGAAATTAAAGATATCATAAATACAATACAATTAAAGAAAGATAATTTAGCGAACATTAAAATAAAACTTGAAGGAAAGACAATCTGAATATTTTGAATACTTTAACATTATTCGAAGAATGGAGGAATAAAATAAATGTCTCAATTTTGGGCAGGACAATTTACATGTACTACCACATTAGATTGGAATAGTAGTAATAATCAATATATAGTATTGGCAAATGGAGTACAGATTTTTACATTTGCTAATCCTGGAACAGGAGGAATATATGTGTTAGTATTAAAACAACCCGCCGGCGGTGCCGCAGGTACCATTACATGGCCAGGAACGGTATTATGGTCTGGAGGAGTTGCCCCAACATTAACAGTAACTAATGGAAAAGTAGATGTAATAGAATTCTATTATGACGGTACTAACGCAAAATATTATGATTTGGCCATTAGACTGAATTGTTAAGAGTGATAAATTATGCAAGGATATCCTAAATTAATAGCATTAAAAGAAATAATGGAATATTTGAAAATCAAAGGTCTAAATAAATAGAGGAAAATACAATGCCAACCCATAATATAATATTGACAGATGAACAGGAACAACTAATAACGAAAGAAACCAATAAAACGGTTGAAGAGTATGTGAACGAAATGTTGAACCATCTAGTAACTGTTGTAAAGAGAAGAGATATCGAGATGAAATTTGAGAAATTAAGTCAAGAAGACAAAGTAAAAGCTATTGAATTATTAGAACAAACTAAGATAATCAAATAAACAAAATTGAAAAGGAGAAATATAAAATGATCAATGAAATAGAAAATAATATAATAAAGCTGAAGGCGAATGTATACGATATCATAAGAAAACAAGAAGAATTGGCAAATCAAAATAGCCAATTGCAAAATGAGAAAATAAGAATGTCTCAAGAAATTCAATCTCTTGAGGCGAAATTAGCTCTTGAGACACAACTTGCAGAAACTAAAGTTGCGAAACCATGATGATGAATAATAACATAAAATAAGGAGGAACAATAAATTATGACAGAAGAAATAACAGAAGAAATAGAAGGATACGAATATCCTGGTGATTCTAGATATCCGTATGAGCATGGGTTTATGGACAATGAAAGCCAAATATCTTCTTTAGCTACCATAACAGCCAATCCGAAAATTGTTGCTGTCGGTGCTACTAAGAATAGCGCAGGTAACATGAAGGCAGTTATTCTTTGGAAGAATGACATACCTTCAACAAGCAATTATGGATATACTAAATTGATAGCTAAAAAAACTGGTAGTACATCACAGAATACATCTAGAACGTGTGCAAGTTCTGGTGTTGTTGGAGACCATATATTGTACAGAAAAACTACTATGTCTCTATCAGAAGTAGATCCGGTAGCAACGACTATCGATGTACTTGCTGATAACTGTTCGTCCATAGCAAATACAGATTGTGCAGCACTATACGCAAATTACTGGGGCTTTGATACAGAAACAGGACCATTATCTCCAAACGGTTATGCGAAAATAGATACTGCGGAATTCCATTCTGGTACAAAATCTGCTAAAATAGAGATTCCAGGAACTGTAAATAAGAATTCTCCGTCTATTGGTAGTAATAGTATGGTTGCAATTCCGAGTACGTCATATACTCTCAAAGCGTGGGGTAAAGTATTAGGTATTGGAGGAGGAAGTCCTGGAGTAAGAGCTGTAGAATTTAGGACAAGTCTTAACAACTGGGATTGGAACAACCAACACGGCATATATTGGGGAATTACAGATACTGCATGGGCACAGAAGACTCTAACATTTACGACGTTCTCTGATACCACAAAAGTATATGTATATGGTAATATATGGGCAGGTTATGGTACATTCTGGTTTGATGACGTTGAATTAATGCAGGGTATAACTACGACTAATATGGTAGCGAATCCTGGCTTTGAAAGTGTATATACATATGCAAAATGTATAGACCTAACTCCATCAATGACAGATAGTAGAACAGCGATACCTCTGACTGCATATAGTTCAACAGGTCCAGGAACTCCAGTATTAAGTTTGACACCTGGAGATCATTCTATGACAATTAATGTAGGAGCTCCAACTACTGGAGAACCAACATTCGCGTACTATATCACTATATGGAATCCTGACGGGACTCTTTATGTCAACGGCTATATTCCAGTAGCTACTACAAGTATTACAATATCTGGTCTGTTAAGTGCAAAAACATATGCTGTATTTGTACAAACAATTAGCAGAAGTGATGTATGGGGAGGTATTACAATAGAAAGTGTAACTCCATTACCATTAATTCCGTGTCCAACTTGCCCATCACCTACAAAGAAGATTGCATTAGGAGTAGCTGGCGGAATTATTCTTGGATGGATACTGAAAAAATAAATGAAAATAGGTCAAGATGTTGAGAATCTCAATAGGGATTCTATGATACAGAATTCCTTCTTTGGAGAACAGCATTTACTGGGTAGTTGATATGGACGAAATTAGATTCATAATAGTGGGAGATCCTCACATTACTATCGATGATAGATTCGGTAGTAATGCTCGTCTACAAGAAATTGTAGATTTTGCTAACAACTCTACGATAGATTTCGTAGCTACTATAGGAGATAATACAGAGGCTAATTTAGATGACGAATATTTAAAATTAAAAGAAATTATATCAAAATCGAATAAACCTTTTCTATTAACGATTGGAAACCATGATGGCGCAGGACATTATGAAAAATTTGAACTATATATAGGACCTGCAGAGAGGATAGAACATATCAAGGGATATCAACTATTATTTATAGGATTACATTATATATCTGGAAAAATCGGATGGAGTTTCGATTTCAACAATACAAATATAGATAAAAATGCTCCTACTATAGTATTTATACACGGTCCTCTATTCAGGT
>JAVHOF010000019.1:0-1136 GCA_036169915.1 Candidatus Pacearchaeota archaeon | reverse complement strand
TCTTGTTCTAATCTAGCCCGTTTTAGAATATCACCTGCGCGATAATCTGGTTGGCTAGTACGGAAATTGTATGCTTTAAGATTTATTTTTGACATTACACCCAGCTGTCTCCCTCGGTAATAGTTACTGAGCCTCCTCCAATTGATGTACTAACTGTTCCTGCTTGACTATCAGTTGTCCTGCTAAAAGTAGTCACCACTATAGATACAGTACCAAATAAAGCTGATGAGCCAGTTATACTCATTCCTACTTCTATATTTAGAGGGATACTATCACTATCTACTGAAATTCCTCGGGCTTGTAAGAAAGATTTGTAAAGTTCTTTTTCCCCCCAATTTTTGATTTGTTCTACGTCTTTTAGCAGATAATCAGCGGGGATACTCACATCGGGCATTTGTCTTTTTGCCCCATTTAGAACATTGTTTGCTACTGCTGAAAAACAATGTACTGTTTCTTCAAGTGTATCATATGGTTTCCACAGACCGCTGTCATCTTGTTTACCCACAAATCCTTTAGCATCTACATAGTTGTAAACGTTGTCTTTTGTATAAGTACCTTTTATTCCTATTCCGTAATCTCCAATGCTGGTGGCTTCTCCACTACTACCACTACCAAATCCGGCGTCATCAATAGACCACTGTACTAAAGTCAAATCTCTTTTGAATCTTACTGCAATTCTATTGAAAGCCAGTAATTCTTCAATACACTTCCAAATTTCATCACCTGAACGATACATCTTCATAGCAGGCATAAAAGTCATTCCTGTAATTCCCCCAGAAAGAGAAATACTTCCTCCTTCAACAGTAGTACTGCCTGCTGTAATAACATCCATAAGAGTTTGTAGCCAAGAATCGGCGTCACTAAATTTTAAAAGTCCTCCTGGACCCATTGCCTCGCTGGCTTCCGCAGAATAGGCATATCCGTCGATTCCCGCGCTTTCCGAAAAAGCTAATCTAATACCATCAAAGAATCCCTCATCTACAAACATCATAAACTCTGTTTGTTGCGCATTTCCACCTTCATAAGTAATCTCAATTGTATCCCCCCAAGGTCCTGAAATAACTGTTCTAGTTTCAACAACAGGTGCTGGGGGTTGGGCACTAATCAAATCTGCAATAGTTTTTTCTAATACTACA
>JAVHOF010000018.1:0-1147 GCA_036169915.1 Candidatus Pacearchaeota archaeon | reverse complement strand
AAATGCTGTACCTCATCCCGGCAAGAATATCAATCACATTGTTTACAATTATCTCGCTCTTCTTTGTAAATTGTATTACACTGGAAGCAACGCTTATTTGTTTCCTTTGTTTGAATGACATTAATTTCTTTTTCTTCGGTTTTGGCTCCTTTGGAGTTAGTCCTTTTGGCGTTAATCCTTTCGGCGTCTTCCCCATATATTCCACTTTTATTCGTGCAATTTTGGAAGTGCTGTGGAAGCCGTATTTTACCATTATTTCCCGGAACGGAGTGCCTTTCTTAATAAGTTCAATTATCTCTTGGTCGAATTCTTTATTACGCATAAGTCGTTCTGTTTTTCTATTGTTCTTTTCCCGGTTGTTCTGCAACGTCTGTTCTATCCGCATTATTTAAGGGGAAAACGTTGCTCTGTTCTTCCACGTTATCGGTGTTCTGCTCTTCTTTCGCTTGTTCTACTGCGGCTGGCGCGTTCTCTTTGTCGTAAAAAGGTTTAATGGCGTTAATGATAGCCTGGTAGCAAACAACATCAATATTGGCATGGAAGGTTAAATCTCTCTGAGGTAAATACGTAATTAGTATTCTTGTTGCCTGGATTGCTATGTGGTCAATGATGCTAATATTTTGTTTCCCGTTATTAAGTGAGGTATGCTTCTTTAGAAACACCCGCGCAAAATCAAATACCGGTTTATCTCCCGTTTTCTCAAAGCCCGGCTCCATAGAAATCTTTTCTAAGTTAAATGAGAAAGAATCCGCAACTATGTTATCAACCATTAACCAGAATTGCAATGTGTTCTGGTGATCCCAACTGCATTCAAATAAAAGTTTCTTGCACTGCACAACGTTAATAATCATTCCCTTTGCCGTTAATATTAAAGGCATTGCCGCTTTTCTGCCGATGTGATTAAGCTGCTGCACCATATTTGCGAGAGCTTGAATCATTCCCAACTGCTCATCGCTTTCCTCAGTTTTTGCCTTTCCGCCTAAGAAGTAATTTGCTTCCATTTGTCGATGCTCAATTTGTTCAAGCCGTATCACTAACTCCATAATCTTTTCATGTGCTGAATTGATAGCATTAATAATCGGTGAAAAAATAAATGCCAAAATTGAAATGAGTAACTTTTTCATAGTACGTTCCTTTGTGTTTTATT
>JAVHOF010000017.1:0-22011 GCA_036169915.1 Candidatus Pacearchaeota archaeon | reverse complement strand
TTATAACCGATTAGCAAAAAGAGCATAGATATTATAACTAAAAAAGAATATGTTTTTGGACTTTTTATCTTAAATGTCATATATGCTAAAGTTATCAAACCTACTGTGAAAAAAATTATATTAGAATAAACTCCGAGATTATTGAAAAGATTAACATCTGAAATATTAAAGATATTAACGACGTTCTTATTTAATTCAGATATAATAGCAAAATTAAAAAATGATTGAATAAAATAAGAAATTGAAATAAATAAGAAAGAAATTCCAAATAATTTAGTTGAATTTTCTTCAGTGAGTTTATAGATTTTAAATGACATGAAACTAACAATCAAAGAGATTATTGCAAATGCCAACTCAAATATAACGTCATATCCATAAAACCATTGCGGAACTAGAAATATATTTGCCATTTTAATTATTCACTATTTCTAAAACCATTATTCCTTTTTAAGGTTTATGAAAGACATGTTTGTATTTATCTTTAACAAGTGCTTTAAAAAGGAGTCCCCTACATATTTTAACTAAATTTATCGGAGGTCAACAATGAAAAAAACATATGTGATAGCAGGAATAACAGGAATAGTCCTGTTATTATCCACTATAGGAATATATGCATATATGATTAATGGAAATGGGATGATGGGTTATGGAAATATGATGAACTCGTATTATGCAAACCAAGCACAGCCATCAAACCAAAACATGATGCAGGGATATACCTATGAATCAATGGATAAAATGCATGATTCAATGGTAGCATCAATTCAAGATCCTGGACTTAGAGATGCCATGAATAAAATGCATGATTCCTATATGGGGAGCGGTTAATAATTTTAATTTTTTTTGTTTTTTTCAAAATCAATATAAATAAATTTTATAGGAGGATAAAAAATGAAAAACCAATACCAGTCGTATGAAGAAGAAATAAGAATGCTTTCAGAACAGCTTGATCCAAGAGAAATGTTCATTCTTGGTTATCTAAAAGGATTTGACAGAAAGGTTATGAAAGAATGGGATGAAAGAGGGCTTTGGGAAAATTCAATAGAATTGAATTAAGAAGAATAAATCGAAAAAATTTATTTTTTAAACAAAAATGGAAATAAAAAAAGTTAATGGAAGACTGAAAGAGAAAAAACTAGTTGAAGTTGTAGTTTTAGGTTCAGATAGTTTTACTGAAGTAGAATGGAGAGACGAATTTCCAGAACCTCCTGAAAGAACGCAAATACATGCACCATTAAATCTTAATCATCATAATTTTGATTCAAGTTTAATTGCACAGGACACAAGAACTGGAGATTTATACCATTTAACTTATGATAGATTTAGAGGATATCATTGGAGGATAGAATGACTATAACAAAACCTGAGAAATCAAATATTGAGGGAGGTTCTCAATTAGAACAATTGCTAAGTGAATTAGAAAATACAGTAAAAAGATTATTAGAAAATCCTTCTTTAGGCAATGCCTTAAACACAAATCTTGCATCATTAAAGTTAAAGGAATTATTATATGATATAGAATCTTATGATGGAGGAATTCCATTAGAAATGGCTACAACTTATTCAAGACAAGTTGAAATATGTTTAAGAAAATTTCAAGAAATGCTCCCAAGACTAAATGGAGAAGCAAGACATGTAGATTTGTATTCTGAACAAATGAGGGGGAGGATTCTTTTAGTAAACAAGATGCGTCACTATTAGATTTAAAAAATGGAACAAGAATTAAAATGTCCGTTATGTAAAGAAAAAGTCTTTTCAGAATTAGGAGAAGGATGCAAAATGTGCGGAATGCCATTAGAATATTCAGAAAAGGGATTTTGTTCTGAATTTTGCAAAAAAGAATATTATAAAATAAATGGAAAATTAAATCAAAATGGAGGTAAATATGGTTGATGAAATTGTAAAAAATAATAAAATCTATTATGCATGTGAAGAATGTGGTAAGATGTATAGGAGATATAACGAAGCTGAAATCTGCGAGAAAATATGCATAACAGGTAAAAATTGTTATATGATGAAAAATTCAATTAGCTTCTAAAATATTAGAAATGGAAACTGTACTTAAAATGAAAAATCCAGAATATAAGAATGAAGAAGAAACAAATACTATTACTAGTGAACACCATATAAAAGATGCACATACGAATACAAATCATGGTTGGATGATGTTAATCGCTCATATTGTTCCAATTGGGCTTATTATATTATTACCCATTTTAGGTTTTACTGGAGCATGGACTTTTATTGTGCCAATAGTCTTAATGATAGGCATACATGTTTGGATGATGAAAGATCATTTTACTCATCATTAAGCTAAGATTTAATAATATAGGACCGCTATATAAATAAAAGGAGGGAAATAAAAAAATGAAAAACAATAACAACAATTTATGGATTGGAATAATAATTGGAATCTGTGTTATCGTACTTTTAAGTCTATTTAGTTTTGGAGGCATGATGACTGGATCAGGATTTGGTGGAATGATGGGTGGATATGGTATGATGGGAGGATATGGTTACGGAGCAATGTTTTTAGGTTGGATAACTTGGATATTGATTATTGCCCTGATAGTTGCAGGAATTTACTGGTTAGTAAAAACCGCTAATAAAAAATAATAATGATTAAATCAAAACCAATTCATGTAAGGGTATTAGTAATATTAACATTAGTTATAGCTCTTTGTTTATTATTGTCCTTGATAATTCCTCAACAATCAATAAAATTATTTAATTCTCCATTTTCTCCGAAAATTCTATTTGAAAATTCATCACATAATCTAAACATATTAAATATTCTAAAATGAATTATAAATATAACAAAGAAACAAATCTAAAATTTGAAGAGGCGATATTAAAGCTAAAGGAAGAACTAAAAAAAGAAGGATTTGGGGTTTTGACAGAGATTGATGTTAAAGAAAAATTAAATGTGGATTATGATAACTATCTAATTTTAGGAGCTTGTAATCCTCCATTTGCGTATAAAGCATTGCAAACTGAAAAGGAAATTGGGTTAATGCTTCCTTGTAATGTTATTGTATATTCTGAAAAGGGTAAAACTTTTGTTTCTGCTATTAATCCTGTTGTAGCTATGTCTATGATTGAAAATTCTAAATTGAAAGATATTGCTGTTAAAATTAAAGAGAAACTAGAAAAAGTTGTTAATAATGTTAGATAAACAAACTAAAATTGTTCAGAAAAGATATAATCGCTTTTCAAAGTTTTATGATTTACTTGAAGGTAGTATGGAAAGAAATAAATTTAGTGAATGGAGAAAAGAACTTTTAGGAAATATTAAAGGAAAAATATTAGAAATTGGTGTTGGAACTGGAAAAAATCTATCATATTATAATAGGGATGCAAAAGTTATTGGAATAGATTTAAGCCCAAAAATGCTAGAAAAAGCAAAGATTCGCTTAACAAAGTTGAATAATCCAAATCTTTCCTTAATGCAAATGGATGGTCAAAAACTTGAATTTAAAGATAAAAGTTTTGATTATATTGTATGCACTTTTGTTTTATGTTCTGTTCCGGATCCAATTAAAGTATTAAAAGAGATGAAAAGGGTTTGTAAGAATAACGGTCAAATTCTTATGTTAGAACATATGTTAAGCGAGTATAAACTAATTGCATTTTTTGAACATCTCCATAACCCCATAACAAGAACTTTATTTGGTTTCAATATGAACCGAAAAACAATTGATAATATTAAAAAAGCAGGATTAAATCCTGATAAAATTACTAATCTTGCGTTTTTTGATGTCTTTAGAAAAATTGAGATTAAAAATAATAAATAGAATTTTCTTAATAATTACTCATTATTCTAATTTATTTATAAAGTTTATGAAAGATAAATCAGATTTCGGTTTCATAAACGATTTATAAGAATAATTGTCTAAAATAAAAATGGAACACACAATAAATTCTGATTATGGAATTAAAGAACATAAATCTAGATTAAATGTTTGGTTAGTTTCATCAACAATTCTGGGAATTATTGCTATTATATTATTATTTGTTTTATTTATAGGAGTTAGTGGAATTGTTGGAAAATCAATTGATAGTAATGCTGCAGGACAAAAAGTTATTGAATTTGCAAAAGCGCAGGGAACTGATGCTAAACTAGTTAGGGTGGATAAAAAAGATTCTTTATTTGAAGTTGTTCTTTCTATGCAAGGAAAAGAAGTTCCTGTGTATGTTACACTAGATGGGAAAAATTTAGCTACAGGTCTTATTCCATTAACAAATCAACCAGTTATGGGAAATAATGCTGCTAATACAAATACTAATACTAATACTAATACTCCTAAAGATGCACCTAAAGCTGATAAACCAATTGTAGAAGCATTTGTATTTTCATATTGTCCTTACGGATTACAATTTGAAAAAGCTCTTTTCCCTGTTTATGATTTATTAAAAAACAAGGCTGATATAAATATAGTTTATATTGGTGCAATGCATGGTGAATTTGAGCATGTTGAATCATTAAGACAAATTAGCATCTTAAAATTATATGATAAGGATAAATTATTTGCATATCTAAAAGAATTTGATACAAATACAAACATAGGCTCTTGTAGTGGAGATGCAACATGTTTAGATAAATATCTTCCAGCTATATACACAAAACTTGGAATAGACAAAGCTAAGATTGAAGCTTATATGGCTAATAGTGCTGAAAAAATCTATCAAGATGACCAAGCAAGAGCAAGCCAGCTTGGAATAGGTGGTTCACCTACATTTGTAATAAATGGAGTACAGGTTCAAGTCAATAGATCACCTGATGCAATAGAAAAAGCTGTATGTAATGCATTTACAACATCACCTAGCGAGTGCAGTGAAACACTTTCAACAACTGCAGCAAGTCCGGGATTTGGATAATCCAATAGATGTTGATTATCATGCAAATAAAGAAAAAATAAACTTATAATGAAATGAAGTAAAAATGTATAAAAAATATATAATAATAGGAGTAATAGTAATGCTAGGAATAGTAGGTATTTTTGCATTAAAATCTTATACTGGAAAAGCAGTCCTAGACACAAATGGAAAGGTGTTCAATGTTAATGCTTACAGGTTTGGATATTCTCCGGATACCATAACTGTAAATAATGGCGATATGGTTAAAATAATAATAAATAATACTGATACTCTTCACGGAATAAGGATTCCTGAATTAAACATAAAAGGAAATGATGTTATTGAATTTACTGCAAACAAATCAGGAGAATTTACCTGGTATTGCGCTAATATGTGTGGAAATGGACATATGCAAATGAAAGGAAAGTTAATAGTGAAATAAAATATACTAATTCTATTCTTTTTTTCATATTTAATTTTTAATTTAATTACATTAAGATAATGTTATAAATAGGAAATACTTATGGTTTTTATAAAAAAAGAATGAGAAAATGATAAATAAAAAAGAGGATATAATTACTCATGAACATATGAACCATGAAATGATGTCAATGAACCATGATATGCCTAAAAAAGAAATTGATATGCATAAAGGTCATGACATGTCTCAAACTAAAGAGCATGAACCCCTTGAACATGATGATGACAGACACAAAGGTCATTCTACAGCAGATTTTAAAAAAAGATTTTTTATTTGTTTGATTATAACTATTCCTATACTAATTCTTTCACCAACAATCCAAAGCTTATTAAAATTCTCATTTTCATTTGCTGGAGATAAATATATTCTCGCACTTTTAGCAACAATCATTGCAATTTATGGGGGAATACCATTTTATATTGGAGCGTATAGAGAAATAAAGCAAAAAAATCTTGGAATGATGGTTCTTGTTTCAATTGCAGTTCTTTCAGGTTATTTATACAGTCTTGGTTCCACATTTTTATTTACAGCCATGGATTTTTATTGGGAAATATCTACTTTAGTCGTATTTTTATTATTTGGACATTGGATGGAGATGAAGGCAGTTACAGGAGCTTCAGGTGCTTTAGGTGAACTTGCAAAATTAATTCCAAAAAAAGCTAATATTGTAAAAGGAAAAGAAATTTTAGAAGTTAGTACTGATGAATTAAAGATAGGCGATATTGTTCTAATAAAACCAGGTGAAAAAATACCTATAGATGGAATTGTAATTGATGGAGAAACAAGTGTTAATGAATCCATGATTACTGGTGAATCAAAACCAATTTCAAAAAATATTAATGATAAAGTAATTGGAGGAAGTATTAATTTTGATGGAAGCATAAAAGTAAAAGTCAGTAAAACTGGAAAAGATACAACATTAAATCAAATTGTTGAATTAGTAAAACAAGCTCAATTGTCAAAACCAAGAACTCAAAGGCTAGCTGATAAGGCTGCAAATTATTTGACTATTGCAGCAATTGTTATAGGAGCTTTAGCATTTATTTATTGGCTATTTATTGCAAATCAAACTTTGGTTTTTGCATTGACCCTGACAATTACGGTGATTGTAATTGCCTGTCCTCATGCATTAGGTCTTGCAATTCCTGTTGTTACAAGTATATCTACAACTTTAGCTGCAAAAAATGGAATGTTAATTAAAGACATGTCTGCAATTGAAACTGCTGAAAATCTTGATTATGTTGCCTTTGATAAAACTGGAACATTAACAAAAGGGGTTTTTGAAGTGACAGATATTATCGGAGATAAAAAAACATTAGAATATGCTGCAGCAGTTGAAATAAACTCTGAACATATTATTGGAAAAGGAATTGTTAAAAAAGCAAATGAAAATAAAGTAAATATTTCTTCAGTTAAAAATTTTAAAGCAATTCCTGGAAAAGGAGCCATAGGGAAAGTAAATAATTTAGATATTTATGTAGGAAATTTATCTTTAATTAAACAATTTAATATTAAAAATGATCTTCAAATCCCAGCAGAAGAACTTGCAGCTCAAGGAAAAACAATAGTTTATGTTTCTGATAACGTAAAGGTTTTAGGAGTTATTGCTTTATCTGATGTTATAAGAGAAGAGGCGAAAGAAGCAATAAATGAATTAAAAAAAATTGGAATCAAGACTGCTATGCTAACTGGTGACAACAAAAAAGTTGCAGAGTATGTTTCTAAAGAGTTAGGAATTGATACTTATTTTGCAGATGTTCTTCCAGAAGACAAGGTAAACAAGGTTAAAGAATTACAGAAAATTGGAAAAGTTGCAATGGTTGGAGATGGTGTAAATGATGCACCTGCTTTAACACAAGCTGATATTGGTATAGCAATCGGAGCTGGGACTGAAGTTGCAATACAATCTGCACAAGTTATTCTTGTCAAAGATAATCCTTTAGAGGTCGTTAAATTAATAAAACTAAGTATAGAAACAAAAAAGAAAATGAGACAAAACCTTTGGTGGGCAGCAGGTTATAATATAGTTGCAATTCCTGTAGCTGCGGGAGTTCTTTATCCTATCGGAATTATGCTAAGACCTGAATGGGGAGCATTGATCATGGCTGCATCATCGATTATAGTTGTATGGAATTCATTATTGTTGAAGAGATTTAAGTGAAGTTGTATAAACTTAACTACCTAAATAAAAATTAACTCATTATTCTTTATGAAGCTTAATTATAATTTTAATCAATATCAAACTTATTATAGCAGTCGTGAAGAGTTGTACTAATGGGCTTAGTCCAATTCCAAATATCGTTGGCATTAATTCTGTGTAAGCCCACCTTTGACTTGACAATGAATAATATTCTATTCCCATAGCAATTAAAATTCCTAAAATGAATATAACTAAATAATCTAACTTTTTTGGGTTTTCAATCCAATCTATACTTCTCCTGAAGAAAGATATAGTAAAAAAAATCAAAAACACTAAAAATAAGTCTGTAAAACTTGCAATTATTAAATGAAGAGCTGAAGGAATGCCTGTTAAGTCTATATACAATTTATAATGTAAAAATTCCCAGATTAAATTAAGAATAAAAACAAATATTGCCAAGAAGATTAATTTTAACTTTTTCATGTAAAGAATATAAAAATAAACTATTAAAATATTACTTCTAATATAAAATATAATTATTGGAAATTACTGTAGAGATTATTCTACAATTATTATCCCGGTCATATTTAGATGATCATCACAATGATACCTATAAGTTCCAGGAGTATGAAATGTATGACTGAATGTCTGTCCTTTTGATAGTACATTATTTTCTAGATTATCATTCTGATTAGGAGTTATTGTATGTACTATATCATCAGTATTTGTCCAGATTATTGTATCTCCTTTTTTAATTATAAGTTCAGAAAGACTAAATTGATAATTTGTAATGGAAACCTGATATATCTTTGGAATTGCTTTGTTGTTAATTAATATTAGAAACATTATACTGACTACTATTACAACCAATAATATTAAAGTTAATGTTAATTTTTTCATGTTTATTCTCCCTTTGATTATCCAAAATTCAAAACTTTATCAGAATTTTTGATTATCTCATATAAATCTTTCATTGATGATAATGGGCAAGTTTCTCTGCTGTCCATTTGTCTTGATTTCATGCAAGTTCCACAAGCAAGTATCTGTCCACCATTTTTTAGAAAAGATGATATTTGTTCTTGAACATTATATTTATTACTTCCAACTTCTGATTCAACACCTTTAGCTAATAAAAAGACCTTTACTACGTCTCCTTCTTTCAAAGAAAAATTAGCCAGTCTATAAGCATTCCATACTGTTTCAGGTTCATTAGTGCTGATAATTATTCCGAGTTTCATCTTTATTTTCTATTTGCGGATTTAATTAACCAATAAATAACTGCTAATATCAGAGCTATAAATAATATGCCCATTAGCCATCCAAAAATTCCTAGACCATATCCACCCATCATCCCATAACCATTATAACCTCCCATCATTCCATACCCTCCAAAACCAAAAATTCCTAAAATTATGAGGACAGCTACAATAATTATTATACTTATGATCAAATTGTTATTATCTTTTTTTGCCATGTTTACTCCTTCTTTCATTTTGGTTTAAATTCTTAATTATAAAGAAAATAACTGCAAATAATAAAATAATAATTAATATGGTTATTATCCATGAAAAAATCATATATCCATATCCATAATCTCCGTAATAAGCTCCCATCATATCATGTCCATAATAGTTTACATTATTTCCAGAGTTCGTGTATACTCCTGACATCATACTATTTCCATTATAGTTTCCCATCATTCCTCCACCATTATATCCAGAATTACAATACATTCTTTCTGCTAAATTAATGTGAAACTGTTGATCTTGCACAGATCCATCAACTAGTCCCATCATTCTATCAACTTGATCATGAGCCTCGCCTGGATGTTGTTGTTCCATAATATATTCACCAATTAATTCTAATTGACTACTATTCAGATTATTACAACTTAATCTACTATCGATTAATGTTTTAGCTTCACTAAGCTCTTGTTGAGTTGGTGAGGCAGACACAAATGTTAAACTAAGAATAAAAATTCCTAGCATTAAAATTAAGATTTTTTTCATTTACATCTCCCTCATAATTAGATTGTCTTTCTTTATTTTTTCCTGTATTACTTCCCTTATAATATCAAATGCCTTAACAATCTTAGGATTTGAAATTTTATAATAAATATTCTTCCCATCTCTCCATGATTCAACTATTCCCTTATTTTTCATGATAGATAGATGTTGTGAGATATTTGCCTGACTTAATTTGGTTTTATTAATTAATTCTGTTACTGACATTTCTCTGTCTCTTAGTATTTCAAGAATTTCAAGTCGAGTAGGATTTGAAAATACCTTGCACATTTCTGCATGAATAGAATACAATTGTTTTCTCATTAACATATTAGAATATTCTAATATATAAGGTTTATGAATTAGAACTAATTATTCTAGTTCTAGCCATCTCAACATAATTCTTTTTAGGATTAATTCTTTCCTTTTACAATTAGATCTACTTTCTCTTTCTCTTTTGGATCCAGTTCGATATTACTAACCAATTTATAGATTATTGTTTCAAGTCTTGAAATCTCAATTATTTTCATAAAGATATAGATTTTATAAGGTTAAATAGAATTATCTAATTTAATATGCATATTATAAAATATTATTCATTCTGTCTTTAGCCATCTCCACATATTTCTCCTCCAATTCAATTCCAATCCATTTCCTATTCATTTTTTCAGAAGCTAAACAAACAGATCCGCTTCCACAAAAAGGATCAAGAATTAAATCACCTTCTTTGGAGCTATGTTCTATCATTTTTATAATAAGGTCTACTGGTTTTTCATGCGGGTGAGTTGAATTATTATGATTTATGTGAGAAGCATTTTGAACATCTGAAAAATCATTTAAATTATATTTTGGTTTTCCTTTTTCTAAAACTAAGATTAATTCAAACTGATTTCTAAATGCCCATCCTAAACCAAAATTATGTTTTCTCCATACAATTAAATGTCTTATCTTGAATTTAGTATATCTTAAGATAAATTCTGTTAAGAAAGGATAATGTTTCCAGTTAGTAAAAATATAAAGAGACTTATTTTTCCTTAGAATCCTGTAGCATTCAATAAGAGCTGAACAATTAATTAATGGGTTTTCATTGTTTTTTATTACCTTATTACTCCATCCATAAGCTACATTATCACCATAAGGAGGATCTGTTATTATAAGATCTATACTATTATTTGGAATTGTTTTCATAATTTGAATGCAATCCCCTGAAATAATTTGATTAGTTTTCATTTTTAGTTAATATTTTAAGAATTTTCTCAAGAATTAATTCAATTTTAATTTCATGAGGCATTTGATTTAATTTCTCCCTTACTAATTCTGAGAGAGTCAAATTTAGTTCAATGGATTGTCTTTTCAACTGTTCCATTTGATTAATATCAAGGAACACATGGAGTCTTTGATTTTTCTTCATCATCAATTCTCTTTAGAATTCTTTCCAGTATTCTGTTTAGCTCTTTCAATTTATAGATTGCTTCTTCACCAATATCATAATTAATATTTTCCATGAAAATAGATTATTTTTTCCGTTTATAAGAAATCGGAAGAAAAACCAACATATTTTACAATATTGGATTTTATGTTGGTTTTTATGTTGCAAAATATTCCGATTACTTTTATACAAACTTCTTTTCAGCTGTTTCATGAAAAATTGTATTTTATGCGGTAAGGGGCTTGGAACAGAAGAAGCTGATTTTTGCAGAACCTGTTTTGGTGTTCTTTGCTATAAATACAAAGATAAGAAAAAACTGAAGGAGGTTATAAAATGTCACAAAGAACATATGAAAACAAAGCTAAATTGATGTTATGTTTGTTTATTTTTTTGTTTTTAATTTATCACATTAGTTTGGTTTCTGCAGCTACGAACGAAGACTTTGCTCAGATCTTACAACCATTGCAGACAATATATGATCTTGCAAAATATGCAGCCACTGTAATTGCAGGTTTGGTAATGTTATTTGCAGGAATTATGTATATCACTAGTGGCTCAGATCCCGGAAAGCGGGAAAAGGCAAAAAATATGGTAATGTATGTTATTATAGGTCTGATGGTTATCTGGGCTGCACCATTTGTTGTCAAATTAATTTTAGGCAATTAAAATGGGATGCAGCATAACAGATCCGGCAGGGTGTATTGTAGGGGCATTGTTTGGTTTTATTATTGATTTAATCAACATGTCCCTACAACCTTTCCTGAATACAGTAAAATATCTTTTATCAGAACCAGTTAATATCTCAATTTTTTCTGGTGTTTGGGGAATAATTATTTATATTCTTTCAATGTTTTATGGTATTTTATTAATCTGGATTGGAATAAAGTTTATTTTATCAGGAGAAAGTCCAGTAGAAAGAGAAAAGGCAAAAACATCATTGAAAAATACTATTATTATGATGGTTCTTGTTCAAGTTAGCTATTATATTTATGATTTGATAATAAATGTTTCTTCTTCATTAACAAAAGTTATACTAAATATAACTGGAAACAATTTTTTCATATTAACTTACGATAATGGAAATCTTGGATTACAAATTCTTTTTTTAGGAATGTATTTATTAAATTTAGTTATAACTGCATTAATTTTATCTTTAAGATATATATGTGTCAGTGTTGGAGTTGTATTTTTTGCAATAGGTATATTTCTTTATTTTTTTGATCCATTGCAGGATTATGGTAAATTAATAATAAATGGCTTGATTGCATTAATTTTTCTTCCTGTATTTTATTCACTAGTATTTCTTGCATGTTCAAAATTAGTAGAAGTCGAATCTCTTCAAGATATAAAATTGCTAATAACTGTTGGAGCATTTAGTTTAATTATAATCGGAACTATGGTTCTTATTCTCTTTGTTATAATAAAAGCTGCAATGAAAGTTCTAAGACCTGTTGTAAAAGTTGCAACAACGATTGCAACTGCAGCAGCAGTGGCAGGATAAAAAATGTACGAAATACCTCAACAATTAGAATATAAAGAGAAAATAGTGTTTGGATTACACTTTGAGCAATTAGCATGGGCTTTTTTATTTTTTCCAATTGCTTTTATAATTCTATTTAGATTTCATTTTAGCATTTATCTTAGAATTTTCTTTGCATTATTTCCATTATCTTTGGCTGTCGGATTTATGTTTTTTAATTTTAAAGAGCATTCTAAAAATTGGTATGTATGGTATAAAAGTAGATATGTTAATTCTCAAAAACAAATTCAGCAGATATTTGGAATAAAGGATATTAATGAAAATATGATTATTACTACAAAAAATAAAAAATTGGCGGTATTGAAAGTTGAATCAATAAATTTCCAGATAAAACCTCAAACAGAACAGGAAGCAATTACCCATTCTTTTCAAAAGTTGCTTAATTCATTGGATTTTCCAATTCAAATATTAATGACAACAGAGGTTCTTTCTATTGAGGATTATCTAAGGTCATTAAGAGAAAAAATACTTAATAAAAAGGACAAGATAATTTATGATGAATATAAAGAAAATCTGGAATCATTTCTTAAAACTAATAAAGTTTTAAACAGAAATTTCTATGTTGTTATTCCAGAAATAAATGATATTGATATACAAATAAAACTTTGCGAAGAAAGGCTTAATAGCTTAAACCTTAAAACCCGAAGGATGAAGAATAATGATTTTGAAAAAATATTTAGGCAGATTTTTGATTCAGGAGAAAATATTTCTATTTTGCCTAGGACAATAGAGAATTCTATTGATTTTTTAAAGATAGATAAAAAGTTTTATAGGGTAATTTATGCTTATGGGTACCCAAGAAAAGTAGAAAGTGGATTTTTAGACAAAATCATAAGTTGTGCAGGAAATTTTAATTTATCCCTGCAAATTGAGCCTTCTAATGTTGAAACTACTTTAATAAATATAAATAAAGAACTTCAAAAACAGAGAGCTGATCTATATGCTGCAAAAATTAAAGGTCAATTAAATCCTAGTCTTGAGATAAAATATAAGGACACGCGAAAAATTCTTGAAAACCTACAGAAAGGTGAGGAAAGATTATTCAATGTAAGTCTTTATATAAATTGTCAGGCAGATTCTAAGGATGAACTTGATCATCTTACTAGAAAGATAGAGTCTGAGCTTAATTCGCTTTTAATTGTGCCAAAAGAGCCCAAATTTCGTATGATTCAAGGATTTCGATCATGTCTGCCTATAACTGAAAATTCCCTTAAAATTAGCCGAAATGTTACGACTTCAGCTCTTTCAGCATTTTTCCCATTTACCACCCAGTTCTTTAAGTTTGATAAGACTGGAATATGGTTTGGTCTTGGAAAAAATAATATTCCAATAATAAGAGATGTTTTCAAATTATCAAATGCAAACGGAATATGTTTGGCATCATCAGGAGCTGGAAAAAGCTATCTTGCTAAATTATTAATCTCAAGGCATTTACTTAACGGAACCAAAGTTATGATTGTTGATCCACAGGGAGAATATAGAAACATTACTGAAAAATTTAATGGGCAGAGGATTGATTTAAGCAGGACATCTAACACAATAATTAATCCTCTTGATTTGATGGGGCATGATTATCCTGAAAAAAGACTGGCTTTGATGGATTTAATGCCTGTAATGTTAGGAGATTTATCAGAGTATCAAAAGACTTTTCTTGATAAAGCTATAACTGAGTCTTATAAAAGAAAGGGAATTTATATGGATAGACCTAATACTTGGAAAAATGAGCCTCCAATTTTAAAAGATGTTCTTGAAAATTTAAACCGACTTGAGAAGAAAGCTACTATGCTTGAAAAAAGTTCAATAAGGAGTTTGGTCAATAGGCTGGATATTTATGTTACCGGTGTTTTTTCTTTTCTTAACAGGCATACAAATATAAATTTCAATAACAAGTTTGTTTGCTTTGATATAGGAAATATGCCAAAGCAAGTTAAGCCTGTAATGATGTTTTTGGTTTTAGATTATGTTTACGCAAAAATGAAAAAAGATTTAGACAGGAAATTTCTTGTTATAGATGAAGCTTGGTCATTGTTGTCAAGAACTGAGGAAGCTTCATATATTTTTGAAATTGTGAAAACCTGCAGGAAATTTAATTTAGGCTTGTTCCTGATAAATCAAGAAGTTGAAGATATGTTAAATTCCAAAGCAGGAAGATCTGTTCTTGCCAATTCTTCTTATACTATTTTATTAAAACAAAAACCAGCTGTCATAAAAGATATACAAAAAACTTTTCATTTAAGCGAATCTGAGAGAATTTTTCTTTTAACTGCTTTAATTGGTGAAGGTATTGTAATTATGGAAGATGATCATTCAAAACTTAAAATAGTTGCTTCAAAAAAAGAACATGATTTAATTACAACTAATGCTGATGAAATTATTTCAAATAATAAACCCAATAAAGAAAAGGTACAAAAAATAGATGAACCGAGACAAAAGCAGATTAATATTACTATTGATGATGATAAAGGTTTTTTCAAAATTAAAGGGCTTTCTCAAAATGATATTGAATATTTAATATCAAAAGGATACAAAGAATATGATGGTAAAAGGATAGATTCAGATAAAAATGAGAAATTTTTAATTAGACCAAGATCAAATGAAAGTCTTCAGCATTGTTTCTTATGTTATGATATTTATTATTATATAAAAAAATCTTCAGATAAAGTAAAATTGTATGCTTCATTAAAACCAGATGTTGTTTTTCAAGTTAATGGAAAAAATTATGCAATTGAAGTTGAAACAGGTTCTGTTTATAGAGATAAGAAAAAATTTGAAGGAAAATTAAACATTTTAAAAAATAATTATGGAAAAAATTGGTTTTTTGCTGTGACCGATAGAAACATTTCCCATCAATATTCAAGGTTTGGAGAAGTTTGTGACAGAAGATATATAGCAGGAAAACTTGACAAAATCCTGAAGAATAGCTCAAAAGAGTCAGTGGGTTTTTGCACTGACTAGAGGCTTTTTTGCCTTTTTTATCGAGCATCTAAAAAATAGAGAAGTATCAAACAGTCAGTACACGAAATAGCCTCTCTCTATGTCTATTTCTCTGTGTATCTATGTGGGGCGTGTGGCTTGATAATAATATACTTGTTTTTGAAACCCTTTCATTTTTACTACTCTTTCACATAACATTTTATCAAAAATATTTATATAGAACCAGTAATAACAAAAACACATGGCAAAACTTCAACAAGATTTGATGGTTAAAGAACCAGCATTCTTGAAGCAGTTAAAGAATTCTAACGTCTCTAACAAGGTTAAGAGATTTAAGATAACTATGGCAGCAAGTATGGCTGTATAAAGTTATAATCTTATATGGAATTCAATAAACTGTTTCCCCCAACATTAGATGGAACTGTCTATGTTGAAATAACACATAGATGCAATTACTCATGCAAGCACTGCTATGCGAACTGCCCTTCAAATAGTGAAATGTCTTTTGAGAAAATTAAAAAGTTAGCTAAGATTCTCAAAAAACAAGGGTTCAAAAAAGTTCTATTAACAGGCGGTGAGCCTTTGTTAGTCAAACATATATCAGAGACAATTGACTTATTATCAAAGGATTTCAAAGTAATCTTAATTACAAATGGAACTTTAATTCAAGATATAAAAATTGATTATAAAAAACTCTCTGGAGTCTATATTTCTTATGATGGACCAACTGAAAAGGAATATAAATTGTTAAGAGGAAAAGAAGGATTAAATAAAGTTCATGAAAATATTAGATTTCTAATAAAACAAAAAATTCCTGTTGCTATTGGAATCATACTAACAAAGCATAATATAAACAAAATTAATGAATTACTAAAACAAGCTAGGGCTTTAGATGTTGAAAAGATAAATCTTACACTTGTACAACCTTTTGGAAGAGCTTTAAAAAACAATGATTTAATCTTAGATCCTTATGAATATTCCAAAATACTGCCTAAACTATCAAAAATAAAAGATGCACATTTTGAGAGTGTTTTATGTTTTCCTCAAGAATTAAAGAATAATAGCAAAACAATAAAGAAACTTCCTGTGTTTGATAAATATCTTTCAGGTTGTGCAGCTGGAAAGAAATTCATTTACATTACTCCAAAAGGAGATGTAATGCCTTGTGGTTATATTACAGGAGATAATAAATTATTGAAACATTCAGGAAATATTTTTAAAAAAAGCCTAAAAGAAATATATAAGACTCCTCTATTTCATTTTTTTATGAATAGAAGCTGGGAAAATGTTGAGGGAAAATGTAAGATATGTGATTATTCTGTTGTTTGCAAGGGTGGATGCCCATTTAGAAGTTATTATCTTAAAGGAAGCCTAAATAAGCCTGACCCGTGGTGTTTAAATGATCCCTTAACAAATAATTATATCAAATCAGATATTTCAATGAAAAACTTTGAGAAAGTGGAGTGTTTAGTGGATTAAATGACACGTTTCGCAATAATAGCAACAGAGAAAGATTCAGCAAGTAAAAATATTGGAAAAAAGATAGCTGAGCTAGGAAAATTTAAAAAATCTGGAGAAAAATCTTATCCAACATATAAAAGAGGGAATGATATTCTTGTTTGGTATCCAGAGGATTTAGTTTTTGCAACTGATTTAAGTGAATATTATGATCCTGAGTGTTTTATATTTGTATTCAGGCATAAAGCAGAAAATCCTAAACCAATGTTAACAGTTCATGCAACAGGAAATTTAAATTCAGAACCAATGAGAGCAGGAAATCCTTATGAATTGGGAATCTCGCATCCTGCTTATATGTTTAAAGTCTTAACAGGATTAAAAAAATATTCTCCTGAAGGATATTCGGTAAGTTATGAAGCAACTCATCATTCTCCTACAAACTTGACTAAACCTTTAATGTTTGTTGAAATTGGAAGCTCAGAAGAGCAATGGAATGATCCTAAAGCAGTAGAAGCTGTTGCAAGAGCTATTCTTGATTTATTAGAAAATCCAAAAACAGAATGCACTTCCTGTATAGGTTTAGGTGGAGGACATTATGCAGACAGGTTTACAAGAAGAGCATTTGAAGAAAATTATGCTTTTGGGCATATTATTCCATCTTATGAGTTTGGAAAGACAAATTCTAATGTAATTCAGCAAGTAATAGACAAAACTATTGGAATCCAAAAAGCAGTCCTAGATAAAAGATCACAGGGAAGTGAAGAAGAGAGGAATTTAATTTTTGAGGTGATGGAAAAAAATCAAATTGAAGTGATTAAACTGAAATGATATTTCCAAAACCAGATATAAGAAACGAGATCATTACAATATTGACAGATGAATTTCCCTTGTCAATCAGAAAAATAAGTAATAAACTCAAAAAAGATTATTCAAAGTCAATTCCTGATAAAACTTTGTATAGAGTCATTGCCTCAATGATAGAAGATAAAATATTGATTAAAGACAATCAGGAATATTCAATAAATCCTGGGTGGTTAGATAATCTTGATAAATTTACTGAAAAGATTTCTAAGAAATATATTAATGGGAATACAAAAGAAAGTGATAAAAGAAAAATATTTTCTTTTATTAAACAAGAATGCTCCTGCAAAAAAGCCTATGCAGAAGGATTTTGTTTTGTTTGTAATGAGCCAGTATGCTCGGAATGTGGTGAAAAAACAAGACTGCATTATTCTTGCAATACAAAATGTCCTAGTTGTTCAGATGATTTTATTGGCAAGTGTGCAAACTGCCAAAAAGATGCTTGTTCAGAATGTTCAAAAGAAGTTTGGACACATTATTCTGAGAATTGCATAAAAAATCCTGATAAAATAGTTGTAGGAATATTAGAAGTTGATCATGAATGTTGGTTTGCAGATTTAAGTGAGAAATTAGATAATCCTGTGGTATTAGATTCTTTTATGGATGATAAAGATCCAATACTAAAAACACATAGTGGAAGAATAATTATCGATTCATCTGATAAGAAAAAAGCAATTGACTTTCTTCAGAAACATAAACAAATCACTGAATTAAAACCGATTTATTTAGATCAAAAAGTAGTCTTAAGAACAAGAGCTTTATTTAAAAAATCTGTAGATGAATCAGTGAGGAAAAATAAATCTATTCTATTAAATCCAATCAAGGCAACAGATACTAAAGAAAGAAATCTAATTATTTCCCCTAGTAAAAAGGAAATCCTGAAGTTATTAAAAGTTTTAAATGAATCAGGAAAATGCAGGATAATAGATAGTGAAGAAGTAGAGGTTGGAGAATTTAATAAGATTCATTCTAAAGCAATTATGGCGTTTGTTAATACGGTTGATAAGCCAGATTTGATTTCTGCAATGCAAAGAATAAGGTTAATGAAAAGAATAGCTGAATAATTGTCATTTTTTGAGAATTTTTTTCCATAAAGGTATATAACAATTTAATGCTTTTAGGTATTATGGAAAGAAAAATACTGGTTCCTAGAAAAGTCTTCGAGACTGATGGAAAGTTAATCTATAATGAATCTCAAAAAGCCTTTGCAACTCTTATTTTAAAACAAGATTTCTTAAATGAATTTTCACAGCTAAAAGAAAGAAGATCTGCTTTTGGTTATCATTTAAAATTCTTTAGAAATCCAGAAGAATTGGATAAAGCAGTTAAGGAAATAAAGAAAGATGGGGCAATGCCTTTATTAGTGTGGTTTTATAGAAATGATAAAGAATAAACCTATCTACTCGTTCTCGACAAAGCTTAAAAATAAAAAACCCCTTAACAGAACATCATATTAAAGCAGGCTAAAAACCTGCCCATCAATTCTGCCAAAAAGGCATAATGCCCCCACCGGACGTGAAGTAATCAATAGGGGTATAAAATTATCTCAATTCTTTTTTGATATTTAGTATTTTGTCTTTTAAATCTGGAAGATTAATCTTGATAATATCCCAAACAATATTCAAATCAACACCAAAGTAATGATGAATCATTTTGTCCCTCGTGCCAACTATTTCTTTCCATTCAATCTCTGGATGTTTATTCTTAAGACTTTCAGACATATTTTTAACAGCTTCCCCTATAATCTCTATTTCCCGAACTATTGCACTTTGTTTTAACCTATTTGAGATTAATTCTTCTTTAGAAATGTTCTTAGAAAACTCTTTTATTGCATTGATGCTATCTAAGATGTGTTCAATAAATGCTAAGTCATCTTTTTCATTCATATTATTCTTACCTCTTGATTTAAAATCCTGCTTCTAAGATATGGGCTTAATCCGTTATAACTCACTAAATCAACTTTTATTTTTAATTTATTTTCCAGTTCAAATTGAATTCCAACAAATCCAAATCCTATTCCTTTTGGGGGTTCTACTAAAATATCGATATCGCTATCTTTTCTCTGTTCACCTGTAGCGTAACTCCCAAATATTCCTGCTTTTTTTATTCTATTATTCTTTAAAATTTCTTTGATTTTTGGGATTATTTTATCTAATTCACTAGATTTTTTCCTGACATTTAATTTATTATCGGCCATATCTTCTTTTAGAATCAATTTTTCTTTTGGCAGATCTCCTCCAAGATAAACCCTCTGCTTTTTAAATTTTTTACCATTTCTTATACTTCTAACCCTATAATAATATTTCTTCCCATTTCTTTCTTTGATCTCAGTGTATGCCATGAGGATTATACGGGCACTATATTTATAAATGTTTGCTGTGCCCGTATAAATTAGAATTTATGCCCGGTTTTTTAGAATTCGCTTTTTATCGACGATAAAAATAATGCCCCCGCCGGGATTCGAACCCGGGTCAAAGCCTTGAAAGGGCTCTATGCTTGGCCTCTACACCACAGGGGCTGTCTCTTCATGAATTATATTCATGAACTTATTGTCTTTGCGATAGCAACAATTATTGAATTTTCATTATTTTAAATAATGAACTTGCTATCTCAAATTAAAGAAGAATTTGGTTTTTAAAGTTTCCTGAACAATATCAAGTTAAAATATAAATTTGAAAATTCACTAATCATCTTTAAGATATTTCTTACATCTGATTTAAATAAATATTATAAATAAAAAGAGAAAAACAAAATCCAGAATCTTAAACACTCTTTGATGAACTTAATGATGGATTCAATAGTGGATTTATAAAAGGAACTAATGAAGGACTATTATCAGGACCTTTAAATAAATCAACTTTTACTGGTTCTAATGAAAGTTTAAGTGCAGTAGATTCATGAAGATCTTTTTGAGTCATTAGAAACTCATTAATCTTCCTAGGTGTTGCCATATCTTCACTGCAAGGTCTTGAAAGCCCTGCTTTTATCTGTCCAGCAACACTTGCATAAACAAGATTTGCATAAGCAGGATATATTCCTTCAAGTTCTCTATGTGCAAGCACGCCTGCAAAAGCATCTCCACATCCACTTTGATTTTTTATATGAAGATTTTTTCCAACAGGATGATAATAAAGAGTTCCATCATTAGCAAGAGCATAAGAACCTTTTGAATCATCAGTAAGATAAACTCTTGCACCTAATTTCATTCTTGATTTTAATTCAAGCATCATTGTTCGCAAGCCTACTCTAAACTCTTGTTCAGGCAAAGTTCTTAAATAATTCACAAAGTGCTGTCTATCTCCGCCTTTTCCTCCATCTAAAAAATAAGTCATTTCATCAACCTTTGAACAATAGACTCTGAAAAGTTTTAAGTTATCTTTTATTCTTTCCTTTGTTAATTTATCAACCATAGAGTCTGTTAAAAAAACATATGCATCAGTTCCTTTTTTACCAATTATATCAAAAAGATATTCTGCAAACTCAATAGATTTAATACTATTTAAGTATATTCCATCATTTTCATTAACTCCATTAAAAAATTCATCCAATACTTGCTTTTTTAATCTTCCTTCAGAACCAAGAGAAGATCTAAAACTTAATTTTTCTGACAATCCTTTCAAACACATATTTGTCAAAGGCTCTCCATCTGCAACTCCTATGCATCTCCCATTCTGTAATTGTTGAGGAAGCATGCTTCTGATAATTTCATTTTCAGGATATAACAAAAAATAAGGTTCTATGCCTCTAAATGCCTCCTTGGCATAAACACTAGCACCATATACAGAGTTTAAAGCACCTTGTCCAAGAGTTATACTAGCATCAAAAAAGAATATATCCTGAGGATTAATCCCAGCACCTGACAAATATCTATTCAATAACCCTATATTTTGAAAAAATCCAGTAGAACTAAAATCATTTTTAGTTCCATCCAAAGCTATAGGCACTTGTCCATTTCCAGAAACAGAATTTATTCTTCCTAAATAAAATCCAGAACTGTCTTTAGCACATAAATATCTTTGCAAAGAAACTTTTTTTCCAGAACCATCATCGTAAACAGAAACAACTGAATCATCAACAACCCCTTCTAAGTCCAATCCCCCATGACCGCAGGCTATTAATTTTTTCATCATCAAATATAATTAAAGGATTGAATTTAAAATAGGTTATCAATATTAAACAATATATTTATTAACCAGCACATAACTCATATTAGGTTATATTAGTTATATTAATAACCTTTATTAATATAACATACTGGAGTGAACCCCATTTATTATACACTAAGTTAGGTTAATACTTAAAATCTCC
>JAVHOF010000016.1:0-1175 GCA_036169915.1 Candidatus Pacearchaeota archaeon | reverse complement strand
CTACAGCAAGCTTTTTAAACATGCTTATTTAATAATATTTTATCCTAAATAGAAAGGTAAGTTAGGTGAAAACATAAAATTTAAATCCAACTAACTTGTCTCATAAAAAATGTCAAAAGTAAGAATAAAATTAAGAAGTATGAAGATTGAAGAGCTGAATAAAATCTGCAATCAGATAAAAGAAATAGCTGCAAAATCAGGCATAGCCATAAGCGGGCCAATACCACTTCCAACTAAAAAATTAAAAATAACTACAAGAAAATCTCCATGTGGAAATGGCACTGCTACATTTGATAATTTTGAAATGAGAATTCATTCACGTGTAATAGACTTGCCTTCAGACGACAGAGTTCTTCATGCAGTTATGAGACTTTATGTTCCTAGAGATGTTATGATTAAAATAGAGATGAAAGAATAAACTTAAATACTTTAAAATATCTATTCTATTATAAAAATGGGGTTAATAAAAGAGTTTATGGATTTTTTGAAAGAATACAAAATAATAGCTTTAGCTATAGCTTTTATTATTGGAACAGCAGCAACTGTTTTTGTTCAGTCATTAGTTAATAATATAATAATGCCAATAATAACTCCTTTTATTCCAGGTGGAGAATGGCAAAAAGCTACTTTTTCAATGGGGTCTATTGTTATAGGCTGGGGGGCATTCCTAGGTGCTTTCATAAATTTTTTAGTAATCGCCCTTGTTGTATTTATAATAGCAAAATATTTCTTTAAAGAAGAAAAAGTTGTAAAGAAATAATTAATGATTATATTGTAATGCAATAAAGAATATAAAAAAAGAAAAACAATTTCTAAATATGCTTGAAGATTTTGTACAACAGATTTCTGCAACAAAAGGCATTGCTGATTTAATAACTATTTTTTCATCAGCTTCAATTGGCTATTGCGATTCTCAGGGAATAGCTCTTAAAATTATACCAAGAATAAGCTTATCAGCACCACCAATCATTCTACAGACTGCAATAGGGGGAACCATTGCTTTCAAAAAAGGCCATAAATATGAAAATAATCTTAGTTTTCCAGGGATTGTAATGCAAGGCAGTTTAAGAGGATTTTCTCTTGGAGCAATTGAATCAGTTTTTGGATATGGATTAGGTTATGGTATTGGAAGTTTAATGAGATGAATAACAATAATTAAATTTATAACCTTCTTA
>JAVHOF010000015.1:0-5115 GCA_036169915.1 Candidatus Pacearchaeota archaeon | reverse complement strand
ATAATAAAAGTTCATTTTTAAAGATATATCAGTTGAAAAATATATTATTAACCAACAAGATTGATTCAGTTGCAAAATTCTAATCATATAAACAATCAAATACAATAATCTTTATAAAACAACCACTCTATAAAATTGTATTCTATAAAAATTAAAGAAAAAAGAAGATAATGGAAATAAATGACTCAACTATTTGGACAGAAAAATATAGGCCAAAGAAATTTGAAGAAGTTGTTGGCCAAGATGATATTGTAAAAAAAGTCCATAACTTGACAAAGTCCATAAACATACCACATCTGCTTTTCGCAGGCCCTGCAGGAACAGGAAAATCAACGCTTGCATTGATTATTGTAAAAGAGTTATTTGGAGTTCATTGGAAAGAAAACTACCTTGAACTCAATGCAAGTGATGAAAGAGGAATTGATATTGTAAGACAGAAAGTAAAAGATTTTGCAAGAACAAAAGCAATTGGACATGTTCCATTTAAAGTTATTTTTCTTGATGAAGCAGATGCTCTTACCAAAGAAGCACAACAGGCATTAAGAAGAACAATGGAAAACTTTACAAGTACCTGCAGATTCATAATGACCTGCAACTATTCCTCAAAAATAATAGACCCTATACAATCAAGATGTGTTGTCTTTAGATTTAAGCTGCTGGAAAAAAAAGATATAGAAAAAAGAATAAAAGTAATAATAGAAAGAGAAAATCTTCAAATAGATGAAAAAACAATAGAAACTCTCTATGAAGTAAGTGAGGGAGATTTCAGAAGAGTTATTAATCTATTACAAGCCTGCTCATCAATATCTCCAGTAATAACTTCAGAACTTGTTAATACTCTTATTTCAGGAGCTCATCCAGCTGAAACAAAAATAGTTCTAGAATATGCCTTAAGTGGTGATTTTCTAAAAGCAAAAGAAAAACTACTGGAAGTAATGTTAAAAGAGTCTGTTTCAGGAACAGACATGATAAAATCAATTCAAAAAGAAATATGGAATCTTCAAATAGATAATGAGCTTAAAGTAAGGCTTACAGAAAAAACAGGAGAAGTTGAATTCAGAATAGTTGAAGGCAGTGATGAATTCATTCAGCTTGAAGCTCTGCTTGCAAGCTTTGTCCTTGCAGGAAGAGGTATTGTGAGGTAAAATGACACTATTAGATTTACTTTCAGATGAAAAAGACTTTTTCCAGCAGACAAAAGAATCTGGAAAAAATTCAGTGCCTCCAAAAATAGAAAATGATCTTAATTTAAATATAAAAAATATTACAAAACAGTTTAAAATAGTTACAAAAAGAAGTGGTAAAATTTATTCAACAATAATATTAGATTTATCATATTTAACAGATGCACATGAAGGAATACCTAAATATCCTATTTTTGCTCACACATCAACAACTTCATTCGATGAAGCTATTGTAAATCATTATTCTTCTCTTGAATACTTAAGAAGATCAGGATACTAAAATGGGAATTCAAGTAGAATTTAATCCAGATTTAGCATTAAGAAGATTTGGAACAAAAGGAAGATTAAAAGAAGAATGTTTACCAGAAATATTACAAATTCATTGCACTTACCCATTTTTAAAAAAAGGACAAAGAAATTATTGGTTAGAAGGAGAAGTTCCATTATTAGAAACAAAAGGAAATCAGCAACTTTCGAGACCTCTTGCCAGCATAAGAATATTAGAAGCAACTCATTTTTTAAATAATGGAAGAACTTATACAAAAGGTTTATACAAAATTATTGAAGTTTTTGATCCAAATAATCCAGAAATAAATTTTGAGAGTTATAAAAGAATATGAAACTTTTTATTGCATGCAGCAAGCATTTTTACCAAAGAATTCCTGAAATTAAAACACAATTAGAAGAATTAGGACATCAAGTTTCTCTTCCAAATAGCTATCACGAACCAATGAAAGAAGAAGAAATGAAAGCAAAAGGCTTAGAATCACATGTTCAGTGGAAATCTGAAATGCTTAGAAGAGATAAGAAGAATCTAGCACCAAATGATGCTATACTTATTTTAAATTTTGACAAAAATGGACAGCCTAATTATATTGGCGGAGCAACTTTCCTAGAAATATACAAAGCATGGGAGATGGATAAAAAATTATTTCTATATAACCCAATACCTGACAATATATTTAGAGATGAACTAATAGGAATGTCTCCATTAGTATTACATGGAGATTTAACAAGAATAAAATAAAATGGAAAACAAAATTGAAGTTGAAATCAGAAGCTTTATATCAAAAGAAAGATATGAGGAACTAATAGAGTTTTTTAAAAATAACTCAGATAAAACCAAAGAAGATTTTGAAGAAACTCATTATCTGGAATCAAGTAAAGATATAAGAATACAAAAAAATAATTCCTTTTCAAAAATATGGTTAAAAAAAGGTAAAATTCATGATGATTATAGAGAAGAAATTGAAGTCAATTTTGAAAAAGATGACTTTAATAAAATAAGCAAAATATTTTCAGAAATAGGTCATCAACCAAAAATTAAATGGTTCAGGTATAGAAATGAATTTATATGGGATGAAATAAAAGTTTGCTTGGATTACACAAAAGCATATGGTTATATAATTGAACTTGAAAAAATATCAACAGAACAGGAGAAAGAAAAAACTTTGGAAGAACTAAAAGAAAAATTAAAAGAATTAAACATTGAACTGACACCAAAAGAAGAGTTTAATAATAAGTTTGAATATTATAAAAATAATTGGAGAGAACTTCTAAAATGACACTACCACTAATAGAAAAATATCGTGCAAAAACCTTTGATGAAATCAAAGGGCAGGATACTGCTATTGAGGAAATAAAGGCTTTCTTCAAGACTTTTCCAAGAAAAAAAGCAATCATATTAAACGGCCCGACAGGAACAGGAAAAACATCAATTGTAATTGCACTTGCAAATGAATTTGACTTGGAAATATTTGAACTAAATGCAAGTGATTTAAGAAACAGGTTAAGCCTAGAATCAGTTTTAAAACCAGCAACAAACCAAAATTCTCTTTTTAAAAAAGGAAAAATAATTCTCATGGATGAAGCAGATGGAATAACAACAAGTGACAGGGGAGGTTTACCAGAACTTGTTGCCCTGATAGAAAAATCAAACTTTCCAATTTTAATAACTGCAAATGACATCTGGCAGAGAAAATTTTCATTGCTAAGGCAAAAATGCAAGATGATTAATCTAAAGGAGCTGAAAGAATCTGCAATAATAGAAATATTAAATGAAGTAATAAAAAAAGAAAATAAATACTTAAAAAAAGAAACAATAAACCTAATTGCAAGAAAATCAAAAGGAGATGTTCGTTCAGCTCTTAATGATTTACAATCTGTAATAAATCTAGGAGAAGAAGAATTCATCAATGAAATTTCAGAAAGAGAAAAACCAGAAAGTGTTTTTGATGTTTTAAAAAAATTATTTCAGACTCCTACAAACAAAGATACAATAAATATTTTTGAGAACCTTCCAATGGAAATTGATGAAATAGTCCTATGGATAGAAGAAAATATACCTTCTGAATACAAAGGGCTGGCTCTTCAAAAAGCTTATGATTATTTGAGCAAAGCAGATTTATTCAAGGGAAGAATATACAGGCATCAGTACTGGAGATTTTTAGTATACCAGAATTTTTTTCTTTCAGCAGGAATTTCTTCAGCAACAAAACTTAAATCAAATAAGTTTATACAATATAAAAGACCATCAAGAATATTAAAAATATGGTTATCCAATCAAAGAAGCATGAAAAAGAAATCAATAATAGCAAAATATGCCAAATTTACCCATATATCAAAAAAAAAGGCAAACAAAGAAGCTTTTCTTCTTCCATTTATAATTGATAAACAAGCTCAGGAAAGATTAGATTTAGATGAAAAAGAAAAAACCTATTTAAGAGATAAAAAAACAGTCCTAATTGTAGAGAATCAATTAAATAAATTTAAAAAAAACCTCTAACCAAAAGGCTCTAAATTCTGCCCAAATAATTCTGATGCCCTTTTGCAATAGTTTATTATATTATCTTTAAACCAAGAAGGATTTTGTCTTTGCACATGTCCAAGGAAATAATATCCAACAGCCATAATTGCAGCATAATCAGCTTCATCTGACAAAGGAAGATTTAATCTATTAGTTCCAAAAATCTGATTATCATAGCCAATGCTTACAAAAAGCTCTTTATCATTCGGAGCAATTGACTTTGCATGTTTTGATTGTTCTGAAGTAAATGCCCTTCCAGGAATCATAGGGCAGAACAATTCATCAAATTTAGTCAAAAACATTTCTCTTACATTATCAAATCTTTCAGGAACAATCATATAATATGCATCATATCTTCCTAAATTTTCAGGAACTCTTGGTCTAATCTCTCTTCTTAAAAAACCAAGAATATTTTCAGGATCTTCATGAGTTTTTCCTAAAATCATTCCCATATAAGTAGAAGTATTATAAGTATAAGGTTCAGGTTGTTTTGGAAAAACAAATACATTTTCAGGATTGAAATACTCTATTGAAGGAGCATCTGCATTGCAAGTCAAAAGTCTTGCCTCCAATCCAGGATGATTGTCTCTAAGATGTTTAGCAATCACAACTGCATGTTTTTTTCCAGAAGCTGAAATTAAAACAACTCCATCAGCATATTTTAATTTAGGCTCATAAGTTGATTCATCAGCAAAAATAACATCGCTTCCCTCAAAAAGTATTCTTCCAGTAACAGCAGCATTTCCGCTTCCAACAATAACAGGCCTTCTACAGTTATCAAGATTCAAACTTGGAACATTTTTTTCCATAAAAAGCTCCAAAGCACTAATGACACAATCATCAAGATTAACAAAGCTTTTATCAAATTCTTCCTGATTCATATATAATAAAAAGCAATCAGGTTTTTATTCCATATCAATATTAAAATATTCATGAATAAACTAGAATAGATTTAATATAACTGCAAGAATATCAATAAAAACTAGAAATGTTTATTAATGAAAAACCAGCAATCCTAAAATGGAATATCTAGGAATAACATCTCCGATTGACGCTCTAAAGGAAAAAGAAGCAATTCTTGAATTTTTAAAAGATTATTGGATAATCAAGAGCAGAAAAGATTTT
>JAVHOF010000014.1:0-1185 GCA_036169915.1 Candidatus Pacearchaeota archaeon | reverse complement strand
GAAGTTGCGCGTAAGCCTCAAAATTAGGCTGAGGGGCTGGAATCTCTTCTCCTGTATTATGTAAAAGAATGTTATTCGCTATGAATTTCTCCGTTTCTGGAACGCTAAAATCATAGATGGGTCTTTCACCTATTGCCGTTATTGACTTTACTTTTCGAAAAGTTATCTCTGAATATTTTGTTAATGTTGTTTCTAAATCGTAATTTCCTATTCCTTTGTATCCTTTATCTTTTTTCCGTTTAAATGTGAGATGTGTCCAGATTCCTAATCGCAAATAAAGAGTTTGCAATCCTTCAAGAATTTTTCTGTCTACACAAGAAATTTCTTGTCGTCCTTCTAGGGATTTGTAACCATCACCATCTGCATAACCATCAAGAAACGCCTTAATCTGTCTATTTGAACATAAGAAAACCCAATTAGGAATTTGTTTTGGATAATCACAACCTAAAGCATAAAGTTTTCCCATAAATCCTTTAGAGAAAAACCTCACAGTTATTCCTTTCTTGTTTCCTCTTCCTTCCAATTTGGTTGAGAACCCGACTTTAATCCTTTCTGCAAATTGTCTAAGTTTTTCGATTATGAGTTTGTCTTTGTCAATATTGAGGGAAATTTCTGCACACCGAGAACCATAATTCCCATCTGCAAGCCACAAACCAATAAAGTAAAGATAATCATCGTCTATGTGACTATATCCAAAAGAATAGTCTTCTGTTTTAATAGGCAAAATAGAAGGAACAGCAATTCTATCACCGATTTTTAGTTGGTCGGTTCGAATCATTTTCAATTCCGAATGTTCCCATTTTTCTGTGAATAGATTGTGGTTTGTAGTAATTCGAATTTTTCTACCGCTTTTAAGAGATATTTCATAAACGAACCCCGTTCCGTGATTAATGAGTTTTGCCTCTTTCCACACTATTATATGATAGAATCGCGTCTTGTTTTTCCACGATTTCCAATTAGTTTTATCTCGATAACTTTCAGTCGTCAAAACTTCAAGTTTGTCGGTCTTTCCCAAAACTTGTTCAAGTTCTCCGACTGTTCCAAACCAAAGTTTTCCGTTGATTTTAACATAAACCAACGAATCAATATCAAAACTTCCTTCCCCAGCACCCGAACCTTTTCCTAAGTCTTCTAAGTGTTTCTTCTGTTCTTCTTGTTGCTTTTCCTTTTTGTCCTGTTCTTCTA
>JAVHOF010000013.1:499-22612 GCA_036169915.1 Candidatus Pacearchaeota archaeon | reverse complement strand
ATGGAGGTAGCCAATATTATAGATTTTCAGTAGGAGCTGGTGCTGGAATTGGTGGTATAGCAGATAGTGCAGCAACAATAACAAACCAAACGGTTCAATTTGACAATGCAAACGACATCAGTTTTGGTCTCAATGGTAGTACGATGACCGCTTCATATTCTCAGTCGATTCAGACACAAAGTATTTTAAGTCCTCTTGCAATTATAGGTAATACTGTAGGTACAAATTATACTTTACAGAACGGACAGTATTCATGGTCTGCAGATAATAATATTACACTATCGCAGAATAGCAGTAATACAAATATTATAGTTATATCTGGAGCAAATACTCATGTTCAACAAACAGGCATAAGTGGTATAGCAGATAGCGTTGCGACAATAACAGCTGGGACAGTCGAATTTGCAAATCTCAATGGAATATCATTTGGATTGAATGGTAATACGATGACCGCAAGCCATAATGCACTAACATCTCAATCTACAGGTATTGGTGGATTATATGTAAGTGGAATTGCTACGACATTTACTTCTGGTAGCATTGGATTTTCTGGATCAAATAATATTACGATATCAACTGCCGCACAAGCGATTATCATATCTGGTCCTAACACACATGCTGTACAAGTAGGAATTAGTAGTATAGGTGCTACAAATACGACATATACGAGCGGAGGAGTTTCATTATACGGTTCTGGAATTATAAGTATCAGTTCTACTTCAGGACAAGGATTTGTGATAAGCGCTCCAGGAGTTGTGTCATTAAATGGTTCAAGTAGTACATTAACAATAATGGCTGGCAATAATATGTCAGTATCCAATGTTGCTGGTGCAAGCCAGATAAGTATTATAAACATGTTATCTACTTCATCTACAATAGCAGATGTTAGTTCAGCAGGTAGTGTAGGTACATTGTCTTCTAGATTTGCAATGGCAGATCATGCACACAGAGGTGTTGGAGTAATTTATGCATCAGGAGCTAATGGTGCGAATAGTTATTATGGACCTATGACTATTGCAACCGGTAATACGAATATTACACTGTCTACTGGTGCAAGTGGATTATCTATACATGGACCTACTCCTGGAGCCGGAGTCGCAATTGCTGATTTTTTTGGTTCAGTTGTATCAAACAATACAGTAGTATTTACCTTTAACAATAATGTAGATTTTAGATTTACTGGTAGTACTATGGGAGCAACTGCATATGTACCAGCCATAGGTGTATCGACAGGAGGTAATACATGTTTTACCACGGATATGTTAAGCTCTGGTAGTATAGTATTACAGGGCGGAAATAATATTACGTTATGTATGACAACTGGTACCGCGGGTGCACATACGATAGAGATAATAGGCGCTGGAGGTGCGGCTCTAAGTTATTTTGAGAACTTTGGAGGAATTAATCTTCAACCATTTACTCCAGCAAGTCATACAGGAGGCGCAAATAATATATATATTTCATATCAGAGAATATATGTTCCAGCAAATTTTGTGGTAGACGAAGTAGATATGATATATGCCATGTCTGGAGATTCTAATTCAAGTGGAGCATTTACGATCAGTGGAGGCTTTTATTCTCTTTCATTGAGCTCATCGTCATCAGTATCATCGTTTTTCGGTAATCGTACCACATCGTTTTATTCAACGGTCGATGCGGCTTTGATTACTACCCTGAAATTCAGTAATTATATAAGTTGGACGAGCGGAAATACATCTACGGGCTTTCCACCACAATATGCAGCTAGGAGTGGCACACAATATCTTGGAGCAGTATTTAGTATATCATTTGGAACTGTTTTTCCAGTTACAGTAACACAGGGAGAGTATTTGTTTGGATTTATGGTATCACAGGATATGCCTGCCGCCAGTTTATCGATATATGGATTATCAAGCTTAAATATAGATTCTTTGTTAAACATATATCCAAATAATCTATATTTCCATAAAGGATATATTTCACAGAGTAATATCAGTACAAGCGGATTATCAATGCCATTATATATTAACTTATCAGAGATAACTCAAAATGGTTCGTCGGTATTGGCACAACCATACTTCTTTGTAGCAAGAGGACAGTCAAGTGGTTTCACCACAGGAACATATTAAATAATAGACTATATACTATAAGACTATATACTATATTAGATAATAGGAGATGTAAATAAAAGTATGGCAGAATCTATCAAACCACAAATCGTTGTCCAAGACTATGCAGGATATCACAATAAGGATATCGAAAAGTCTAGAGATAGACTACTGAAAGGTAGTTCATACAAAGACTTATCCACCATTATAATTGTACCGACTAGAGGAGTAATACCTGCTAAAGTGGTACAGAACTGGTGGTCTCTCATGACTCCTATGAACCAAAAGGTTATAAGAGTCTTTATGATTGGTATGGAAGTAGGTGAGGCTTATTCTGCTGCAATAGACATGATACTTCAGAATCCAGAGCTATCAAAATGGAAGTACATACTCACTTTAGAGGAAGATAATATGCCAGCACCAGACGGTCTTTTAAAGCTTTATGAAGCTATCAATACGTCTATGCCAGATGATCCAAAGGGTTATGATGTGATATCGGGACTCTACTGGACCAAAGGGGAAGGGGGACAACCAATGATATATGGAGATCCGAATGTGATGCCTATGAATTTCATTCCACAACCACCTAAGGTAGATGGTATCCAACGCTGTAATGGATTAGGTATGGGATTCGATTTATTCAAAATGGAAACATTTAAAGATCCAAAACTTGAGAAGCCATTTTTCAAGACCGTACAACACTTTGATCCACAACAAGGATGTAAAGTTTATACTCAAGACCTTCAGTTCTTTGAGAAAGCAGGTAAATTAGGATACAAGTTTGCGGTAGATACAAGAGTTAAGGTTGGACACTACGATATAAACACTGATATTGTCTGGTAATTAAAATATATCATTAAAATAGGAGATGTATAGCTAATGAAGGGAATCTTATTATGTGGAGGAACAGGAAAACGTTTATATCCGTTGACTAGAGTTTCCAATAAGCATCTTCTACCAGTATATTCAAAACCTATGATATATTATCCATTAGATACTTTGATAAGCGCCGGTATTAAAGATGTTCTTATAGTTGCAGGAAAAGGATTTGCTGGTCAATTTCTGGAACTTCTTGGATCGGGAGAAGAATTTGGAGTACATATAAACTATACTGTACAAGAAAAACCTGGTGGAATTGCAGAGGCACTAAGTCTGGCAAAAAGATTTGCTAATAGAGATAGTATTGCAGTTATTCTAGGAGATAATATATTCGAACAAAAATTTGATTTTACCAAATTTAGAGAAGGTGCCAAAATTTACTTAAAAGAAGTTAACGATCCAGACAGATTTGGTGTAGCTAGGATCGATAATAATAGACTTATAGAAATAATAGAGAAACCTAGAAACTGGTCAGGAGAATCCGGATATGCGGTAACTGGTCTGTATCTATATGACAATACTATATTCGATATTATTAGTTGTTTGAATCCTTCAATTAGAGGAGAATTGGAGATAACGGATGTGAATAACGAATATATTAAACAGACAAAGATAGATTATGAAGTAATTACTGGATTTTGGAGCGATGCTGGCACATTCGAGAGTCTATATAAAGCGAGTTCGTTTATAAGAGATAATACAGGTGATCAATAATATGACAACTGTATTAGTAACTGGCTGCCTAGGATTTATTGGTTCACATTTCGTAAAATATATTCTTAAAAATACACATTATAATGTAATTGGATTTAATAGAAATACAGATCAAATAAATTTTCATAGATTATATGAAATATGGAATTATGTCGATCCCAACAAAGTAAATAAACCTGATATACTAAGAAATCCTCTTTTAACAGACAGATTCAAACTGATATTTGGAGATTTGTCGGACAATAATAGTGTATCAGGATTGGCAGAAGATGTTGATTATATAGTTAACTTTGCAGCTAAAACTTTCGTGGATCACTCGATAAGAGATGCTCAACCATTTATTCGATCTAATATTGTAGGCACATTCAATCTTTTGGAGGAAGCTAGAAGAAATTATCAAACCAATCATACTCTCAAACGTTATATTCAGGTAAGTACGGATGAGGTATATGGTTCTATACTAGAAGGAGCATATAAAGAAGACAGTCGTCTCAATCCAACAAATCCATACAGTGCGACCAAAGCGGCAGCAGATATGTTATGTGTATCATACTTCAATACATATCAGCTACCAATCATAATTACTAGAACTGAAAACAATTTTGGCGAGTATCAACATCCACAAAAGGCTCTTCCTAAGTTTGTCAAATATGCGTTAGAAAATAGAAAACTTCCAGTATATGGAGATGGTGAACATCGCAGAATGTGGTTATATGTTCTAGATCACTGTAGTGCAATTCATCATCTTCTAACTCATAGTAAAGTAAGTGAAATATATCATATCGCAGGAGAACAAGAGCTTACTAATAATCAATTAGCCAATAAGATTTTAAATATTATGGGTAAAGAAAATAAAGATGGTAATATGATAGAATATATCAATGACCACAACATTCGCCCAGGTCATGACCGTAGATATGCATTAAACACTCAAAAACTGAAAGCTACTGGCTGGGAACCGAAATATAAGTTAGATGAAACTTTAACTAATGTAGTAGAATGGTACAAAGACAACAGATGGTGGTTGAGATAAAATGACAGAAGATATAAAAGTAATAGATAACAAAGAAGATAATAAAGGACAGATGAATCTGTTAATAGAAAAATATAAAAAAGATAATAAGCCCATAAAACTAAATATAGCTTGCGGTCAAATTCGTCAAGAAGGATTTATTGGTGTTGATAAAGTAAAAACTGATGCAACAGATATAGTTCATGATTTGGATATCGTACCTTGGAGTTTCATTCCTGATAACTGTGTAGATGAGATTACATGTAGTCATTATATCGAGCACGTTCAACACCAGATACCGTTTATGGATGAGTTATGTCGCATAATGAAACAGGGCGCAAAAGCTACAATAGTCGCTCCTTATTATACATCTATGAGAGCATGGCAAGACCCAACTCATGTACGAGCTATCTGTGAGGCGTCCTTTTTATATTATAATAAACAATGGAGAGAAACTAATAAATTAGACCACTATGGTATCAAATCGGATTTTGATTTCAGTTATGGTTATCAACTATATCCAGACTGGGCTGCTAGATCACAAGAAGCAAGAGATTTTGCTGTGAAGCATTATTGGAATGTCATTTCGGATATATATGTAACATTGACAAAGAGATAATTATGTTAGAGAAAAGAGGGTACAAAATAAATGGTACTAGAAGAATCAGTAATATCAGTCTTATCAGAACAATTTATAAATGGGGTGGGATTTCCAATAGCAGCATTCACAGTAATCCTCTTAGTTTTAGTCTTCCTTATAAGAGATTGTACGACAAGGAATATACAGTGCCAGCATTCGAAAGATGAATATGTAGCATCGTTTTTCAAGCAAAATGCAGAAGCACAGGATAAACATACTGAAGCCATGGAAGGAATTACTAATGAACTCAAGAATATAACTGCGGAGCTGAAAGGAATATCGGTTAAGATAGATACATATACAAAAATAATTGAAGGACAACAACAATAAAAACAGGTATATATATTTAATAAATGAATATAGGAACAACGATTTATTCGAAAGAGTTAAGAGATAAAATATGGGATATTTCTATACAAATAATAATAAATGGGGAGCACCGAATGCGACTCAAAATGTAACCATGAATAATGGTATAATAAAAGCGAATTGGAACAATTCATATCCAGGCTGGAATTATGCAGAAATAATTGCAGGGACATCAAGATATTGTGGAACTAATTCTTGGCCAACTAGATTATCCATACAATGGAAAGATGTAAATTCTTTAAGTGCAACAATCAATTATAAATTTACACAAAAGCCTACAAATTGGTGGAATTTTTCTTTTGATTTATATTGGTTAACACAACCACCATCATCAGGATGCCAAAGTGTAAAAACACAAAGACCACCAATAAATACTATGGTATGGATTCACGGTTTACCCTCACGAGCTGGAACAGTAGTAAAAGATAATTTATCAGATGGTTATAATACGTGGACATTATGTAACACAAGTAAAGATTATTGTCCTACAAATAATACCCATTGCTGGTATGGGTTGATATTAAAGAATAGAGATAATATTCCATATGAACCTGTTGTAAATCAATCATATACAATAACAACAGACATTAAGAAACTAATGGATGCTACTGAACTATTTGCACTGTCTGGCGACGACTGGTATTTCCCAGGAATAGAATTAGGATGTGAAAATTCAGGATCTTCAGGTGTAACAACTGGCGCAATTCAAATAGACGGAGTTAGTTTTGAATTAAATGGTGAAACAATAAGTTATGGGAACATTATCCCTCCTCCACCTCCTACTACAAAATATAAATGCTCAGGATATCCTGATTATATTTGCTCGAAAGATGTTAATGGAACATTTAATTCGTTAGTTGAATGTCAGGCGGCATGTAGTACTGCAAAACGATTATCAGATGTAATAATAAATGATATTAAAATATTTAGTGTTTAAGAATAGGAAAAGTTTAATAATAGGATAAAATGTCAGATACTTCAATACTCATAGTAAGCGATTTGATAATGTTTACAGCCATTATGATAGTAATATGGTTTTTGGTTCGTCGAGATACTGTTAGACAGTCTCTAATGGATAAGCGATATGATAGTATAATAACTGGTTTAATAACAGATGTTACGAAACAACAGGCTACATATAAAAAAGAGATAGTTGACAATGTAAAGGAATTGACTCTTGCAACGACAAATGTCCTGGTTGGAGTAGAAAGAATCGTAGGCAGAGTAGAAAAAGTAGTTGCCAGTGTAAATGATGTATCAAACAATGTTGAAAAATTCGCTGATATAAATACCAAGTCTGTAACTAAAGTTGCAACTAACGTTGAGAATGTATCAGCATGTGTAAAAGAGGTATCGAAAGGTGTAAATAAAGTAGTTACAGAAGTTGACAGAGTAGCAAAAGAAGTAGTAAAAGTTGCAAATGAAGTTACGAAAGTCGCTTGTGAAGTAGAAAGAGTGACAAAAGGATTAAAAGAATTATCAGAATTATCAACCGCAATATCGAACGGTGTTGAAAACGGTAATATAGTAATAAACGATAAACTGTCCAATTCAAAGAAGTAAATATGGAAACATTGATATGAATGAGGAATAACAATTGTCAAAAAAGATAAAAGTTGCTATCGTAGGTCTTGGAAATTGTGCATCTAGTTTAATTCAGGGAATATATTATTACGGACAATGTAATGATGATGAAAATAACATAAATACTATTGGATTGATGCACTGGGATATTTGTGGATATAAACCTTATGACATTGAAATATCAGCAGCATTTGACATTGATAAAAGAAAGGTTAACAAAGATATATCAGATGCAATCTTTGAATTGCCAAATTGTACTAATGTATTTCATTGGGATATTCCCCAAACAAACGTAAAAGTACAAATGGGAAAAATACTTGATTCTATCTCTCCTCACATGGCAAACTATGATGAAAATTATACATACTCCATATCAAACGAAAAAGAACCAACTGAAGAGGAAGTTATCAAAATTCTCAAACAAACAAATACAGAAATACTCTTAAATTACTTACCTGTAGGATCAGAAGAAGCAACAAAGTTTTATGCGAACTGCGCATTAGAAGCAAATATAGCATTTATAAATAACATACCAGTTTTTATAGCTTCAAACAAAGAATGGGCAAATAAATTTAAAGAGAAAAACATACCTCTAATGGGAGATGATATAAAATCTCAATTAGGCGCAACAATTATACATAGAACATTAGCTAACCTATTTAATAAAAGAGGAGTACAATTAGAAAGGACATATCAATTAAACACTGGTGGAAATACTGACTTCCTTAATATGCTTAATAGAGATAGATTAAAATCAAAAAAAGAATCAAAAACAGAAGCCGTACAGTCGGTTCTCGGTAATCTACGACTTGATGATGAAAACATTCACATATCACCAAGCGATTATGTTCCCTGGCAGAAAGATAATAAAGTTGCATATATAAGAATGGAGGGCATGCTTTTTGGTAACATTCCAATGAATTTAGAGTTAAGATTATCTGTAGAAGACAGTCCTAATAGTGCTGGTGTGGTAATAGATGCGATAAGATGTGCTAAAGTAGCACTGGATAGAAATATAGGAGGTACTCTCGATTATCCATCAGCATACTTTTTCAAACATCCTCCAAAACAATATACAGATGATGAAGCACAGCAATTAACAGATGATTTTATTAATGGAAAATAGGATGATGACAATGCAAACACCTAAAATATTATAGTTATTGAATTATGAATCAATGACAAAAGATAAGAGACTATGAAATTATTATAGTTTCTATCAACTAGAAAATAACCGTTCCGGTATTGTCCGGTAAGGTAATGTAGACTAAGGAATATTTGAGAAAACTTGTAACATATAAGCTCTAAAAGAAAAAGATATATTTGTAGATGTGGCATTGTAATGTAAGTTATGGGTAATGTATTGTAAGGTATGGAATATAAAATTATGAAACTATCATCATACATAATACCAACCGTTTTACTGGGATATCTATATTTCAATAGAAATCCTAATAGAAATATACCAGCAGGCGATAGTATAGTTAGTCCTGCAGATGGAACTATCCAGTCTATTAAAAATAATAGGATTGAAATATTTATCAATTTATACGATGTTCACGTCCAACGTGCTCCTCAAAGTGGACAAATAACTAACATCATTGATTACAACTCAACATATAATTTTATAGAACTCGAAACACAATTAGGAAATATAACAATTGAAAGATGGGCTGGTAAATTAGCAAGAACAGTTACAACAGATGTCAAACTAAATCAATACATTGAAAAAGGTCAAGTCATAGGCAAAATACTATTAGGAAGTCATACGTCAATTATCATTCCCCTCGGTTTAACAATAAAAGTAACAGAAGGACAACATGTATTTGCAGGAGAAACTGTCTTAGCATAACATAGAAATTTTGTGTAGGTAATAATATGAACTCACTAATCAAATACTTGGCTGGATATCTAACACTAGAATATGTCCATACGGTCATTACAAAAAACAAAGCAATTGGATATACAAACTCTGTTCAAGGAAATAAATTGAATATCGGAGCTACTGGTATAGGACAGCCGGTATTAAAGATCGCATCTCTAAATAGTGGAAGAAAATGCGATGTTTGTCCAGACTTATCAAAAGACATTGAACACTGTGAACTTGGACAGCCTCTTCCATATAACTCAAAAGAATTCGATGTAGTATTTGCATCTCATGTTCTAGAACATGTTACTCCAGAACATATTAGGTTTGCCACACAAGAGATGTCAAGAATTGGGAATGAAGTCATTATAGTAGTTCCTCATCCATTAGCACTAGGATTTTCTTTAGTACCGAGCCATAAGTCATTGATATATAAGATGAGCGATCCTTATGGTATACGTGTGAAGAATAATCAAGTACATAACAAAAAAGAATATGAAGAATACATATATTTGGATAGAGAGGTGTTTAAGATATATCAATAATAATATCAGTAATAACATCAATATATATACAATACAAAAAGATAGGATTGAATCTCAGTTAAGGATATCGTTCAGCGATGTATTCCTATGAGAATCCATAGGCACAGATATATAAGGCGCTAAAATACAATACATTCAAAGATTCCGCTGAAAAGATTCAATTTTAATATATTGTAATACGGCAATGATGAATGACATCAACATTCTGAGCTTACATCTCCTGAATAGAAGGAAGGGCAAAGTGGAAGAAGTCCATCTACTTTGCCTTAACATTAATATATCAATATTAATTAAAATGCTTATTGAAGAGGAATTATGTGTGAATTTTGTATAGGAAGAGAAAGAACAGATGGTATAAGAAATTTTGTAATAGAAGGATACAGAGAAATTCTATTAAGAGAACCTGATCCTGAAGGGTTTGCTTATTTTGTCGGAGAAATATCTAACGGAACGATATCAAAAGAAAGATTTTTGGAAATACTTAGAACTTCCGAGGAATATAAAAGTGTCATTAATGTATCGAACAGTTTTGTGATTGGCAATAAAACATATGATATTTCTTATGATCCGAACGATAATTATTTCAATTTTAAAGCAGCAAGAATATCACGCTCTGGTGAACTTGGATGTCTTTCGCAAATTTTAGGACAGCTCCTTCATAAAAAGGCAGAGGGACTTATTGATGTAGGAGCAAATATTGGATTAATAACACTATTAATGGGACAATTTGTTAATGACAGCAGGAATATTCTTTCGATTGAACCAAATCAAATAGCATATAAATATCTCAAACATAATTGTGTATCAAATCATATGAATCCTATTATAAAAAACTGTGGAGTGTCAGACATCCAGGGAAATTTGCAATATTGTAACATGATTAGTTCTACAGCAATCTCACACCTCGTTACTAAAGACCATATTATAAATAACTCAGTTTCTTATGATGTTAAGGTTGAACAGTTAGATACCTTAGTAGATGAAGCTGGCTTAAAACAAGGGGATTTCATTAAAATCGATACTGAGGGACATGAATGGCAGGTACTAAAAGGGAGCATAAACACATTAAAAAAGTTCAACCCATGGATCTTTCTCGAATTCAACTCCTGGACGTTGATTGCTTATTCTAACATAAATCCAAGGACTTTCATTGAATATTTGGTAGATACATATCAACAAGTTGGACAGGTACGTCATGGTCAAGACGTTCTTTGGGTTAAGAGTCGACAAGATGTAATGAATTTTATACACGACAATCTTGTAAAACATGGTTGTGTTGATAATTTGTTAGTCCGTTATGTTAAAGAGGATTCATAATTATTTATTGAAGTTATATGCCATTACAGTTAGTAGATAAAGAAGAATGTTCTACAACTAAGAATCAGGGAACAAGAAGAACAGATAGAAAAAAATTAGAAGATAAAAGAAAAGAAATATCAACAACAAAAGAACTCATTAGATTTAAAACAACTTATGGTCGTAATTATATTTGCACACATAAATACAAATATCTCATATATTGGGACAAGGTACAACATAGACAAATACAAAAGTGCATAAAAATATGCAAGGTATGTGAAACAGAGCTGACAGAGCAAAATAGAGTAGGAAGATACTTAATTTGTAAGGAATGTCATAGTAAGAAAAAACATGGGAAATGATATATAATGGATTTGACAGTTAATAGACCAATAAAATTTAATGTTATACCAAATCCTGATAGTATATTTACATGTACATTTAAACTAAAAGGAACACAAGAAAAGACAAAAGTTAATGTTGGGTTATATATATACTATAAAAACGTACCAAGTTCAGTGGATATTCTAAGTTCAGTAAAAAGTGTATATACTGACACGATCGATAAAATACATACAGTTGATTTAGTAGTACCTAACTTTGATCCACAAAAAAGAGTTGATTCACATTTAGCAATATTTTTACATCCTCCGTTGTCATTTAATACAAAAATACAGATAGATGAAATAGTTTCCAAAAATAATGATATATTAAATTACATACCTACCATACCAACTGACATGACAATGATAAACAACAACTTAAATATCAATAATCAAAATCAAAATCAAAATCAAATAAATGTAGTATGTCAAGGTTTAATGCTTGGTAATAGTGGGTTTGCAAAAGCAATGAGAAATGTTACTTATAACTTAGATAAACTTGGATGTAACGTAAGGAGTTCAATATTGGATAGAGATAATATTGAAAGTGGTCAAACAGAAATTGGTGCTAAATTAATATCATTGACAAGAAATAATAGTGTCATTACTTCTAACACAAATAAATTCTGGTTAGCAATGAATGTTCCTCTTGCAATTTCACCACATCCTGGATATTATAATATAGCGTATATAATGTTTGAAACTGTAGATTATCCACCTGAATTTGTAAATCATCTCAAAAAAGCAGGTATAAATGAAATATGGACACCATCCAACTTTTGTAAGAACAGTATGGTAAATGCAGGATTGATTAACATACCAATAATAGTTATGCCTCTTGGTGTTGATACTTCGGTGTTCAATAAAGAAAAAGCAAGCGAACCAAAACATATTCCTGGAAACCTGAGTAATATGAATGAGAAATATAAATTCCTGTCTGTAATGGGGTACTCTGAAAGGAAAGGTGTAAATGTATTAATAAGAGCTTTTGCAGAAGAATTTTCAAACAACGATAAAGACAAAGTTGCTCTATATCTTAAAGGTGGTTGGTATGATATTGATAAAGCAAAGAATGAAATTAATACAATGATTAGTGACATTCCTATACAAAATAGACCATTGATACATATAGACTTTAATATTTATCCAGATGAAGTGTTGGTTTCTTTATATAAAGCATGCGATTGTTTTGTGTTACCTTCGAGAGGAGAAGGATGGAGTCTTCCATGCTGTGAGGCAATGAGCATGGGATTACCAACGATTGGAACAAGATGGAGTGGAAATTTGGAATTCATGAATGATGATAATAGTTACTTAATAAATATAGATGAACATACTATCGAACCAAGATGTAATTGGATAACTGGTCAATACATAGGCAGAAAGTTTGCTACTCCAAACAAAACACATCTAAGACAACTTATGAGATATATTTATGAGCACAAGGAAGAAGCATTACAAAAAGGTAAAATTGCAAGAGAGCATATAATTAAGAACTTTGACTGGAGTATAAGTTGCAAAAGAATGAAGGATAGATTAGACCAACTATGCCAAATACCGAACATACCGAACAAATAAGAAATTTTGTTACAGAAGGATATAGAAATATATTAAGAAGAGAGCCAGACTCAGGAAGTCTGTCTTTTCATGTACATTTAATACAAACAGGTACTATATCAAAAGAACAATTCTTAAATGCTCTCAGAAATTCTGAAGAATCTATAAGAAATTTTGTTACAGAAGGATATAGAAATATCTTAAGAAGAGAACCGGACTCTCAGGGATTATCTAACCATATACATTTAATACAAACAAATACTATATCAAAAGAACAGTTCTTAAGCCTATTAGAAAACTCTGAAGAATCTATACAAAAAGTTGGACATGATAAAATAAACTTTTTTGAAAATTTTCCTAGGAATACTGGGTATGGAATCTTAGGAAATAATATTTTTAATGCTTTGAAAACGAAAAAATATGAAATAGAACATTTTAACAACTTTAATACAAACACATCACGTTCATTTATAAGTATTATATTATCAACACCTTCTTCTTTTTTCAGAGCTAAATCAAAAATAACAATAGGATACACTATGTTTGAAGCAAGTAGAATACCTTCATCGTGGGTATATGGATGTAACATAGTGGATAGATTATTTGTTCCAGTTAAATCAAATATTGATGCTTTTAAAAGCAGTGGTGTAAATGTACCTATAGATGTAATACCTATAGGAATAAATACAGACATATATAATCCATTTATAACTGGTAAAAATTTTAATTTTGGAAATGAGATTATCAATAAAGCATATAAATTCTTAGTGGTCAATGATGGACAGCCAAGAAAAAATAATCAGATGATAATAGATGCATTTCATCAAGAATTTAATAAAGAAATAGAAAGTAATAATGTTTATCTAATATTTAGAACTCATAATTTACAGCAAGGTAGAAATATACATTGGATAAACAGATATTTAGAAGATAATGAAATGACATTGTTTATAAATTCGTGTGATTGTATGATTAGTATTTCAAGTGGTGAATGTGGTGACATACCAATTTTAGAAGGAATGTCTATGCAAAAACCTGTAATAGTAAGCAAAGGTTTTGTTCATGATGACACTATTGAAAATAACAGAAATGGCTTTTTTGTTGAAACTGAAAGATTAGTTCCTGCGTTTATGCAACCATTCTATAAACCATATGAAGCAATAGGTCTAAGAGATGCGATTTGGGTATTGCCAAGTTTTGACGATCTTAAAAAAAAGATGAGATATGTCTATGAACACAAAAAAGAAACCGAAGAAGTTGGAAAATATGCCAGAGAATACATGTTACAAAACAGGTCATTATATAAAATGGCAGATAATATAGAAAAAGTACTTAATACATTACAATAAAACAAAAAAACAACAAAACAACAGACCATCTATGTCAAATACCGAACAAATAAGAAATTTTGTTACAGAAGGATATAGAAATATTCTAAGAAAAGAACCAGATTATAATGGATTTGAATATTTTTGTAACGAAATATCTTCTGGAATGTTATCTAAAGAACAGTTTTTATACAGTTTAAAAACTTCTGAGGAATATAAAATAAAGTTTGGGAATTCCGATACAATAATAATACTAATACTTGGAAGATTTGGAGATACTCTAATATCATTAGCAGCAGCAAAATGGTATAAAAATAAAGGAAAACGGGTGATATGGTATACATCGGAGATATACGCAGATTTCTATAATAGAATATCATATATAGATAAAGTTGTTCCTGTACCAGTAATCATGACAAACGGAAACATTAACACATATGAGAGTTTTTGGGGAAAATCATGGAACAATTCTATAGATGATATAATAAAAAATTATCCATTTGATTGTTTATTAACACCATCTATAAATCCGTGGAACTTGAAAAAATTTTTTGAGTGTGATACACCATTTTTACAATTTCTATTATCATTATGTGGCATGGATATTATTATTAATAATGAAAACCTTAGAAAAGACATATTATTACCAGATTTAAGTGATTTTGTGCGTAAAAATGAAATAAGTAATATACAAAATAATACACAAAATAATACACAAAACAACACACAAAAAAAACTTGGATTAATTCTAGGTGCACAGACTTTACCCATAGGATTTAGAGATGATTATCTTTCAAGTCTATTTAAAATATTACATGATAACAATATTGAATTATATAATTTGTCAATTGAAAAAATTAATAGTATATATGTGAACAACGACAAATCCAGTAAGTATGTGGATATACCAAAAAACATATCTGAAATGGATTTTATAATATCTGCTCCAACAGGGCTACATGTGATGACATTAGCATTAGGAGTACCAAACATATTAATTTTCTCTAAAGAAATTTATGGAGGTTCTATACCAAGGTCTACTATGAGTTATCAAAAGTTAGATAAAATAGTTGACACACGAGATTATTTTTATTCTCAAAACAGTCCACCAGAAGAGTTGGCCAACATTATTCTAAGTAAAATAAATAATAAATTCATAAATGAGGGATATAGAAATATTCTAAGAAGAGAACCAGATTATAATGGATTTGAATATTTTTGCAACGAAATATCTTCAGGAAGAATGACAAGAGAAACATTTTTGGAAACACTTAAGACCTCTGAAGAATATAAAATAAACAACAAATAAACAAATAAGAAGGATATAACATGGAGACAGTAGCTGAATTAATAGATAAATTAATAGTAGTGAATATAAAAATATTTAATTTAGAAGGAGATAAACGAGATGGAAAAATATTAGACAACCATAAAAAACTTGCTGATAACATAAGACTTACAAATTATCTCAACACAGAAAGAAATAATTTAATGACTGAAATAGATGAAAAGATTACAGAAACCATAGAAAACTTTTCAAAAAAAGGTATAACTCCAAGAATTCATAATAATGTAAAAATATATTAAACAAACAATTAAACAGACAATCTGAAAATAAAGGTTATACAATGAAGGCATGTATCATAATCCCACCAAATCCAATACTATATAACCCAACAATGAATGTTCCTTTAGGAGTGCTATATCTAGGTGCAGCTATCGATAAAGAAGGGCACGACATCTATATGACAGATATGAGAGCAGAACATGGACTAAATTTCAATCTAATTCCAAGAGGATACGATTTATATGGTGTAACATCTACTACAGGCGAGTATTACTATGCAAAAGAACTGTCAAAATACCTGAAGACAAAAGAAAAAGATGCTATAAGAATAATAGGCGGTCCTCATACTACTCATAAACCAGTGGAAACATTAAAAGATACCGATTATGATATATCAGTAATAGGTGAGGGAGAAAACACTGTTATCGAAATCCTAGAAGAAAAAGATTTATATAATATAAAAGGAATTGCATTTAAAGATAATAACAGTTCATGTAATATTACAGTTAATGAAAAAAGGGAATTAATAAAAAATTTAGACACTATACCTTTTCCTGCAAGAAATATGTTACCATATGACCATATATTCTCTCCAGAGTTATATTATGGTGAAAGATATGGTAGTGGAGAAATAGGAACATCTTTTATAACATCCAGAGGATGTCCTCATAATTGTAGTTATTGTGCTAATTGGGATAGAGGTCTGAGATTAAGGTCTATAGAAAATGTTATCAAAGAGATACAAGAATGTATCAATCTCTATAAATGTAGACATTTCAGAATAGTAGACGATGAATTTGGTATTCCTGAAAAAAGAGGAATAAAACTATGTGAAGAAATGGAATCTCTTGATATAAAATTTAGGACTCATACTAGAGCAGATGCTGCAACTCCAGAATTAATTGATGCGTTAAAAAAAGCCGGATGCGAAGAATTATCTTTTGGAATAGAAACACCAGATGAAAGCCTTTTAAAACTTGCTAATAAGAAACAGACTTTACAACAATGCAAAACCGCTATAAAAATAGCAAAAGATGCTGGGTTAAGAGTAAAAACATATCTAATGGTATGTCTTCCTGGAGAAACATGGGATTCCATAAATAAAGTTAAAACGTTTGTTACTGATTCAAAACCAGATAAATGGACTTTATCTACATGTATTCCTTATCCTGGATGTGATTTAGAAAAGAATCCATCAAAATACGGAATTAGAATATTAGAAAAAGATTATTCAAAGTATTGGCTATATCAAGATGATCCAATGTTCGAAACAGACGTTGCTACAATATCTGAATTAAAAGAACATAGAATAGAGTTAATGAAATGGCTAACAGAATATGATAAAAAGAAGGTAGAAAACGATGGAAGTTACGGAATCAATTAAACAAATGATAGACAGAGTAATAGGAAATTCAAATTGGTCAGAAAGAGTAATGGAAATACCTTTTTTAATAAAACATCTGCCTAACCCACCAAAAAAAGTTCTAGATGTAGGATGTTACGAAAGCAGACTCCTTATAGAATTAAAGGAGATAGAATTTGATATTTATGGTATTGACTTGATAGATTATCAATTTCAATTTTCTAATTTTATCAAAATGGATGCAAGAAATATGATATTTGAAAACAATTCGTTTGATGTGTGTTATTCCATCAGTACAATAGAACATGTAGGATTACCAGATACTATATATAAGACAGATACAGAACTGGATGAAGATGGAGATAAAAAGGTTGTATCTGAAATGGTAAGAATAACTAAACCAAATGGAATTATAATATTAACATTACCATACGGAAAGTGTGACGATTCAAGATTATTATCATGGATAAAATTTTATAATAAAGATAGAATTTCAAGAATAATACCAAACAATCTTATTATAGATAAAATTATATATAGTCATTGTAAAGATGACAAATGGATTGAAACAGATGAAAATGTAGCAGCGACAAACTATTCTCATTGGTCAGATGCAGTTGGGGTATTTGTAACTGCCAACGCATGTATATTAGGACATAAAATAGAGCAGGAGAAATAAATGAAGTCTTTCGAGAAGCCACATGGTTTATTTATAAATCCATCAAAAGCTAACTGTAGCATTTATGAATCTGGGCGTATGATATATGAGTGTCTTTTGCTTTCAGACAAATATAAACTCGACTATCTGGAAGTAAATGAAAACAAAAGATATGTATCAGATACATATGATTTTTACACCTTCAACTATCATCATACAACTATGGGTTGGCTTGATACTAATTATGTACATCTATTGCCAGGACTAAAGATAGTGTTTGTTCTTGAGGTGTCCCCTAACAATCCATTTATCTTGTGTCCGGACAAGGATTTCAACATATATTGTGCACTCGATCCAACTATCAATATAACAGATAAGAAAGTTTATGCATTCTCACGTCCTCTGGAGGTTCCTGTCAAATCAATAATATATAAAGAAAAATCCATACCTATAATTGGAAGCTTTGGATTTGCTACACAGGGTAAAGGATTTGAACTTGTTGTGGATGCTGTAAATAAAGAATTTGATGAAGCAATAATCAAAATCAATATTCCTACAGGAACATATGCTGATGATATACACTGGAATTTGCACAAACAAAACTATGCTGAATATCTTGCAAATTTGTGCAAGAAAACAGCAAAAAAAGGCATAGAAGTTGTGGTCACCCACAATTATATGTCTAAAGAAGAATTGATTGAATGGTGTGGTCAGAACACATTAAACTGTTTCCTGTATGATAGGGACATGCCAGGACTTGCAGCAACAACAGATCAAGCAATATCATGTGGTAGACCATTAGCGGTATCTGATAACACCACATTTCGCCATATAATTCAATATATAAAACCATATCCGTACCGGACTCTCAAAGAATCTATTAAAGTCTCACGATCAGAGGTTTTAAGAATTCAAAAAGAATGGGCACCAACAAACTTTGCAAAAAAATTCGAGAAAGTATTATCTGACTTCAACCTTTTTAATGTTCCTCAAAGAATACAAACAAATACAAAGATGGTAGAACTAAAACGTAAGCTTCCACCAACACCGTTAATACAACCCACACCGATAATACAACCCACACCACCAACATCAATTAATGATGAAATAAGAAATTTTGTAATGGAAGGATATAGAAATATCTTAAAGAGAGATCCAGAGCCTGGAGGATTAGACCTTCATGTTAATTTGATAACTTTAGGAAAATTAACAAAAGAACAATTCTTAGATGCTCTTAGACAATCAGAAGAATACGGAATTAAATTTAAACATTGATATAAATAATAAAAGTGATAGATATAAGTGATATAATATGAAATCCAAGACAGCATTAATTACAGGAATAACTGGGCAGGATGGTAGTTTCTTAGCAGAACTTCTTTTACAAAAAGAATACAAAGTATATGGATTAGTGAGACGACTTTCAAAACCAAACTTAGAAAACATAGAACATATCCTTCCTGAAATACATCTTATAGATGGAGACCTATCCGACCAGTCATCCATTCTTACTGCAATAATCAAATCTAGCCCAGATGAAATATACAATCTTGGTGCCCAGAGTTTTGTGGCGACTAGTTGGTCTCAAGCAGAATTTACTACCAATGTTACAGGTCTTGGAGCATTAAGAGTGTTTGAAGCTGCACGACAGACAAAAGATTATATAGGAAAAAACATAAAAATATATCAGGCTAGCTCATCAGAAATGTATGGTGTCACCGACACCCCTCAAGATGAAAACACTCAAATGAACCCCCGCTCTCCTTATGGTGTAGCAAAACTATTTGCCCATAAGATGGCAAGAGTATATCGTGAATCATATGACATGTTTATTAGCTGTGGAATTCTTTTCAACCATGAATCAGAAAGACGTGGCATAGAATTTGTATCAAGAAAAATAACTGATGCAGTGGCCAAAATTAGATTTGGTCCGCCGCCACGTCATCTAACCCTAGGAAATCTACAATCAAAACGAGATTGGGGATATGCAAAAGACTATGTCGAGGCAATGCATATGATGTTACAACAAAACAAACCAGATGATTTTGTGATAGCTACAAATGAAAATCACAGCGTAGAAGAGTTCACACAACTCGCCTTCCAACGTGCAGACCTAAACTGGAAAGATTTTACATCATCAGATAAAGAGCTATACAGACCAGCAGAAATATTTGAACTAAGGGGAGATTATTCCAAAGCAAAAAGAATACTTAACTGGAAACCAAAAACCGATTTTAAACAGTTAGTAAATATAATGGTAGATGCAGATTTAAAAAAGTATGAGGAACATAAAATAAATAATAAATAAATAAATGATAACATCAAATTCAGAATGTTTCACTTGTCAGTATATAGATAGTTGCATGAAATATAATAAACTAAAAACAATGACTCAAAATACCCGTGATATATTTGATATTACAGTATTAAAATGTTCTGTAAAAAACTATATCAGAAAAAAATAACCAACAAAGTACCATGAACTCTATAAATAGTAGTATAACAAAAAACGAACTACAGAAAAAAATAGACACTACATACGCTTTCAATCATTGCTATGATATAGATACCTTACAAGGAACTAATCAGGAATCAATAGATAGAATTCAATACTTTGTACCTATTCTAAAACCTTTAGTAAACAACAAAACAGTTTTGGATATAGGATCAAACAAAGGATTTTTTAGTATAATAAGCAATCTCAACGAAGCAAAAACTGTAATATCTCAAGAAATAGACCAGCAAATCATAGAGTTACAAAAACAAATCTTTTCTTATAGAAATTTATCTACAACAGTAAAAATTGTCAACGAACCTGTACATACACTGTTCTATGAAGGAGATTTAGCAATAATACTTGGGGTGTGCCACTATTTAACATATGAACATGGACTAGATTGGATATATAGGCTATATATAATGGGATATGATTTATTGATAGAATTTCCTTTCTGGGAAGAAGATGGAGTAGTACAAATTCATATCAAAGATCCACAATTAGTCAGCCAATTAAATATTAAAGGAGATAACTACAAACTTTTAAACTCAGAATCCTTTTTAAATAAAACAAAAGGATTATACAATGTAACAGATATGGGAAAATGCCCAGGATTGGGAAGAAGATTATATTATTGTCAAAAAATACCTACAACAGCATATAACATAAATAATATAACTTTTAGTAATTATACTAATATATACGAATCTCTATATACAACAATATTTTTAAATAAAAGTAATACTGGAATAATAAAAATGACTCATAAATATGAACATTATTATGATAGATGGATCAGAACACATAACGTTCTTAAAAAAGAATTTCCAAACATAATACCAGGAATATTTTATTTAGTAAAAGATGATTTTAATAACACAAAAGGAATAGCAGAAGAGTATATAAACAACACAAACAATCGCAAATTTAATCATAACAACTTATTTAAAATACAGAATTTTTTATTGTCAATAAATATGTCAATGCAAGACATACATCCAAATCATACTGAAGGCGATTACGTAGTAGACTTAGAATTTATAGAAAATCTTACTCCAGAATCAGAAAAATTCTTAAGAAACAGAATAAACGAAATATGGAGACATGATAATATTGCAGATATAAACATCAACAAAGAGTCTGTGAACAAGTTTCTAAATAATATTAACAGCAATAAAAATATAATAGATATATTTAAAGAAGCAGAAAATTATAGTTGGTAAGTAAATATATTATAATATAACAGAAGACAAAATGATAGAAGACAAAAATAAAACATTGTACAAATACACATTAAAATGTGAGAAAGGACACAAATGGAAATCAAACAGTGAAGACTTTGCTAAATGCCCACGGTGTGGAAATACAAGCACACTAAGATATCCTGGTAGCTGGGATTAAAAACATCAGGCGATATCAAACAACATTAAGCAACCGACAAAAAATAAACACCCTGTCAAAAATCAAACGCCAGCGAAAAATAAAAAAAGACAGAGACTCAAAAAAAATAACAGGGCTTAGTACCTAAGCACTAAGTTCTGCCAGTCTTTGTTCAGGACTTTCCTCGGCATCAAGCTCGTCTTCTGATATTGATAATTCGCCGGTCTTCAATCTTTCAAGTTCTTCTGTATATCTGGTTTTAATGTCGTCATGTAGTTTTAAATCTTTCAGTTTTACATCTTCAGGAATACCTTTGATCTCTTCTTCTGCTACTTCAAGTGATGTTGGCGCATTTTCAAAGTTGATCCCGGTACTCTTTATCCA
>JAVHOF010000013.1:0-489 GCA_036169915.1 Candidatus Pacearchaeota archaeon | reverse complement strand
CCAGTCTTGCATTCTTTCTCTTTGTCCTTTCTTTGGTTCTTCGTAATCAGTCCCAGACCTACTGAACTTACCCTCTATACTCCATTTCGTTGCATATTGTTTTTCATTGAACTCTTTAGAGATTCTTCCAATTCTGATTTTATCTATACCAGTAGGTCGTGCCTAGAAAGGCATTTTTCCAGCAGTAAAGACTTGATTAAGCCCATGCCCTGCTCCACCCATCTTTGTGCCAGTATATGAAAGGTCGTCTTTATTTGCCATCAAAACAAACTCTTTCTTCATGTCTTTATTATCTATTTTCAACTGTCTCAGAAACCTGACTACATCGGGCTGTCTGATAAACACCTCATATTTGTTAGGTTCTTTACTTTCAGCAAAAGGTGTTCTTTGTGCTCTTTCACCAGATACTCTGGTCGGCGATACTAATTCTAGTGCCATATTTTTCTCCTTTATATTTATTTCTCATTCTTTTCACGGTAATCCAATCTA
>JAVHOF010000012.1:0-1193 GCA_036169915.1 Candidatus Pacearchaeota archaeon | reverse complement strand
AGTGTGCATCACACAAAGGATAGCATGATGCACGTGGTTCGATTAATAGATTACTTTCTGTATGGTCGAATCGGTGTGCCCGACCACGTACACTCGAATAAGATTCGATGATGAGGTTCAACCTCATCAAAACTCACTGTTTTCGTTATGTACAATACAGGGTCGAACACTCTGTAAAACCTCATAATAACTCCTATAAATTTGTGAACCCCGCGCCATTGGACTTGACGCGAACGCGCTAGCCTTAATCACTGCTAGCAGCTCCCACTCAGTTTAAGCTGAATGGGATAAATGTTTTAAGACTGGATAGAATACGCCCTTCAGCGTATTCTGCTCCAATCTGATCTTGGCCAAATCTTGCAGCCACTGCAAGATCTAGCCATGCTTTTGCTGTCTCAATATCCGTTAAGCGGACAATTGACAGCACGGTCATCGCGGCTATCAATGGACTCTCATCCATTGATTTTTCTATTTTTGTAAAGTCGCCAGTCATGGCAACCTCCTTTTTTTATTATTACGCACATACACAATGACACCTTGTCATCTGTATGCTAGTATTAGCCATAAGATGTAGTCGCCTACACGCCTTGCTATCAGCCGCACTTCATTATGCATCACTGCACTGTGCGCTTATGTATCAAAGTCTACGTTAGTCTTCCAATTACAGGCAGCGTACATACACCTGTCATGTATGCACAAGGCAATAACCCTGCTTATTGTACTAGCCAATATTTCTTTGATATGTGGTTTATTTATACATGCATCACAATCTTACATGTTGTACTTTATCTTATAACTCGCAATGAGTTAGCAACGCTGACTAGGATGTGTTTTCTCCATCCGACACTCTACCAAGTGCTCTCATCATCAGTCTTTGCTGGACGCGTACGTGCGCCCTAGTTATTTGTTTGATTTTGCACGCAGTTAAACCAGTCCTGCGCCTATTGCATTTTGCACACTCAATAGCTAAGTGTTCACTATACTTGTCACGCCTAATAACGGCGTCCATTCACTTCTTACGGTCCTGATTGGCTAGACCAACGAATTCAATGATGGTTCACATTAGTGTTAGCATATGACTTGCACTTGCGAACGAACGCATTCACATCGACGTTATTTGTTAGTCGACATTAAGTACCCCCGTGGGCTCGGAAAGATTAGAAAGGGACTCCTATCAATACATACCCAAAAAG
>JAVHOF010000011.1:0-1213 GCA_036169915.1 Candidatus Pacearchaeota archaeon | reverse complement strand
ATATCATACAACAGAAAAACGGGCGGCTTACATATTGGAGACGATTAAATGAATAAAATATATCCACATGCCAAAGAGGAAGGTTGGTGGGATGGACCCGAACGGTTTAAATGTATAAATAGATGCGAAGTTTCGATGATACAAACAGAAACGCTAGTGCGAACAATTAAAGTGCTTCTTGGTGATAATGGCATTGATGTCGGCGGTCATACGGGCGGTCATATTTTGAAATCTCTTAATATTATTAAAGGTGATGGAGTAGATATAATTGCTAATGGTGCCAAGTTGCCATATGATGATGAAAGCCTGGATTATATTTTCAGTTCTCACACGTTGGAACACATTCAGAATACCGAACAAGTTTTGAAAGAGTGGCTTCGTGTTGTTAAAAGAGGTGGTTATGTAATAATAGTTCTGCCAGATAAAAGGCATCATTTGCACGATCCAAATAACACTAAACCGGGAGAATGGGCACCAGAGGAAAAGACTCCAGAGGAACTTTATCGGATAATCGAACGGTTGAATGCGGATATATTATCGTTTAACACAAGAAATAACAATTTTGATTTTGATATTATTCTGAGGAAAAAATGATAAGTATCCCAATAGTTTCATGCATTAAAAGATACAAAAAATTTCTATACCCATCCCTATCATCCTTGATAGAAAACAGCGATTTTAACCATGAAATAATCGTTGTATCAGAGGATTCTGAGTTAGAGAGAATGATAAAAAACGATTTCGGCATCGATTTTATCTTCAAACAGAAAGACAAATCGCTTACCAATCATAAAGTCCCATATGATTTATTCAATGTCGGTTTCAGGAGCGCAACATGTGAACTAATCCTTGCCCCCACAGGGGATGATAACTACTATCCTGAAGGTTGGGACAGAATTCTTTTGCAGGAGGCATATCCTGCAGAAACAATGATATGGATACCAACTTATATAGAAATCAACACACACAAAACATATCTCGATGCGGGTGGGGTAGGGTATTCGCTTCAAACTTGCGGACAGATAACCGCACCTGAAATTGAAACATTTGCCTCGAAATATATCAAAAAACAAACAGTTACAGGAAAACCATGGAAGGATGAAGAGTTCCAATTCTGCCCGAACGCTGTAATTAGTAAAAAAATCTTCAGCACATGCGGTTATTTCCCGGAAATAAATGACTCCTGTATAGCAGCAGATGCCGAATTTTTTAA
>JAVHOF010000010.1:0-5306 GCA_036169915.1 Candidatus Pacearchaeota archaeon | reverse complement strand
GGATTGGCGAGATATTTAGCTAACGAGAGAACTGATGATTAGTATACAGTATCAATAGCAAGAAAGATTTATAAGTATCAAAAAACTAAATTAGTTATAAAAAGATGTGAAGATGATAAGAAAAAATAAAATCGCAGCAATTGAATTATCAATGAGTACAGTTGTTATTTTAGTTTTGGCAATGACAATGCTTATCTTAGGGCTTGTTCTTATAAGAACTATTTTTACAGGTGCAAATTATAATGTTCAGCAGATAAATCAAAAAGTTGAAAGCGAAATAAATAAATTATTTTCAGAAGATAAAAAAATGGTTGTATATCTTGCAGATAATAAAGCTGATATGAAACCTGGACAAACTTTTGGAGTTGCATTTGGTGTTAAAAATAATCTAAGAGGAACTGATGAAGCTCCTAAATTCAAATATGAGGTAAGTTTTGACCAAAGTTCTTGCAAAGGACTTAAAGAAAAAGAGGCAATGTCATGGATAAAGCTTGGAAGTAGTAGTGATGGGATATCAATTCCTTATAATGAAATGAAAGCATGGATAATAAGATTTGAAATACCTGATAGCGCTCCTGGATGCATGGTAAGATATAATATAGAAGTTAAGACAGGTAGTGATGTTTACACTTCTGAAAGTTTTGATGTTAATATAATTTCGTCAAACAGTTAAAAAAATTTTATTTTCTTTAGTTAAAATGTATAATTATTAATAGATATATTGTTTAAAATATATTAATATTTTTAAATTGCTTATATTTTAAAAATTTATGATAAATAGAACTGCAGTTTATCAATTATATGAACTTCAATATTATGAAGAAACAGAAATTCCAGGATTTACTATTGATTCTGAAAGAATGAGGAAAATAATAATAAATAGTGATAGTCAAGGAAATTTTAGTTCAATAGATAGAGATGAAAGATTCTATAGAATTAGTGAGGCTATTTATTTTGATAAGGCAAAAAAGAGAAAAATAAGCTTAAATCTTGATGATTTTTTAGAATTTGGAAAACCTTTTGTCCTTGAAAGAACAGTTGGATTTAGGAAAGTTGAATAAAAAACGAAGTTTTTTATATACTTGTTTTATCAGTATTATATGGAATTGAAACTCTATAACACTCTTGGAAGAAAAAAAGAAACTTTTAAGCCTATTATGAATGGACATGTTGGAATATATGGCTGTGGCCCCACTGTCTATTGGTATCAGCATATAGGAAATTTATACAGATATGTTTTTGAAGATATTTTAGTAAGGACTCTTTTATTTAATCATTATAAAGTAAAACATGTAATTAATATTACTGATGTAGGTCATTTGACTAGTGATGCTGATGAAGGAGAGGATAAAATGGTAAAGGCACTTAAAAGAGAAGGGCTGCCATTAACAAAAGAGTCTATGTTAAATATAGCGAACAAATATTCTAAGACTTTTTTTGAAGATATTAAAAAACTTAATATTATTGAACCTAATTATTGGCCTAAAGCAACAGAACATATCAGGGAACAAATAGAACTTATAAAAAAATTAGAAGAAAAAGGTTATACCTATAAAACTGATGTGGGATTAATTTTTGATACATCAAAATACAAAAATTATGGTAAACTTGCAAATTTAAAGATAGAAGATTTAAGAGCTGGCTCAAGAGTAAAAATAGATGATGGAAGAAAAAATAAAACAGATTTTGCATTATGGATAACAAATCAACCAAATCATCTTATGCTTTGGGATTCTCCTTGGGGAAAGGGATTTCCTGGTTGGCATATTGAATGTTCAGCAATGTCAATGAAATATTTAGGTGAACAATTTGATATACATACGGGAGGAGAGGAACATATTCCTGTACATCATACAAATGAGATTGCTCAATCTGAAGCAGCAACAGGAAAAAAATGGGTTAATTATTGGTTACATTTAAGATGGCTTGTAATCGATGGTGGAAAAATGTCAAAATCTCTTGGAAATGTATATCAATTATCAGACCTTGAAGAAAAGGCGTTTACTCCACTAGAATTCAGATATTTTTGCTTAACAGGACATTACAGAAAACCATTAAATTTTACATTGAATAATCTTAAAAATGCTAAAAATGCTTATCAGAGATTGAAAAACATTATTTCTGAATTAAATGATGATGAAAAAACAAATGAAAAATATTTAGAAGAATTCAAAGAAGCAATAAATGATGATTTGAATACTCCTGATGCTTTACAGGTTTTATGGAAACTTGTAAGAGATGAAAAAGCTGTTGGAAAGATTGATACAATTAAAAAAATGGATAAAGTCTTTGGACTGAATTTACTTGTTAAAGAAGAAATTAAAATCTCTCATGATGTGAAAAAATTAATTGAAGAAAGAGAAGATGCAAGAAAAAATAAAGATTTTAAAAAATCTGATTTCTTAAGGGACGAGATTAATAAACTTGGATATAAAGTTGATGATACAAAAGATGGGATGAAAGTGAATAAAATTTAAGATGAAAATTAATGATATAAAAGAAAAGTTAGAGAATTCTACAATCGCCTTATCTACAATTAATAACAATAAACCTCATACTATATTTATTCTATATCCCAAAATTGTTGATGAAAAAATTGTAATTACTGATAATTATATGAAAACAACAATTGAGAATATAAAAAATAATGAAAATATTTGTCTTGCATTTTTTGAAAGTGAAAAAGGCTGGAGAATTAATGGTAAAGCAAAATATTATAATTCTGGAAAATGGTTTGATTTTGTTAGACAGGCAGATGAGAATGATGGAATGCCTGCAAAAGGTGCGATTGTTATTGAAACAGAAGAAATTAAAGAGATTGGTTAAAAATGAGCCGCGAATGTCTTAACAAATTTGAGAATGAACAGGATTGTCCATGCCCTGATGAAAACTGCGAGAGGCATGGAATGTGCTGTGAATGTATAAAATATCACAAGGATAAAAAGAATTTGCCTATATGTTTGAGAAATGATTGAAATTTTGGATTAAGTTTATAAATTCTCTTTACTACTTTAAAATATGATAAAAAAAGATGTGAGCATTTGGGATATAATCGCATGGATTGTGCTTGCTTTAATTTTAATTTGGTTAGTATTGAAAGTATTTGGAATTATCAATACTCCGATATTTATTGAATATGCTCCTTATTTTGGAGCTGTATATTTAGCAGGATGGCAAATGCATAAACTTGCTTCTGTTGCTTCTGATGTAAAAGATTTAAAAAGATTTAAGGATTCTACTATCTATGAAATAAATGATATAAAGACTAAATGTATGATAAATCATATTAAAAAATAAAGAAGAAAGCAAAAAAAGATGTTAGAAACTTTACAATATATATCAATAATTATTGAAGCTATAATTGCAATTCTTGGATTGATAATTGTTTTTCAAAGAAAGAAAAAATATGGATGGGGAATTTTTATTACATTTGCAATATATGTTTATTATGATTTTGCAAAACTTGCAGGATATAGAGTTTCAAATGATATTCTTTATGTAATGTTTTTTATTGCAACTTTATCAATGTTAGGAGTTGTTTGGATTTTATATAAAAAGAAATGAAAATAAATAGGGGGAAATGAAAATGCCATGTGGATGTTGTAAAGCAAAGAAGAAGTAAATTTTTTAAAAATAAAATGAGCTGGAAAAATATGCCTAGTTGGTTGAAGGGGGGAATGATTGTCTCTATTTTATATCTTATAATTGGTTTGATTTTAATTAAATATCCTTGTGATAGTTCAGGATATCTTGGTGGACAATGTTTAGGTTTAGGGGTATTGTTTATATTTATATCTTCTCCAAGTTTGGGAATTCTGAATTTACTTGGTATTGAATATTCTAAAAATCCTTATTTAGTAATTATTACAACTTTTTTCGTATATTTTATTATAGGTTCTATCCTAGGCTGGCTCTATGGTAAACTTAAAAAATCAAGTGGGGGAAATAAAAAAACTAAAAAATGAAACCTTCAGACTTTCTAAACTTGAAATATAAACCTAGTGAGAGCGATTTAATATGCTTGTTTAGGGTTGAACCTGCTAATAGGGTTAGCATCAAAGAGGCGTCGGAAAATGTTGCGCTTGAATCAAGCACTGGAACATGGAACGAAGTATCAACTGAGAAAGAATATATGAAAAAACTTGCTGCAAAAGTTTTTTCTATTAAAGGTAATTATGTGAAAGTTGCTTATCCAAGTGAGTTATTTGAAGAAGGAAATGCTCCTAATATACTGAGTTCTATTGCTGGAAATATTTTTGGAATGAAAATTGTTAAAAATCTTCGTTTGGAAGATATAAAGATTCCAAAAAAACTTTTAAATTCTTTTAAAGGGCCAAAATATGGAATCTATGGGATAAGAAAATTTATGAAAGTAAAAGACAGACCTTTTGTTGGAACAATTGTCAAACCCAAATTAGGATTAAAAACTTTAGATCATGCAAAAGTTGCTTATGAAGCCTGGGCTGGAGGATGTGATTTGGTTAAAGATGATGAAAATCTTTCTTCTCAAAAGTTTAATCAGTTTGAAGAAAGACTTGCAAGAACCTTGGAAATGGCTGATAAAGCAGAAGAGCAAACAGGTGAAAAAAAAGCATATTTAGTCAATGTAACTGCTGAAACAAAAGAAATGATGAAAAGAGCAGAACTTGTTGAGCAATTAGGGGGGAAATTTGTTATGATTGATGTTGTTACAGAAGGATTTGGTGCATTACAGACATTATGTGAAGGAGATTTTAAAATGGCTATACATGCGCACAGGGCAATGCATGCTGCTTTTACAAGAAATAAAAAACATGGAATTTCAATGCTGACTCTTTCTGATATGGTTAGATTAATTGGATGTGATACATTGCATATTGGAACTGTTGTTGGAAAATTAGAAGGAAGTTTAAAGGAGATTTCTGAAATTGAAGATGAGATTGAAAATAAAAATGTAAAAGAAACCCATAGCAGATTGTCACAGGATTGGGGGAAAATCAAACCTGTTCTTGCTGTTTCTAGTGGAGGGTTGCATCCAGGACATATTCCATTTTTAATAAAACATTTAGGAAAAGATTTGATTATGCAGTTTGGTGGTGGAATACATGGACATGCAAATGGAACCGGTGCTGGAGCAAGAGCTGTAAGGCAAGCTCTTGAAGCAGCTATGCAAAAAATTCCTTTAAAACAATATGCAAAAGACCATGCAGAATTAAGGATTGCTCTTGAGCAATGGGTGAAATAGATAGTTAAAAGATTCGTGGGGGCGTTTATCCAATTCCATTAAGTTAAGGAATTTCTCCTTGATAAATTTCTAAAAAATGATC
>JAVHOF010000009.1:0-5316 GCA_036169915.1 Candidatus Pacearchaeota archaeon | reverse complement strand
CTTATGTTATTGTTACCAAGAAAAAAGTTAGAGCTTAACTTAATGACATTGGGCAATAGTCAGAACTACAGGAGTTTTCAGTGGTGCTTTAGGATTAGCTCTTGGAGCAACAGCTGGAACTACTTTTGGTACATTAAGTGGAATGGTTTTAGCATCTGCTGACGAAAGACCAGAAGACCTCGTAAGAACTGAATTTTCTGAAGATATGTGTTATGCTTTTGAAAATCATCCTAGAATAGCTAAAGGTATTGACGCCTCTTATGTAGTTGGAAGAACTATAGGTCAATTAGCTGTTGCAGGTGCTCTTGCTTATGCAATGTTTCATTAAATAATTTTTATTTTTTATTATATTTTATACAAAACCCTTTTATGAGTTTATAATTAAAAAGCCACGAACTCTTAACACACCCTGTTTTCTTACTTTTTATGCTGAAGTAAATTGTCCAAAATAATCAATAAAATGCATAAATATTTTTAAATTAAGATATGGGAATAATTAGGAGAGTGAAAAAGAGCGATGAGAAAATACTTTATAACTTCTGAATCAGTGACTGAAGGACATCCTGATAAAATCTGCGATAATATTTCTGATGCTATATTGGATAACCTGATTGTGCAGGATCCTTATTCAAGAGTTGCTATTGAAACTCTTGTTACAACTGGAAGCGTTCATGTTGCAGGTGAGGTTACAACAAGGGGATTTGCAGATGTTCAAGCAATAGTAAGAAGAGTTTTGAAAGAAATAGGTTATACTGATCCAAGATTTGGTATTGATGCTGATGATGCAGGTGTTTGGATAAGTATCCATGGACAAAGTGCTGATATCTCAATGGGTGTTAGTGAAGCTGAAAATAAAGACCAGGGTGCTGGTGACCAGGGAATGATGTATGGTTATGCTTGTAATGAAACTCCTGAATTAATGCCTATGCCAATTATATTTGCCCATAAATTAACAAAAAAACTTGCAGAAGTCAGGAAAAATGGCATGATTAAAAATCTTGGGCCTGATGGAAAATCTCAAGTTACAATTGAATATGTTGATGGAAAACCTAGCAGAATTGATGCTATTGTTATTGCACAGCAACATAATGAAGAAATTTCTGAAGAACAATTAAAAAAAGAAATTTTTGAAAAAGTCGTAAAACCTGTTTGTGGAACTTTAATGGATGAAAGGACAAAAGTGCATATTAATGCAACAGGAAGATTTGTAATTGGCGGGCCTGAGGGAGATACTGGTGTTACTGGAAGAAAAATAATTGTTGACAGCTATGGTGGTGTTGGAAGGCATGGGGGAGGTGCTTTCAGTGGAAAGGATCCATCAAAAGTGGACAGGAGTGGAGCATATATGGCCAGGTACATTGCTAAAAATATTGTTGCTGCTGGATTAGCTGATAAATGCGAAGTTCAGATAAGTTATGCAATTGGTATTGCAAAACCTACTTCTGTTAATGTCGATTGCTTTGGAACTGCAAAAATTTCAGAAGATAAAATAATGCAATTAGTAATTGAAAATTTTGATATGAGGCCAAAAGCAATCATTGAAAATTTGAATTTAAGAAGACCTATTTACAGAAAAACAGCAAGCTATGGGCATTTTGGAAGATGTGATGAAGATTTTTCTTGGGAAAAAACAGACATGGCTGATATCCTAAGACAACAGGCTAGAAAATATGATGATGAATTTTGATGATTTTTTAGAAATATTTATAAATAGAGTTTTGTTTTAATTTATATGAAAAAGAGAGTGAGTAATAGTACTAGACGAATTAAAACAAAAAATAAAAATCTTTTGTTATGGTTGATAGGTATTATAATTCTTGCATTTATAATTTATTTTATTGTAAAATTATTTACAAGTAATATCACTGGTAATGCAGTCATTACAGGAGATGCTGTTTCTGATAATTTGGTGATATATGCTAAGGCTGTAAAATCCAGCTATGGAACAAAATGTAATTCTCCTAAGACTAATGTTAGTAGTTTTTATATTGGAAAAACTTCAAAAAAAGATTATTCTGGAACAAGTGAATTTGATATAAGCTCTTTATCAGGAAAAAAAATTCAAACTTCTGAAATATGTTTTTCAAAATCAAATACAAATACAGTTGACTTTGAAATAAAATTAATTGCAGAAGATTCATTGAAATGTCCAAGTGATTTATCCGGGCAAATAATTTCAACAAAAACATTTACTGATAAATTTGTTAATGGAAAGTATTTTTGCTTTGATGTAAAAGATTATGTTGTTAATTCGCTTGTCAGTGGAAAAAATTCTTTGTTTATTACTATTTCTGGAAAAAGAGTTTCAAAATCAGGAAGTGATTATATTACTTTGTTTGGACTTGACAAGAAGAATAAATATACTCCTTATTTGAAATATGAATCAGTTCCATGCAGTCCTAATTGCAATGGTAAATCTTGCGGAGATGATAAATGTGGAGGAAGTTGTGGAACTTGTCCTGATTATTTTTTATGCAATGACCAGGGGGCTTGTGTTAAAGGTTGCAAGCCTAATTGGCAATGTAGTGATTGGAGTGCTTGTTCAAATGGCAAGCAAACAAGAACTTGCAATGATGCAAATAATTGTGGGATTAGTGATGGAAAACCTGCTTTAAGCAAGGTTTGTTCAACTGGAATAAGAACTATCCCTGATTCAGTTGGGATGTTTACAATTCCTGTGTCTAATTTTTTTTTAAAGAATACATTGGCTGGAGATGTATCAAATGCTTTAAGTTTTAGTTTTAAAAAAGAGCCTGTTAATTCTAATAGCGTTTATGGATGTATAAAATCTTCTTCAACAGGGGAATGCATGTATGTAATACCTGATAAAAGCAAAATATGCCAGTATAATGACTCTTTAAGAAGATCATATTTTTATGCTGGTGCAAGATATGGAAGTCAAGTTCCTTTGATTGGCGACTGGGATGGTGATGGAATAGATAGTGTTGGAATATATGATCCTATTAATGGGATTTTTTTATTAAAAAATAAAAATTCTGCTGGAAATGAGGATATTAAATTTAAGTTTGGTAAAACAGCATATGAACAATTTAATTCAGAATATCAATATGCTTTTTCTAAATTGGTGCAATATTATTATCCTTTGCAATATCCTGTTGTTGGCGACTGGGATGGTGATGGAATAGATAGTGTAGGATTGTATGATCCATTTACATCAACTTTTAATTTAAGAAATACAAATTCAGAAGGAAATGCAGATATTAGTTTTAAGTTTGTTGGAAATCCTGCACAAGGAAATTTATATTTTATTTATTATCTTTCTGCAAAAACAAGTCCTCTTTGTCCAAAGAGTGAGTCTGCTCCTGAATTTTATAATATTCCTGTTGTTGGCGACTGGGATGGTGATGGAAAGGACACTGTTGGATTGTATGATTTATCAGGAGATAGTTTTTTCCTAACAAATGAATTAAAAGAAAATCTTAATCCTGGTTCAATATTTACTACAAAATTTAATTTAAATGGGATTTTGCAAAATCAGTTAAGTAATTATTATAGAATCTGTTATACATCATTTGGGGGGCTTACCTGTAGTTTTAACCATGATAGAATTCCTTTATCTGGCGACTGGGATGGTGATGGTGCTGATGAAATAGGGATTTATTCACAGGCGAGTAATTTATTTTATATGAAAAATGATTTTTCTACAAAATCTGAATCATTTATAGGTGAAGATTTTATAGTAAATGGATTAAATGGTTTAACAGATAATGATTCAAAACAAACAGCTTATGATAATGATAGATATCAATATTTAAACTTTAAGATTCCTTTATCTGGACATTGGAGCAATGCGAAATCTAATGAAAAATGTGTTCCTAATTGCGAAAATTCTGATGGAACTAATAAGGAATGTGGAGATAATGGTTGCGGAGGATTTTGCGGAAATTTTGGAAATTGTGCTAATGGGGATGTGTGTCAGAATTCAAAATGTGTTCAATGCGTTCCAAAAACCTGTTCTGATTTAAAAAATGAAGGGAAAGAATGTGGAATTTTGGAAGACGGATGTGGGGGCAGTTTAATTTGCCAATGTGCTAATAATTTCAAGTGCAGAGATTCTGATAAAAAATGTATTAATGTTGGGGTGCCTATTAATGTTTTTGCTGGAAAAAATATTTCAGATGGTTATATATATTTAGATAAAGCTTATGATATAAATAATATAACTGTTGAGTTTTTGTCATGCAGCAATAAATATGAAGGTTGTAGAATTGGTATATCTCTTTATCCTTTGGGAAATTTATATACTAATGGATATCAAACAAATTGGTATGGTCCTGACTATAATTTAGGGTCTGTATGTGATACTAAAAAATGTTTTAGCTCTGCATTTTATTCGTATAAATCTAGCAAGATTGTTTCTAGTGCAGAGAATGTTGTTAAAGTATCTATGGCTTCTTATACAGGTAAAATAAAAAGTTTTTCAGCATATGGGACACCTAGTATTTAGTAAAGATTTTTAACTATATTTTCATTTTAATTTTATGGCAAAAGGAAAATTCAGGTTTTATTTTTTATGGCTGTCATTTTTATGTGTAATTATATTTGTATTGCAAATGATTATTCCAGGATTTACAGAACTTTTTGTTTTAAATAACAGGGCTTTATATTTAATGGAATATTGGAGATTTGCAAGTGCTATTTTTCTTCATGCAGACATTGTTCATTTATTATATAATTTATTTGCACTATTGTTTTTTGGAATTATTTTAGAGAGAAAAATTGGAAGCAATAGATTTTTGATTGTGTTTTTAATTTCAGGAATTGCTGCAAATATTATTTCTGTTAATTTTTACAGTTCATCTCTTGGAGCAAGCGGTGCAATTTATGGAATAATCGGATGTCTGGCTATTTTAGACCCGTTTATGTTTGTTTGGGCTTTTGGATTATTAATGCCGATGTTTATCGCAGCTATATTATGGGCTTTGGGGGATTTAATAGGATTATTTATTCCCTCAGACGTCGGGCATATTGCGCATATTTCTGGAATTGGTTTTGGGATATTATTTGGAATTTTATTTAGAAATAGAATTATAAAAAAACAGCAGGAAAAATGAAGAAAAGTTTGTTTTTCCTGAAACTCATGCAAGAGAATGGGAAGATGTTTATATGAGCTGATTTAAAGATAAACACTGCATTTTTTTATATCATCTATAATTGAGCATTTTTCTTTTTCATTTAATTTTAAATCAAGTTTTGGATAAAATTCATTTATTTCTAGATTTACATGCTTTATCAATAATATTTTTGGTGATTAGGGTGATTCCGGACTAAACTATCCTCCTTACAATACATATA
>JAVHOF010000008.1:0-1221 GCA_036169915.1 Candidatus Pacearchaeota archaeon | reverse complement strand
TGTAAAGTTCAGTCATGTAATTTTGCATTGCGCGTCCCAGAAGACTTTTACCTGTATTATGAGAAACAATACCGTTAGCAACAAACTGTTTACGATGAGGAACTTCAACATCATAAACAGTTGTTGTACCAAATGATTTAATTGAAACAATCTTCTCCCAAAGTTGATTGTGCCGTTTTCGTAACGGTTTAACATATTCAACTAATTCTTTGAGTTTTCTTTGTTTTCTTTCCGTTTTAAAACCAATATACTTTGCAAATCTTATAATCGAGTTTCCACGTTTTATGAAGAGATGTCTTCCTTTTACAGTTGAGTAAATTCCAAACCTCAATAAAAGCATCTGTATATCTCGAAGTAATTCTATTCGTTTTTCCGCTTGTTCACAAGTCACTCCATATCGTCCACGTCCACCTGAAAATACACTTCCATCGCCCGTAAAAAACCATGACAAAAATTCTGATACAACTGAATCTGGCGATTGAAATATACCTATTGGAACACGTTTTTCCCTCAAGAATGATAGTTTTTCGGCTATCCATTTTCGATTTATCTCAAGAATATTCATATCTACTGTTCGATTGATTCCGTGGGCTATTCTGATGTATTCGGAAGCTTCAATACCAAAAGAGTCTATAACAATTTGCCTAAGTTTGGGAAGCAATTCTTTCTCAATGTCAGAAACATACAAAGTTACCGCATATTTATCTATACCCCCATCTGCTAAAGCGTATCCAATTAATCCGCCAATCTTTTCATCTATAAATCCATAATAATTTTTCTTCCAACAAGGAATTTTTGTTACTACCCGAAGATAATCACTTTTAGATAATCGGTCTAATCTTTTCCACCCATCTTTAGTAAGCAATGGATGATTATACGTTCCAACTATTCTTTTTCCGCTTTCAGTTATTACTTCCATAACTGGTTGGTTCTTATAACTATGAAATACTGTAGCAACACCTTTGTATTTCTCAGACATTTTACCAGATTGAAATATTGGAATATAAATATCTTGAAGATGAGTTTGACCTAGATTTTCGAGTTTATCAAATGTACCATCTCTTAATGCTATTCGTTCATCTCCTATCAAACATCCAGCATCACCGAGCATAAGTAGAAAAGGTCCAGCGGGCAACATTTCTTTTGGATTAGACTTCGGACTCATTTCAAGCGTCTTTCCCTTAAGCCAAAATAAATGATGACCGAATAACTTTGCCTCTC
>JAVHOF010000007.1:0-1233 GCA_036169915.1 Candidatus Pacearchaeota archaeon | reverse complement strand
ATTACAGATCTTAATGGAATAACTTCAACATTAATTACAAATTGGAACACTGCATATACTAATAATCATATTCATTCTAATAAAGCATTTTTAGATACGGTTGTTACTACAACATTGGTTACTGGGTTAAATGCCGACTTATTAGATGGTCTACATTCAAGTGCTTTCTCTTCAACAGCAGGTTCAACTAGTATTACTACTGTCGGAACAATAGGCACAGGTACATGGAATGCTACAGCAATCTCGCCTGCAAAAATAGCTACAGATGCTTCTAATAGATTTGTAACAGATACACAAATTTCTAACTGGGGTACTGCATTTACTAATAATCATACTCATTCTAATAAAACATTATTAGATGCATATACACAAACTGAAGTGAATCTATCTGATGCTGTTGCTAAGAAACATACTCATGCTAATATTACAGATCTTAATGGAATAACTTCATCATTAATTACAAATTGGAATAGTGCATTACATACAGAAACTGATCCTATATTTTCTGCTTGGAATAAATCTACTGGAATAAGTATAACAGAGAGTCAAATATCTGATTTAAAAACATACATACAATCACTTGAAAAGGGTGCTAGTAATGGTGTGGCAACTCTTGATAGTGGTGGTAAAATATTAGTAAGTCAGCTTCCTACAACGTTAATGGATTTTAGAGGTGTTTGGAATGCTTCAACAAATATTCCAAGTTTATCTGATGGCGTTGGTAATTCTGGTGATGTTTACTTATGTTCTGTTTCTGGAACTACAAACTTTGGATCTGGTGCAATTATATTTTTAGAAGGAGATTGGGTTGTATATAATGGCTCTATTTGGCAAAAATCAATAAATTCAAATTCTGTTGTTTCTGTTAATGGGTATCAGGGTGTTGTTTCATTAAATAAAACTGATGTTGGTCTTAGTAATGTGGACAATACAACAGATTTATTAAAACCTATTAGCACTGCAACACAAACTGCATTAGATTTAAAATGGGCATTGAATGGAAACACTGTTGGTGCTAAGAAAACCATAGGCTCTGCTGATAATTATGATTTTGGAATAATTACAAATAATAGTGAAAAAGTTACAATATTAACTAACGGTAATGTAGGTATAGGAAATACAAGTCCATCTACTAAATTAGATGTTGCAGGAATAACAAATACTATTGGATTAACCTCTGTTCAATCACAAGATACAGCAACCACAGTAGAATTAAATATAGCACCTGATGCT
>JAVHOF010000006.1:0-5466 GCA_036169915.1 Candidatus Pacearchaeota archaeon | reverse complement strand
ACCCTCCTTTCGCTTTCTTTTTAGATATAATTTTAGGAGGGTCAAAATGATAGGCGAAAGTCTTGATTATATTCATAATAAGAGAATATAAACCAAGTGATTTAAAACAATTAATTAATGTTTACAAATCTGCATTTGCAGAACCTCCTTGGGATGAATATAAAAAATGTCCTGAATGTGGAATAAATTATGGATTACTTGAAGTAAATCAAAGTTCCTTATACTGCAAAAAATGCAATAAAAAAATAAATTTTATTGAATTTTGGAGTTCTGAAGATATTGAAAAAGATCTAGAATTTGCTCTTTCACAACAAAATTCCATAGTTTTAGTAGCAGAAAATACAGATGGGCTTGAGGGTTTTAGTTGGGGATATCAAATACCTTTTGATAAATTCCCTTTTTTAACATGTAAGATAAATTCTGAATCAAATTATATGGATGAAATAGCAGTTAGGGGAAATAAAAGAAAAAGAGGAATTGGTTTAAGATTATGTAAAGAATACATAAATAAGGTTAGGGCTCCTGAAATAGTTTTAAGAACTGATAGAAGAAACCTTGCTTCAATGACTCTTTTTAAAAAATCAGGTTTTTTAAGCTTAGATATTTACGACCCTCAATATACAGATAGAATTTATTTATCATTAATCTTAGGAGATAAAAATGAAAGAAATTAAAAACAATATAAGAATAATTGAAAAATGTGGAAATAAGCCTGGAAAAACAACTGTAATTATAGCAGGAATACATGGTAATGAAACTCCTGGAATTAAAGCATTTGATAGAATAATTCCAGAACTAAAAATAGAATTTGGTAAAGTTATTTTTATATATGCAAATTTAGAAGCAATTAAGCAAAATAAAAGGTTTATTGAAAAAAATCTAAATAGATGTTTCTTTAAACAACAATCTTTTGAAATTGCGGAAAGTCTTGAAGGAAAAACTGCAATGGAAATATTACCTTATTTAGATTTTGCAGACTTCGTTTTAGATTTACATGCAAGTTTCACAAAAGATTCAACACCTTTTATTATATGTGATAAAACACAAATTAAAAATGCAATTATTTTTGATGCAGATATAGTTACTTATAATTGGGATCTTTTTGAACCTGGTTCTACAGATTATTATATGAATCTTCAAAATAAACCAGGATTTTGTTTTGAATGTGGATATTTGAATGATAATAAATCATATAAAAATGCAAAAAAAGCAATTTATAATTTTTTAGTATTCACAGAGAATATTAATGGCAAATTATTAACTAAACAAAATCAAAGATATTTAAAAATAAAATACATATACAAAAATAAAGAAAAACCTTTTAAGAAAATAAAAGATTTTAAGGATTTTACAAAATTTAAAGAAAAAACAGTAATAGGAAAAGAAGGAGATAGATTGATAACTATTGATAAAGAAGATATTATACTTTTTTTAAGAGATTCGGAAAATCTAAATGAAGAATGTTTCTTAATCGCTAAAGAAACATTATTAAATAAAGAAAAATTAAATAGTCAAAAGGAGATAAGCTAAAATGAACATAATATTTATATGTAGACATAATGTTTTTAGGAGCAGGGTTGCAGAAGCTTACTTCAAAACTATAAACAAGAACAAAAAAATAAAAGTTATAAGCGGAGGGCTTATAAAAGGAGTTTCTCCCTCAACTAATCAAACTAAAGCAATAAACCAGGCAGGAATAAATCTAGTTTCAAAGCCAAAAAACATATCTGTCAATCTTTTAGCAAAACAAGACTTGACAATAATAACTGCAGATGATGTTCCTAAAATTTTATTCAATAACAAAGACTACAATAAAAAAGTAATACAATGGGAAATTCCAGATGTCCTTGATGATAATAAAGAAAAAGCAGATAAAACAATTAAATTAATAAAAAACAAAATCCAAGAATTAGTAAAAGATTTAGGAAATAAAAATGACAATATCAACTAATTTAAAGGAGATTGAAGCCTCAAAGAACCTTGGTTCTTTAGGCACAGTCAAAGGCTTTCGAGATATTGAAGATTGTTCCAAAAGAATTACAATCAGGAATATAATTGAATCAACATTTCAGTTATACAACTTTCAGGCAGTTGAAACTCCAATTATTGAATATGAAGAATTTGTCAAAGGAAATAATCCAAATGATGAAGCAGTAAGTGATATTTTTAAACTTAAAGATAAAGGTGAAAGAAATCTTGCCTTGAGATATGAATTCACGTTCCAATTAAAAAGATTAGCCAATAATAAAAAATTGCCATATAAAAGATATCAGATAGGTCCAGTTTTCAGGGATGAACCTGTTGCAGGAAACAGATGGAGACAATTTACTCAATGCGATGTTGATATTATTGGTTCAACATTAAAAGATGAAGCAGAAATTTTAAAAATAACCAGTGAAATTATTAAAAAATTAAATATAAAATTTACAATAAACTTTAACAATAGAAAATTATTAAATGAAATCTTTGAAGAATTAAAAATTTCAAGTTCTCAAAAAGAACAAGTGATAAAAGAAATAGATAAATTAGATAAACTGCAGGAAAAAGATATAAAAGAAAATCTCAAAAAATACAATGCAGAGCAAATCCTTTCAATTTTTAAAAAACCCCAAGTGTACTTCGAAAAATACAAGTCTTATAAAGAAATAAAAGAACTTGAAAAAATATGTTCATCATATAAAATAAAGCTCAATTTCCAACCATATCTATCAAGAGGCCTTTCCTATTATAATGGTAGTATTTTTGAAATTAAATCAAACATAAAAGAAACAGTTGCTGCAGGAGGTTCTTATTTAACCAATGGAATTCAATCAACAGGAATATCATTTGGACTAGATAGATTAGAATTAATAGCAAAAATTAAAGAAGAAAAACAAAAATTCCTAATCCTATCTTTAAATCAGGATAAAAAATCAATTGAAATTGCAGATAAAATAAGAAATTTAAACTTTCCAGCAACAATTATGTTTGGAAAACCAGGAAAAGCACTTGATTATGCAAATTCCTATAAAATCCCATATGTTATATTTGTAGGAGATGAGGAAGTTAAAAAGAAAAAACTTAAAATAAAGAACATGCAGATAGGTAAAGAAAGATTAATCAATGAAAAAGATTTAGAAAAAGAACTTAAGAAGCTTTAACTACTTTTAATCTTGCTTTTACAACTACTCCACTATGGAACATATTTCCAGTTTCTGGATCTACATAAATAATTTTTGATTTTGGAAATAAGTGTTTACTTCCTACCACAATGCCTAAAAGTTCTATTCCTGTATCTTTATATTCTTTAATCAAACTCATTTTAGCTTTGTCAGTCAACTTATTATTTTGATGCAATAACCCTGCTCTTTTTTCAAATGCACTTGCTAATCCCCTTGAAAGATAAACAGCATAACTTAAAACCTGGTTTACATCTTTTTTTCTTTTATTCCAATAATCTTGAACATCACCATTTGAACCATATTCTAATTCAACACTATAAACAAAATCATTGTCAGCTACTAATTCAAGTCTTAAACTTTTAATTATAAGTTTAGAAGATTTTTCTTCTATCATTTTAAAACATAAAATAACAAGATTATAAGCATTATTATAATAAATACATCTAAACTTTTTTCACTCTCACAATCCAATTTTTCTTTGAAAATCTGTCTTTTTGTGAAGTTATAATTCTCATACTATCTTTAATATCTAAATTAGTATTTATTTCTAAAATTTTAAATCCAACACTTTTCAATAAATCAATAAATTCATCTTTATCAAACAAATAATAATATCTCATATGCTCTTTTCCATCTTTTCTCCATGACATATAAATATCACCATGATAATTAACCTGTTTAAACCTTTCATCTGTTGAATTCCATATAGAGATTAATGCTTCAGCTCCTTTTTTTAAAACCCTATAAAATTCCTTTAAAGCATTTTCTCTTTCTTTTTCACCTTCAATACAATGCAGAGTGGCAATAAACAAGCCATAATCAAACATATTATCTTTGAAAACATTCTTATCAAGCTTATCTGCAGAAGACTTAAAAAATTTAGCATGAATTTTTTTATCTAAAGTTATTTTTTCAGCAGATTTTAATTGCTTATCTGAAAAATCAACACCATAATACTCCAAATCTATGGAAGCGATCATATTCCTTCCGCATCCACATCCTAAATCAATAATCTTTCCTTTTTTATTCTTCAAAAAGTCTTCAACTGTGAAAAAAGGTTTTTTCTTAAATTCACTCCATAAATCAGAAATATTATCCCAAACCTCTTCCTGTTCAGGTTTTTCAAATTTCTTTTCATATTCTGATTTTCTGATTATTTTAATAGATTCCATAATAAAATTAATAGAATTATTTAATCAGCCCTATTTGTTTAAGATATATTCTTGCATTTTTCTTAAAATCTTTTCCAAATTTATTTTTAAAAAGAGAAGAACTTGCTTTAAACTGGTCTTCAATAAATATTTTTTGCTGTTCAAAAATCTTATTATCTTCTCTTAATTCTCTTGCATAAAATTCAACATAATCTGAATCATTTAAAAATTTCATTTTAACTCTCCTTGTATGATAGGTTTATATTCTTTAAATTTTTCTTTCCTAAGAATGCTTGAAAAAAAAGTTCTTAAATGTTTTGCATCATCCATATCTTTTTTTCCAGCTAGAACTATTTCCTTATAGAGTATCTCAAATTCAAGTTGAGGAATTTTAAATTCAAAATCTTTTATTTCTATTTTTTGAGGATGTGTAAATTCAAAAAATTTAGCTTTTTTTGTGCTATCAAAAGGAATAAATTCTATATTTGGAAAAATTTCTCCAATTCTGGCAAATCTTATGCTTTGAAAATCTTTAATATATTCATAAGATTCCTCTGCATCATCACTTTGATAACACCAAAAATTACTTTTCTTAATATCTTCAAAAAAGGATACAAATTTACTTTTTTCCATTACAGGAGAGATTATATCCACATCTTCAGTTCCCCTTGTCCTTCCAGAAGATATGCTAACAAAACCACTTACAATTAAGTAATCTGAATATTTTATTAAAACTCTAAGAAAATCTCGAACAAATTTATCTAATTCTGTCAGTTCTCTATTAATGATTATAGTATCATTTTTCAATTCATAGCCTTTTTCTTTTGTCATTTTTATTAAAGAAATATCTTCTATAAATAATTATCGGATATTACAAAATACAAAAATTTCCATAGACAATAAAAGATTTAAGGATCTTTCATATCTTCTCTAGCAAGATTACAATCCCTAAAATCTTCATTAATCCATTTTTCAATTATATTCATTTTAAAATAAGGAGAAATATAGCTATAAAGTATAGAAATTGTACCAGAATGTACTTTTGGAAATTCTTTTTGTGTTTGTTCAAAATCTCTTACAAAGTCATCAATTCCTCTTTGTAAAACCCTTTTATCATTTAAACTTAAATAATTCCCTTCCCTTTCTAACAAAAT
>JAVHOF010000005.1:0-1257 GCA_036169915.1 Candidatus Pacearchaeota archaeon | reverse complement strand
ACACCTTATAAACTTGCTTCATAGTACCATAAAATACTATGAAAATTGTAACTATGAGCTGAAACCGATTTGAAACACAACATTATCAACACGATATGAACTTGATTAGAACTACATACTTTGACTTACGCACCGAGACGGTTTTTGCTTATACCGTGTGTTGTGTGCATGTAGCTTTTATTAGTTCAATCGAAGTACGAACACTTTTTTATTTAATTTTTTAGGGAGGGATTTTTCTTTTAAAATAAATTGTAAAATACTTGCATAATACAATTACTTGCATTATCTTTACAGAGTAATTAATACTTAAAATTATGAAAAAGATAATCGGATTCGCAACACAGTTTTATACCCTTTGGAATTACGAAGCAGTACCTCAGCATAAAACTGATAGCTATGGAAATCACCACCAAACAGGTGTTAACCATAATTACTACTACATAAAGAACGTATCAACTGATATCGACAAGGTTAAAGCATTATTTCCCAATGTTGAAATTGATACAGAATTGCGTGGCACAAGTTCCTTTACTCGTAACGAAAAACTTGATTTGCCAGAAAACTATTTTTGGGGTGGTAAATATGCAGGTAAACTGATTGATGATATTTTAGAAATTGACTTTAAGTATTGCCTTTGGAGTGCTGAAAACTACAATATGCCGTACATTATTAACCACCCAAAATACATTGCACATTTTGAGGCTATTGCAAAAGCTGAACAAGCTGAAATTAATAGCAAAGAATTGTTAAAAGTTGGTGATGTTGTAGAACTTGAATTTACAAGAAATGGTTACAATGCCGATGATGAATATACGGGATGTTGGACTGAGGCAAATTACAATGATGTTGAAGTTGCTGTTAATTGCAATGGAGTAAAACCAGTTAGCGGAATGTACCCTTATTTGATGCCAGTAATTAACGGTAAGGCTCAAAAAACCAAAGGTAAAAAACTGATTGTAACTGTTATGGAAGTTTTAGAAACCAATATTTACGCAGGAGTTGTTAAACAATTTATAAAAGTAGCATAATGGCAAAGAAAAATTATACTTGGAAACTTGAAAGCGATGTAGTTGATAAACTTCAACTACTCGCTGATAAAGAACACCGTTCACTTACTAATTATGTAGAATGGTTATTTATGAACGAAACTAAAACCAAATTGCCTGACAAGGCAAATGAGCGTGGGCAAAAAATTAAATAAAAAAGACTTATTAAGCACTAACCTTGCTACGAAGCACGGCTATTGCACACAACGGT
>JAVHOF010000004.1:0-1258 GCA_036169915.1 Candidatus Pacearchaeota archaeon | reverse complement strand
TAAACATGGAGAGAATTACGCTGAGGGTTCCTGAGATGCAGTTGGAGATGCTGGATGCACTCGTGAAGATCGGGGATTTCCCTTCGGTGAGCGAGGCGATCAGGGCCGGGGTGAGGGATATGGTGGACAGGAGATGCAATCGGGTGATTAAGAACCATTTTTGAATGATTTTATTCATTTTTGAATTTATAAGTTAGGAGATACAATGGAAATAAAAACAGCAGAAACAACCATTTCGACATTTAAAACATTGATTCCTCCAATAGATATCTTTGAACACGAATTGAGGTTAGAATGTAAGAGACTTTATATCTCTTTAAAAAATGGTAGCAGAGAGAAAAAACTACTATCAGAAGAACCAAAATCGTTAATGGATGTAATGTTTATAGGGAGACCGAATCCAAATAAATTGTTTAGATCATGTATAATAACTTTCGGGCATGCTTTAGAAAAAGCAACAATGAATTTTGCTGAAAAAATGGGTGCTAAAGTTTATAGAGATAAGCGTTTTCTTGCATCGGATATTGATATTGTTTTTAGAATTAAAAATACAGTATATAATCTGGAATCAAAAGCTAATATTGAACTGGATTTGGGGAAAACAAAGAAGGCAGTCGAAACATTAGATAGAAAACACAAGATTGTTTTTAATGGATTGGATTGTCAATCCCAGGGATGGCAGGTCATATCAAAATTTGTGGTGTGGACTAAAGAGACCTCTAAAGACGCCATGAAGGTGTCTAAAAAACCAATAACTGAAAAAAGGTTAATGGGGTTTAAAGATTTTTTTATGGTGTTTAATACAAATGTAACAAAAGATATATTTTTTAAAATGCTTAAAAATGTTTGGGATGACGAAGTGGAGGCGTATTTGCTTGAAAAATGAATTAAAGATAGACCAAGAATTTAAAGAATATATCCCTCCGCTATCGGATGATGAATACGAACAGCTTGAAGAAAATTTGAAAAATGGATTTGAGAGCGAGCGGGGAAAGATAATTGTGTGGGAGGGGATTATCGTTGACGGGCATAATCGATACGAGATATGCAAGAAATATGATATTCCTTTTGAGACGCATGAAACAAAATTTAAAGACCGTGATGCAGCGTTGTTATGGATAGCGAAAAACCAGAATGGCAGAAGAAACATCCCCGTCTATGCACGGACAAAGCTTGAGTTAAAGATAGCTGAGATAGAATTAAGACAGAAAGCGAAAGAGAACTTAAGCAAAGGTGGACAGTTAAGAGAACTTTTGAA
>JAVHOF010000003.1:0-1266 GCA_036169915.1 Candidatus Pacearchaeota archaeon | reverse complement strand
TAAATACTTGTTGGGAAGACTACATCCTAAAGGATGTAGATTTCTTCTCAATTAAGAAATAGTTTTATGAATAAAATTCACTCGGAAATATTTAAATATCAACAACTCTTTATTTTAATATGAAAAAAGAGAAAACACCTGAAAAAGTTAAAAAAATTTTTGAATATGAAACATCAACATATGAAAGAAGTTTTCTTAAAGGATTTATCTGGGAAGTTATTTCTTTCATTATTGTTTTGATAGCTGTTTATATTGCCTATGGAAATCTTAAAATATCCATTGTTTTCAGCCTAATCTTAACCATTGTTAAAACACCTATTTTTTTCCTGCATGAAAGAATCTGGAAAAAAATCAAATGGGGAAAATCATATTACATCAAAGATTGTAAAAAATGAAAGAACTTCTAACATTAGCAAGGGAATGTTTGAAAACTCAATTTGCAGGGGAAAATTTAGAGATTCCAGAAATAATAAAAAAGAAATATTCTTTTAAAAAAGCTTGTTTTGTAACGTTAACCAAAGATAAAGATCTAAGAGGATGTATTGGAAGTTTGGAAGCAAGGCAGGAATTATGGAAAGATGTTATTGAAAATACTTTAAATGCTGCTTTCAAAGACTCTAGATTCCTTCCTCTATCTTCCTATGAACTTGATAAAATAAAAATTGAAATTTCAATACTTTCTATTCCAAAAAGATTAAATTTTAAAGATGAAAAAGAACTATTAAACAAAATAAACAAAAACATGGGCATAATCTTAAAAAAAGGTTTTTATTCTTCAACATTTCTTCCTCAAGTCTGGGAGGAAATTCCAGATAAAACAGAATTCTTAGAGCATCTTTCAAGAAAAGCAGAACTGAATAAAGATGACTGGAAAGATGCTGAGATATGGTATTATGAAGTTGAAAAGATAAAAGAAAAATAATCACTTCTGAAAAACTCCCCATACACCACAATCATTTAAAATAGTTTTATTAAAATAAGTTTCAGATAAATATGCATAAGGTGTAGTAATAAAAACTCCTTCTGTTCTTAGAACTCTTCTTGCTTCTAAAATAACCTTTTTAAATTCAGTTAAAGGAAGAGATTGAAATTCATCCATATCAGCTAATAGCATAATTTCAGTGACTATATCAAAACTTTTATCTTTAAAAGGAAGATTTCTTGCATCTGCAACAACCAATCCATCACAAGCTCTAACTCTTAAATCAATGCCTATTGCATTCTTTCCTAATTCTCTTAATTTTTTAACAAGACCTCCCTTACACA
>JAVHOF010000002.1:0-23952 GCA_036169915.1 Candidatus Pacearchaeota archaeon | reverse complement strand
AATAAAGGAAGCAAAATAAGTGTAAAGCCTTATGATATATACAGAAGTTATTAAAAAGGTAAATTTATAAATTAAAATATCGTGGGATAATAAGAAAAAAGATGGTAAAAGATAACTTAAAACAATTTTTCAGAAATAATTTCATCTCATTAATCTTTCTAATTATTTTAATTTGTTTAGGGGCTGTTCTTGCAGGAGATATTATTGTTAAAGAAGGCAATATTGGTGTTAGTGGAACAGGAAACTTCTCTGGAACTATTTATATTAATAATGCAACTGATATTTCTAGTTTTGGGGCAAGTGTTTGGCAGAATGGAACATGGGTTCAGTTGAAATCAGAAATGACTCAAAGGATTAATATTTCAAATAAACTTTTTATTAATTCTACAAATGTTGGTATAGGAATATCAAATCCTATTAAAGCTTTAGATTTGAGCGGAGTCTATGGAATAGATAGTGTAAATGTTGTAAGTGCATTGCATCCCTGGAATATCTTATGGTCAAGAGATGCATCCGGAGGATTGCAAATTTATGATAGTATAGGATATAATCCAAGAGTTACTTTTTTGGATGGGGGCAATGTTGGAATTGGGACTGTGAGCCCTACAAACAAATTAGATGTAGCGGGGAATGTATCAATAAGCCAGTTATTAAAATTATCTTCAATAACTTTACCTTCTTGCAGTGCATCTATTGATGGAACAATTGGCAGAAATTCAACTGGAATATATTATTGCAATTCTACAAATTGGAGACAGATTAGTTTTGTGAATTAAAAATAAATATGTGCAAAATTGATTTTTAACCTCAAATAGCTTCTGCCCAAAAATAAATGTTTCCTTCATTAAAATTACCCTGACAGAGTCCAGGGGTTTCCACTTTGAAAATTAAAGCCATATCAGATCCAGGGCTTAATGCATTTCCACAATTCCAGTCTGCATCAACAACTGTTGAAGATGGTGAAGCACCTCTTGTTGCATCTGCAAGATTGCTATATCCATATTTAGATAAACAATTTTTGTCTCTGATTATTCTTTTTGAACCTGAAATATCTGAACTATATGGAATAAGAGAATATCCTTCAGAATCTGAATCAGTATTATTTTTAGAACTAAATGCTCCATTTGTTGCATAATACCTAAATTTATCTAAACTAAGTTTTTTTGGTTCGGGGCAAAATGAAAGTTTATCTGAAGAAGAAAAATCAGTTCCTGATATAAACATGTCAAGCATGACTCCTGAACCTAGTTCTGCTGTATTTTCTATATTCATTGTTCTTGAATAAGAAACTCTTCCAGGTATGAGATTTTTAAATCCAGGACCTCCATTAGTTCCTGTATTATCATAGACACTTAATGCAATTGTTGGATTTAAAAAGAAATATTCATTTTCATCCATGATATTGCTTGAGCCATCACGGTCTTTAGCTTCAATAGTTATAAAATATTTTCCATGCATTGAAGCAGGAGTTTCAACTGTAAATCCGCAATCATAATAATCCATTATTTCAGGATAAAAAGTTGTTAATTTATATCCTAAAACATTTGCATTGCATGAATCTGGTATTTCATTAGATGCTTTTATTATTCTTTTACATTCAACTTTAATATCATTACCTTCGCCTTGTTCAGGTCCGATAGTTCCTACAACTCTACTAACATTTACAGCGCCATTAAGATTCATAACTAAGATATCCCAGTGCAAGGATTCTCCTTCAAAAACATAATTATTTTTTCTTTCATATAAAGATAAACCATTATATCCATTTTCAGTATAATCATCTATAACAATTCTATTATCACACATCCAGACAAATGGAGTAACATGACCTGTAGGAAGATTATTTGGATCTATATTAATGCCACTTCCAATTCCTATTCCTGTATCTGTAGCATAGATGAAATTAATAAAATTGATTAATAAAATTATTGCACTAAAAGTAAAAAATAATTTTTTTGTTTTCATCTTATTTGAGTAGTTATAATAGTAACTTTTTAGTTATAACATTTATAAATATAGTTTAGATAGAAAATAGATTTTGTAATATGTATTTTGAAGTTTTTTCGAGATATTGTAACTAAATTTTAATCATACAAGTAGATTATTGATAGGAAAAAATAGGAATCTATATAAATAATAATATATTAAAAATTAGATGAGAAAAGATGTGATAATAGGGGCTGTATTATTCTTAATTCTCTTTATTAATCTTGTCTCTGCAAGCACTACAATTATTTTTTATGGAAATAATTCTGAAATTGGTTTCATAAAAAACAGCTCAATTTCCAATTACACTATTTCAAATTATTCAGATTTAATTCTTGGATGTAATGGAACTTGTTCAAATTGGACTTCAAGAGGTTTTTCATTTTTTAATGTTGATTCAATTGAGCCAAATGTTGTTGTTAAATCTGCTTCTTTAATATTAAATATAAGTTATACAAATATTGGCTCTGATTCTCAAATGATTTATGATGTTGATGAATCTGCTTGGTTAAGTGCGTCTAATCTTTCTAAATATATTGATTTAGGAAATGGAAATAGTTATTCATTAGATACTAGTTGGGGGCAGACATCTGGAAGCCATAGTATTATTTTTAATGACCAGGCAAAAAATGATATTGCAGATTCTATAAATAACCGCAGAAAATTTGCATTAGGGGTTAAAAACAATAATGAAAATAGCAATTCTGCCTATATTAATATAGTAAAAAATAGTGTTATTTTAAATATTAGTTATGGTATACCTCCTTTAACAACTGCTTCTGGAAATTATTCTGATAATGAAAAGCCATATAATATAGGCTCTATTGGAAATAGAAGTGTAAGTATAACTTTAAATTGTTTGTTCAAAGGAGACAGCACTAGTTGTGTTAATACAACTTATTGCAAGGATATATTAAATACATGCACTCCTTCAACTCTTTATTCAACTCCAGTTAGTATTTCAGATGATGGGATTAGTTACATAAGATTTAGGTCTACTGATAATCAGGCATATCTGGAAAATATTGAATCAGAAGTAATAAACTTGGATTTAAATCAGCCAATTCCTTCTCCTATTGTTTGGCCTCAATGCAATCCTGCTGATTCTTGCTGTGATAATAATGGTTATTTTAGAGCAAATGGCTTTGTATGCAAAAATGCTCATGACACTGTTTGCAATAGTGCTGCAACATGCAGTGGCAGTGCTCATGAAGATAGATGCACAGGAACAAGTTCATCCTGCCCTGATAATAATTATGATATAACTTATAATGATGTTTGCAATGATTTGGTTTGTGGAAGCCAAAGTTGCTCTGGTTCAACATTCCAGCCTGAAAGAACTTGCAGTGCAGGAGTCTGCCAAACTAATAATGCTTATTCTTGTTCTAATAATTTAATTTGTCAAGATAGTTTAAATTGTAAAAAAGAAGCTTTATTAAGTTCTGACTGCAAAGTTGGTTATTTGTTTGATGGGAATTTAAGTGTTTGTTACAAAAGCAATAATTATACATATGATTTAAGATATGATGCAAATGGAAATTTAATTTCAATTTTTGGAAATGAAATTGGTCTTGGATGGCAATATACTTATAATAATTTCAACCAATTATTTCAGATTAAAGATGAAGGAATTAATGTACTAACAGAAAATTATTATGATGCTTCAGGAAACAGAATTAAAAAAGTAACTTATGATGGTGTTGGAAACCAGAGTATTTTTTATTTTGATAATTTTATTCAAATAGTTAATGATTCTGGAACATTTAATGAAACTTATTATTATTTTAATGGATTATTGGTTGGAAAGAAGGATAATAATGGAAAGTTATATTTTTATCATGCAAATAATCTGGGAAGCACTTCTCTTTTGACAAATAGCAGTGGAGATGTTGTTGATGATTTGACTTATGAACCTTTTGGCAAGAATAATCAGTCAAATCAAAGATATACATATACAGGACATGAAAATGAAGATGCTCTGCTTTATTTGGGTGCAAGATATTATAATCCAGAGTTAGGAAGGTTTTTGCAGGCAGACCCTGTTATTGGGAATTTATACAATTCGCAGGATTTGAATAAGTATAGTTATGTGAAAAATAATCCATATAAGTATACTGATCCTAATGGGACAAGTATAATTGATTACTTTAATAATATAAAAACTGCTTTAACGTGGAACCCTATACAGTTTATATCTAATAAAATAAATGAAATTAAGTCTTTTTTAAATGTGCAACCCTCTGTTAAAATAGCTAAAAATGTTTATGAAGAATCTGGAAGAATTCCTGTTGTTGGAGAAACAAAAGATATTTTAGAAGAAGGTTACTCAGAAGTTAGTTACCAAGCTAAGCCTAATTTTATTAAAGAAAGTGATATTGGGAAGAGTGAGAAAAATATATTAAATCAGAAGAGAGAAAATGCATTTTGGGCAGGAGTTTCATTAGGGATTGGATTTGCTCCAGAGAAAGGATCTGTTTTAAAAATTGTTTCTTCATCAAGTAATTATTATTCAATTATTTTTAATTCAAATCCTTATAAAGACGTTGCTCATGAAGTCAGAGACACTGTTGATCAGACTAGAGAAATATGTATTAATCCTAATAATCAAATTAAAGAAAATATAGTGGAGGAAAACAACATAATAAGACTTAATTAAAATGGATTATCTAAAAATTAGTTTGCTTATATTATCAATAATTATTTGTATTTATTTCTATTTTGTAATTAGCAAAAAATTAAATAAAAAATACTATTATAGAGAAATGATTAAATATACGGGAGGGATGTTTGATATAAATATTTTTATAAATCCCTATCATTATTTTAAAAAAGAATATTTTTTAATTGGATATTTATTATATTTATTTCAGCAATTGACAATTTTAATCATTGCTATCTCATTGGGTCTTATTTTATTAGACATGGGAATTCCTATCAGGGGGTAAGTATATAATAAATAATATGAATCAACAATCAAAAAAGAGGTTTGAAAGAGAAAGAATAAAATTACTTAAGGGAATTTTATTATTGATAGGGGTTATAATCATTTCTGTTAATTTCACCTCTGCTTCATCTGGAGATGTTTATAAAACATATCTGCACAACCCTGTTGTGCCAAAGCATCCTAATTTGGCTTTGCAGGGAGATTATCAAACTGCATTATGGCCTGGAGCTGCAACTTTTAATTATCCAATTCAAGTTGCATCTGGAACAAATGGACTTGCGCCTTTGCTAACTATCAGTTATAATCATCAATTAACTAGTGGAAGACCTTCAATTGCTGGTGCTGGATGTAGTCTTTTGGAAAATTATATTTGGAGAGATGTAAATTATACTTTTGCAAATGTTAGTGATGATAAATTTAAATTATCTTTAAATGGCCAGGTTTTCAATCTTGTTTATGTTGCTTCTGAAGCAAGATGGCATACTGAAATAGAATCTTATTTCTATATACAGAATTTATCCGGAGGAAATAATACAAATGGACAATACTGGATTGTAAAATCTCCTGATGGAACTAATTACAGGTTTGGATTCAATAATAATTCAGAATTAGTTTCAAACTTATATTCTTATACTGTTAAATGGGATTTGGATTTGATTAATGATACTCATAACAATAATATCTATTATTCTTATTTAAAAAATCCTTATGCAAATGATTTAGGAGCTATTTATACAGATAAAATCCAATATAATAATGATAAAAATAGGTCTATTGAATTTGTTTATGATAGTTTAGACAGGCCTGATATTTGGACTGTTTATGAAAATGGAAATAAAATAAAAGAGTCTAGAAGATTAAAAGAAATACGAATAAAAACTAATGGAAATTTAGTTAGGAAATATGCAATTAATTATACTCTTTTAGACAGCAAGTCATTTATTCAATCTATTGCTCTTTTTGGAAATGATAATATAACAAGCTTGCTTCCTGTAATTTTTGATTATTATAGTCCAACTGCTGGATGGTATACTGATTCAAATTATAATTTGCCTAACCCTAGTTCTTTGAAATTTGAAGCTAATGGAAGTGATTATGGGGCTAGATTAGTTGATCTAAACAGAGATGGTTTAATTGATATTGTAAAAGCAGATGGGAAAAATCCAAATGATAATCAAACATGGATAAATAATGGAACAGGTTGGATTAGAAATGATGCATGGAATATTCCTTATTTAATTGTTGATAATCAGCAAAATGATACTGGATTAAGATTTATTGATGTTAATGCAGATGGTTTTACAGATATTGTAATTGGTGATGGAAGTTTTAGAAAAAGCTGGATAAATAATGGAACTGGATGGATTTTGAATTCAAATTGGAATCTTCCAACAAATGCAAATCCTATTGATTCTACTAATAAAATTTTTGAAAGAGGAGTTAGATTTGAAGATTTAAATGGTGATGGGTTTATTGATATTTTAGCAGCTACTGACCAATGGAATTATGCTTGGATAAATAATGGAACAGGATGGACTTTAGATAGTTCTTGGAATGTTCCATCAGATGCAATATTTATTTCATATTCTCAAGGAAAAGATTTAGGTGTTAGAATAATTGATGTTAATGGTGATGGGCTTCCTGATTTAGTTATGAGTTCTTCAACAAGCCAAAGAACATGGATTAATAATGGCCATGGATGGACTGAAAATTCTGCATATCAGATTCCATTAGGAATGGAATTTGTTGATTCTGCTGGAAAAGATACAGGGGTAAGATTAGCTGATTTTAATGGAGATGGATTAATTGATTTAACCAAAAGAAAATCTAGTGACACAAAACAGACATGGATAAATAATGGAACAGGATGGATAAGGAATGATAGCTGGAATGTTCCAGGTGGAGCTGATTTTGTTGATTCTTCTGGCTCAAATAAAGCAGTGAGAATTGTTGATGTTAATGGAGATGGTTTAGTTGATTTAATGAATGGGGATTCGGATAATCTTGTAACTTTTATAAATAAAAAAGCTATAAGGCCTTATCTTTTAAAAAAGATAACTGATAATCTTGGAGGTTCTAATACAATTGATTATGGAATCTCTACAACAATCAATAATAAAGATTCAAATAATATTTCTGCAATGGGCTTTAATTTATGGGTTGTTGGCAATGTTAAAGAGGATAATGGGTTATTAGATGTTCATAATTTATCTTCAACAATCAACTATTACTATTCTGGAGGATATTATGATTATAATAAAAAAGAGTTTAGAGGATTTAATCATGTTGATGAGATTAATCAAAATATTTCTATAATAAAACATTGGTTTTATCAAAATGATTCATTAAAAGGAAAAGAATATATAAGTGAAATTTATGATAGCAATTCTAATCCATTTAAAATAATTAGTTATGAATGGAATGGAACCTTACAAAACAATTATTATATAAATACTATTTCAAAGGGAGCGGATTATTTGTATGATGGAGTTTATAATAATCCTAAGATAACTGAAATAAGATATTCTTATGATAGTTATGGGAATATTCTTTCTATAAATAATTCAGGAGATAATTCAACGCAAGGAGATGAAAAAATTGAATATTTTAATTATATTTATAATACAAACAATTGGATTATTAACCTGCCTAAGAATTATTCGATTTATGATTCTAATAATATAAAAATGAGGAAAACATTTTATAGATATGATAATCTAAATTATGGAGATTCTCCTACAAAAGGAGATTTAACTTGGAAAGAATTATGGTTAAATACAGGGGCTAATCCTATTACAAAGTATGGCTATGATAATTATGGCAATCTTGCAAATCAAACAGATTCAAATAATCATTTAACAAAATATATTTATGGTTTAAGAGATTCAACAAATACTTTTGCTGACCAAATTATTAATGCAAAAAATCATATTGTTAATTATTATTATGATTTAGGAACTGGTAATTTATTATCTTTTGTTGATGCAAATAATTATGCAACAAATTATACCTATGATATTTTCGGAAGAGTAAAAAAAGAGATGCTTCCTTATGATAATGTAAACTATCCTACAAAAGAATACAATTATAGTTTAGATGGAATTGCTCCTGAATCAATTAAGATTATGCAAAGAGAAAAGAGCAATCAACCAGGAACACTGGATTCTTATTACTATTATGATGGTTTAAGCAATTTAATACAGACTAAAAAAGAAGCTGGAAATAATAATCAAATTGTAAATGATATTTACTATGATTCTCTTAAAAGAGTTATTAAACAGGGCAATCCATATTTTGCAAGTGTTAATGAATCTTATTCTAACCCAAATTCTTCAATTAATGCTATTGAATATTCCTATGATTCACTTTCAAGAGTTATTAAGTTAAGAAATCAGGATAATAGCACTATAAACATAACTTTTGATCACTGGAAAATCAGCCAGTATGATGAAAATGGAAATAAAAAAGTTTATTATCCAGATGCTTATAATCAGATAAATAAAATTATTGAATATGTTGGAAATAATCACTTTGCAACAAAATATTCTTATTCTTCTGTTGGAGAGTTATTGCAAATAAATGATTCTAATGGAAATACTATTTTAAATTATACTTATGATAGTTTGGGAAGAAAAATATCTCAGGATAATATTGATACTGGAACTTGGAAATATTATTATGATAATGTTGGAAATTTATTAAATCAAACAGATGCAAGAGGAATTAATATAACTTTACAATACGATGAATTGGACAGAATAATAAGAAAAAATTCTTCAAATATCTATATTAATTTTTCATATGATTTAATAAATGGGACTTTATGGAAAATAGAATCTCCTGTATTTACAATAAATTATTCTTATGACAATAGGTTAAGAAAGACTAATGAGACTAGATTTATTGATGGAAAAATCTATAAAAAAGGCTGGATATATGATTCTTTAGACAGATTAAATTCTGAAAAATTGCCTGATAATTACATTATTAATTATAATTATAGTTCAACAGGATTATTAACTCAGATTTCTGATATTTTAAACAATGTAGAATATAATCAGCCGATTGATAAGCCCACTAGATTAGTTTATTCTAATAATCTTGAAACAAATTATAGCTATGATTCAGCGAGATTTAGAATCAATCAGATAAAAACAGGGAATAAACAAATTTTAAATTATAATTATGATTCTGTTGGCAATATTTTAGGAATAAATGATGGTTCTAAAACCTTAACAGAAAATATGTCTTATGATAAACTTGATCAGTTAATAATCTCAAAAAAATCAAATAATACTTATATTGATTTTAATTTTAACTATATATATGACAACTTGGGAAATATTTTAAATAATTCTGGAATAAATAATGAAATCGCTTATTATTATGGTAAGAAACCTAATCATGCTCCATTAAAGATAACTTCACCATATCCTCTTTGGAGTGTTCCATCAACTATAAATTTCTGCAAGACAATTATATATCCAAACAGAGTTTATTATCTGGGCAAGAATATATCTTCAGCTGGAACTTGCATAAATATCACAGCTAATAATGTAACATTGGACGGGCAAGGATATACTATAAATTATGGGATAAAAAATAGTGGGAATGGAGTTTATTCACAGAATAGAAATTATTTATTAATAAGAAATATGAGTATTTATTTAAATAATGTTTCAAGAAGAAGTAGTCCTGGAATTGATTTTGAGAATTCTAGTTATGATAATTTAACTTCCTTGAAAATATTTATTAAAGGAGATTCTATGACTAGTGGATCTCATTGCGAGGGGATAAATTTAGTAACTGTAACAAATTCTTATATTGATAAATGCTTTATCAATACTACAAATACAAGAGATTCTGATGGTATAAGAATGACAACTTCTGGAAGTTATGATGGGCCAATAGCTAATAATAAGATTACTAATTCTGAGGTTTATGTATATGGAGATGGTTCTAGTGGATTAAAAATGATTGATTATCGTAATGATAGAATTTTAGATATTTTAGTTGATAAATCTAAGTTTTATTCAAAATCATATTCTTGTATTTATTTGCAAGGAAATAGTATAAAAAGTAATAATTTTAATATGAATAATACCCTAGTACAATCGAATTATTATGGGATTTCAATTACTAATGCAGATAATAATTTAATATCAAATTCAAATATATCTAATATAACAATTTCCAGTTCTGATCAAAATATTTTACTTAATACATCTTATTTAAGTGAAGGTGTTAGCTCAGGTACTTTAATTCGCAAATGGTATTTCAATGCTCAGGTTAATTATTCAAATGGAACATTTGTTAATCAGGCAAATGTTACTGCATGGAATATATCTGGAAACTGGCAGTTCTCTGAATTGACAGATAGTTCTGGGCAAATATCCCAAAAAGAATTAATTGAATATGTTAACAATGGGGCTGCTAAAATATATTATACTAATTATACAATTAATGCAACAAAAAATGGAATTGTTGCACAACAATCATTTAATTTAACTGGGAACTTAAATTTACTATTAACATTAGATTTATTAGAACTTAACGACACTCATAAATACTATCACAAAGATAGTTTAGGAAATGCTGTTGCATGGCTGGGCAATAAAGGAAATATTGTCCTGAAAGGTAAATGCTTTTCTGGAGGAACTTGTAATAATCCTGGCGATGGTTCACTTATTTTTAGAAATGAATCTAATTACAATCTTGGATTTATCAATATAACTGGAGATCTTTGCATAACAAAAGGAGATTGTTCAGATGAATCATCTAATTGCAACAGTCCTGCAGATGGGGCTTTTATAATAGCAAACTCAACTAGTTATGTTTCTTATATAGATGGAGAAGGAGATTTATGCTTGACTGGAAAACTTTATGAAAGTTCAAGTCCATAATTATCAGAAGATTTATAAAAAGGGTGAAATTAATAATATTAGATAATAAAAGAGGAAAATGGTAAAAGAATTTGAAAAAAAGAGAAGGGGTATGAAAAAACAAACAAGAGAATTAATAGCAAAGATAGGGTTAAGCATTGGATTTATTACTGCAGCAATTATGCTAATATTTTTAATTAAATATATCTTTTTTGCAAAATGAAAAGAAAAACTTTGAAGATTATAAGAGGAGTAACTTGGATATTAGCAGTATTAGCCTTGTTATTCTTAGTTTATGGAATCTGGAGGATTTTAATTTAATATGAAATTTGGCAAAGGGCTAAATATTGTTGCCCATATAATAAATATAACTATATTTATATATTTTGTAATCGCGTTATTTAAATTAGGGGCTTTAGATATTTTAGGATTGTTAATTAGTGGATTTGGAATATTGATAGCATTAATAGCTAATATTGTTGAAGCTATTGAAGAAGATTTATAAAAAGGGTGAAATTAATATTATTATATAATAAAAGAAAAAAAGATGGTAAAAAAAGAAAGAGGATTGAAAAAATGAAGGCTTGGTTAAAGGGCGGAATGATAGGTGGAGTAATTGCTTTGATTTATTTAATTTATAGTATTTTTAGGGATAGTTTTGAATTAATAGATATAATGACTCAAGGTTTTTTTATTATTTTAATTAGTTTTGCAATTGGATCTTTTTTAGGTTATATATATCAAATTATTAATAATAAAATTTATAAAAAAACTAATTTAAGAAATACATTTTTAACAATTGTTATATTGTCATTTATATTTACACCTTTAATAGCAGTAGGATTATATATGGGCGAAGGTGGCATAGGTATTTATGCTATAGGATATATAGCATTATTTATAGGAATTCTTTGTATTATTATTTGGGTAATTCTTTGGATAATCTCTAAGATTATGAAGACTGATATTAAATCTCGCAGTGAAAATAAATAAAATGATAAATAACAAAAAAGCACAGCTAACAATCTTCATTATTCTTGCAATTTTAATTGTAATTGTTCTTGTACTTTTGTTTGTGAACAAAGACAAATTTAATATTCTTTTAGGGACTGAAAGTTCCTACAACCAGATTGAAAAATGTATAAAAGAATCTGCTAGCGATGGTGTTGGAACAATTGAAAATCAAGGCGGAGCAATTAACCCTCAAAATTATTTTTTATATGAAGGAAATAAAGTTGATTATGTTTGCTATACAAGTGAATATTATGAAAAATGTGTAATGCAAAAACCCCTCTTAAAACAGAGCATTGAAAAAGAAATTAAAGATTATTTAAAAGAAAGAGTTAATGGATGCCTTGGCACTATTAAAGATTCTGTTGAAAAAAAAGGATATTCAATGACATTTAATGAGCCTAATATCAGTGTTGAAATTCTTCCAAGTGATGTTATTGTCAAGCTTTCAAATCTTGATTTAGCTATTGTTAAGGAGCAGACTGAAACATATAAAAATATTAAAGTAAATGTAGATTCAAAATTATATGATTTTGTAATGACTGCAAGCTCTATTGCAAACTGGGAAGCAACTTATGGAGAAAGTGAATCATTAAATTATATGCTGTTTTATCCAGAATTAAAAGTTGAAAAGAAAATAAGAAGTGATGGAACTAAAATTTATATTTTAACAAACAGAGACACGTTGGAAAAATTCATGTTTGCTTTCAGAAGCATAGCATATCCTCCTGGAGTGACTGGAAATTAAAAAATGGAAGATAAAGAAATATTAAGGAAATTAGTATTGATATTAGGTCTAGCAAACGCTACATTTGGTTCAATAATGGATAACAAAACACTTTTAATAATAGGGGGTTTAGTCAGCATAATTGGAACAATTATGATTTTAGGAATTATAAAATGATAAAAATAATTGATATTGGAATAATAATTGATGCTATCTATACTTTGTATAATATTTTAAAAGATAAATCAAAAAATAGAGATAATAGTATAAAGATTGGAATAATAATATTATTCTTTTTGATTATATTAAAATTAATTTTAAAATGAAAGAAGGTGAAAAATTATGATATGGAACAAAAAATATTCAGTATTAAAAAAAGCGATTGGAATATTTGGTTTTATAGTATTGGAAATAGGGCATTATCTGAACAATCTAGCATTAATATTAATAGGAGTAATTTCAAGCATAATCGCAATATCTATGCTTTTTAAAAAATGACGATACTAGATTTAATAATGATTGCAAGCATGATAAGTGGGATTTATTTTATAATAAAAGACAAACCTAAATATTATTATATCAGCTTGCTGATATTCCTCTTGGCATTAATATCAAAGCTGATGGGTGTAAATTTTTAAAAAGAAACAAAATCTTTTAAAAAAAGGTTTTATCTAAAAGATGAAAATGAAAAACATTAAAAATCAAAAAAAGAAAAGCTGGTGGAAAGAACATTGGGATGAAGTGGTATTAATAATTGGAATATTATTAGGTTTATATCTAACATTAAAAGGTTTGGGGGTCATTAAATGATATGGAGAACAAGATTTATTTTATTAATAAGTGTACTAAGTATTTCAATAGTGGTATTCAACAATTTAAGTCAGTTGATAAAAACAATATTTATACCAACAACAAACTTTTATTTATTCATGGGTTTTATTGTATTAACAATAGTAGTAACTTTTTATATAGTTTATAATAAAAAAGATATTTTAAATCAAAAATGAAAAAAACAAATAACAAAAAAAGAGAAATTATATTAATTGTAGGATTATTCATATATATTATTTTGTTAATTGGAATTGCATGTGCTCAGACATGGCCTGCATTTAATGTCTGTTGTGAAAAAACAAAAAGTGGGGCATGGTGCCAAAATACATTGGAAACTGATTGTGATGTGAATACAGATCCTTTGACAAATTCTCCTTTTAGAAAGACTCCTACAAGCTGTGATGCAACAAGTTTCTGCAAAATGGGATGTTGTGTTGACAGTGATGAAGGATTATGCATGAGAAATACCCCTCAAAAAGTATGTGAAATGTCTTCTGGAACATGGTTTGATGATAATCAATGCAATATTGCCCAATGCTCATTGGGATGCTGTATTTTAGGAGATCAAGCTAGTTTTGTAACATTAACAAGATGCAAAAAATTATCTGGATTTTATGGATTAACTACAAATTTTAAAAAAGAAATAAAAAATGAATTGGATTGTGTTAAACTTGCTTATTTACAGGATAAAGGTGCTTGTGTTTATGATTCTGATGGGCAAAAAACATGTAGATTCACAACAAGAGATGAATGTCTTGATTCTAAAAAAACAACAACTGAAAATACTACAATTCAGCCTGAATTTTTTAAAGATTTTTTATGCTCTGCTGATGAATTGGGAACTAATTGCGGACCAACAACAGACACAATGTGTGTTCCTGGAAAAGATGAAATATATTTTAAGGACAGCTGTGGAAATCCAGCAAATATTTATGATTCAAGCAAAATTTATGCTCTAAGTCCTGGATATTGGAAAAAGATTGTTCCAAAGAGTGAAACCTGCGGAACAGGTGTTAAAAATGGAAATATTAATTCAAAAAGCTGTGGAAACTGCAGATATCTTGATGGAAGTTTATGCGGTAAAGGAACAGCAAGTTATGGAGATTATGTATGCAAAGATTTGAATTGTTATAATACTCAAAATGGAAATGATTATAAAAATGGAGAATCCTGGTGTGAATCCCAAGGTGAAACTGGTATTGGACAGGATAAGGTTGGAACAAGATATTTCAGGCATGTTTGTGTTCATGGAGAGGAAACAATAGAACCTTGTGCTGATTTTAGAAATGAAATATGCCTAGAGCAAAAATCTGAAGGTACTGATTTTATTGAAGCTGCATGCAGGGTAAATAGATGGAAAGATTGCATTGACCAGCAAAGAGAAAGAGACTGCACTAATACTGATAAAAGAGATTGTTATTGGGTTCCTGGTTTGGCATATCAAGGTGCTGGGACAGGCACAAATACTTCTAGTTCAACAGAAACAACTGGGAGTGGAATTGTAAATGGCACTGGAATATGCTTGCCTAATTATCCTCCTGGATTAAAATTCTGGGAAAGTGGAGATGCAAAATCAGTCTGCAGTTTAGGAAATTCAAAACAAATTGTTACCTATGAAACAGATTTATTTGGAAACAAAAAATGCAAATCTAATTGTGATGTTTTAAAAGATGCATGGCCTCAAAGAATGAATGAAATATGCATAAGTTTGGGTGATTGCGGTGCAAAAGAAAATCTTGTTGGAGAATATACAAGTGATGGTGTTATGTGGAAATTGAATGGAAAAATAAAAGAGATAGCTGGAATTGGTGGGAATACGGGAAATAGTGATTCAACAAATTCAGTCAGTTCTGGAACTAGCTCCTCAAGTACTAGTTCTTCTAGTTCAGGAACAAGTTCAAATGCAACATTTAGCGGAGGTTCAACAGGAGGATTTAATAGCAGTTAAAAGATGGTGAGAAATAATTTAAAACAATTTTTCAGAAACATGAAAACATATTTTTTAGTATTAAATATGATTTTATCAATAATTGCGTTTAGTTTTATTTTAGCTTCTGTAACTGAAATAGTAAGTGCGCAATGCACTCCTGGTGGGACATGTACTACGGGTAAACCTCCTACACTAACAACAACCATTAAAACAAATCCCCCTATTGTTCCACCTACTACTCCTGGAAGTACTAATACTCCTACAAGTGTAAGTCCTCCTAGTGGAATTGTTGGTGTTGGTCCTGGAGTTACAGGACTTATTACTCCTCCTGGAATTGGTGATGGCACTAGTGGGACAGGCAGCGGAACTCCTGGCAGTAATTCAGGAACATCTGGAGTTAGTGAAGGTGGTGGAACTGATATTGGTGAAGAAGATACAGGACTTTTTAGTTCTCTTGGAAATATAAACTGGCAATCAATTGTTATGAAGAGTGGACTTGGTGCTGGGATATTTGGAACAATTGGCTCTCTTGCTGGAGGAGATAATGGTGCATTATGGGGAAGCCTTGCTGGTGCTGTTGGAGGAGCTGTTGCTGGATTGACAGAAGAATGGTTAGGAGAAACATGGTCTACTGTACTTGGACTTGCAATTGCAGCATTGATATTTATATTAACTTACACTAAAAAATCACAGGAAACAGTTGAGTTTTATTGTCTGCCTTGGCAAGCACCTATTGGAGGAAAAGAATGTCAAACTTGCAATGGTTTTAAAGAATGTTCTCTTTATACATGCAAGAGTTTAGGACAGGCATGTGATATAATTAATTCAGGAACTCCTGAACAAAAATGCATATGGAAAAATCCTGCAGATGTAAATTCTCCTAAAATTGATTTTAAGGAAATTAAAAATAAAGGATATAAATTCAATCCAAATCCTAGCATAAGACCTCCTGCAACAGGAGTAGTAATTGTTCCTGACAAGGGAAGCTGTATAAAAGCATTTACTCCATTGGAATTCATGTTTGAAACTGATGAACCTGCTCAATGCAAGATTGATTATAATTTAACAACAGGTTATGATGAAATGAATTTCTTTGTTGGAGGGGATAATTTATTCTTGTATAATCATACTGAAACACTTTCATTGCCAGGGCCTGATGCTATTAATGCAGTTGCTCCTGAATTAAAAAATGATGGTAGTTATACTTTATATATAAGATGCAAAGATGCAAATGGTAATTTTAATCAAGATGCTTATAGTGTTAATTTCTGTGTTGAAAAAGGTCCTGATACAACTCCTCCTGTTATTACAGGAGTAAGCATTCCAAGTGAAAAACCTATTCAGTTTAACAAATCAACATTATATTTGGAAGTTTATGTTAATGAACCTTCTGAATGCAAATGGAGCAGAGAAGATAGAAGTTATGAAAATATGGAAAATAAAATGGATTGCTTGACAAATCTTTGGGATATGAATTGGAATGGGGTTTATACATGCAAGACAAATTTAACTGGAATTGAAAGCAGAAAAGAAAATAAATATTATTTCAGATGCAAAGATCAGCCAAATGCTGATGAAGGAAATAGAAATGTAAATGTAGAAAGTTATTTGTATAAAGTTATTGGAACACAACTATTGAATATAATGTCTGTTGAACCTAGCGGAACAATAGCTGGTGCAACTGATACAATACCTGTTTTCTTGGAAATATCAACTGATAATGGATATAAAAATGGGGAATCTCTTTGCTATTATCATCAATCCAAACCTGAAAAAGAAGAGGATTATATATTATTCTTAGAAACCGGAACAGACAAACATAAACAAAGACAGGATTTGGTAAGTGGAGATTATAGTTATTATTTCAAGTGTGTGGACTTGGGCGGAAATACTGTTTATAATTCAACTTCATTTAAAGTAGTGAGTGATAAAACAGCACCAAGTATTATAAGGGTTTACAAGGAAAATGGAGAACTAAAAATAATAACTGATGAAGAAGCTGAATGCACTTATTCAAATGCTGACTGCAACTTTGAGATTGAATCTGGAATAAAAATGAACAGCATTGATAAATTAGCTCATAATTCAGACTGGAAGGTTAATCAGAATTATTATATAAGATGCAGAGATAATTATGATAATCAACCTAATCCTAATGTATGTTCTATTGTTGTAAGACCTTCAAAAACAGATACAAAAAGTGATGTTATTGAGATTGAATAAATTTAATTATAGATATTTTTTCTATGCCCAATATTTATAATATAAACTATTAATTCTAAATCTTTTATTTCATAAATGATCCTGTAATTATCATGCCTTAATCTCCAAAGCCCTTGTAAATTTCCTGTAAGTGGTTTTCCTATTCTTGGATTGATTTTTAGTTTTTCAATTTTTTCTGTAATCTCTTTTTGTTTATCCTTATTTAAACTTTTTATAAATCTTTTAGCAGGATTCCTAAACATGATTTCATACATTTTATTTTATCCCTAACTCTTTTTTTAAATCATCTAAAGAAGTTCCTTTTTCATCCCTATATTCTTCTTCCAATGCTTCTTTTATTCCATTCATTAATTCGGGATCAGAAAGAACTTCAATTGTTGCTATTAAACTTTCTTTATCTATATTATTAGAAGAACAATTTTCAATTATTCTCTTAATTAAATCATTGTAACTTTCTCTATAATGAATTTTTAATTCATCTAATCTTTTTTTAAGATTTTCATCAATCTGAATCGTTGTAACCATAGTTATATATAGGTAGCTATAGTTTATAAATATTTGGATTAAATATAGTAGAAATTTTGTTTTTAGGTTTATCCCATTAAATGATATTCACCATCTTTCTCATAAACTAATGCACACCTAAATAAACTTTGATCTTCATTTAATGTTCTAACATAGTTCATGATATTTCCTGTTCTTTGAGCAACAGTTTCATTAGTTAAACTTGGACATTTTACAACTAAAGAATATTTTAAACTTTCAGCAGTTCTTTGTTCTTTTTCATAACCTTGGATTATTCTTTCATGTGTTATAATTCTATAATCATCAGGATATCTGATTGCTTTAGCTAATTTTTTATCAAGTTTAAGTCCTTCTGTTCCTTCTTGGACTACGAGTTCAAGTCCTTTAGGACATTCAGGATTTTCTTTAATCTCTTGCATAGTTTGTTTTAGATAATCTAAAGAAGCATCACAATCAAAAAAAGCATATGCTGTACCAACCCTCTTAGATTTTCTTGCTTCATAGTCTTCTCTACTTGGATGAACTACATTTCCGTCTCTATCAATAAAAGACATATCTCTTGGATATTGGATTTTTTCTTTTTTGTTTGCCATGTTTTATATAAGCATAACTAGTATTTAAACCTTATTATTGTAACCACTATATAATAACAAATATAGAAAGATTTATAAAGTTCAAACACATTGATTTATTATATAAAATTGATGCTTAATAAAATGATAACAAGAAGAAAATTTTTAGGGGGATTGGCAGCTTTAACTATTGGAAATTCTGCTTTTGGTGTTAGTTCTACTTATGGTCAAAATTCTAGGAAAAGGGTTTCTGATGGGCTTGATTATTTGATAAGCAAGGATTATATGCAAAGAGAAGAACAATGGAAAAGAGATATGAAAGATTATAAAAATGCTCAAACAAAAGAAAAACCAATTATTAATGGAATTCAAAGGGTTGAAGACAAAAAAAATGTTACAAGCTTGATTCCTGGTGAAACAAGTGAAGATGAAGCTAAATTATCTGCAGAATATACTCTTAATGATTTTAGAAAAACTTATGGAGAAAGCAAATGGAATATGACTCTGTCTAAAAATGAACAAGAAAGAGCTGAAAATGCATATAAAAGATTAGGTTTAGAAGAAAGAAAAACTATTTGTGAACTTCATGAATCTCCTTATGTTTTTTATGCTTCACAATTCACAGCTGAACAGCAAAAGAGATTTGATGCTTTTAATAATGCATTAAAATATCTTTATTCTGTCAATGGAAATGATGGATCTTTAAAATCTCATCTTCAAGTATTTAATCCAAGCAATGGAGCAACAACTGAGTATTTTAAAGGAATATATCCTTGGATAAGCCTTGATAAAAAAAATGTTCCATTAAACACTGCTGACAGAATTCTTGTATTCTGGGCTGCAGATTATCTTGAAACTAAAAAAGGCAAAAGAATACTTAATTGGGAAAATATAGGAAAATTAAGCGGGAAAAAAGTTAGTGAAGATTTTTGATTAGTTGTTTTTATGACATAATAAAAATTCTCTTTGTATTAATAATATTTATCAAAAATAAGTTATAGTGAGTAGATTATAGATGATAAGTAAATGTTAAGATTGATACTTTACTTGTCTATGTCAAAAGGTTTAAAAAAACTATTTGTTTGTTATAGGCATGATAAAAGAGGATAAATCCATGAGAAAATCTCAGGTTTCGGTTTTTATTATTATTGCAATTGTGCTAGTTGCAATTATTGGAATATATTTTGCATTTAGAACAAATGTTTTGAATATTGGAAATAATATTGCTCCTGAAGTTGCACCTGTTTATTCTTATGTTGATAATTGTGTCAAGCAAACTGGACAAGATGCTATTTATTACATTGGGCAGACTGGAGGTTATTTTTTGGTTCCAAATGAATCAAGTGAAAATCATATTGCATATTATCTTTATAATAATAAAAATCTGATTCCAGATAAGGAAAGAATTGAAAAGGAACTGGCTGATTATATGAATGAAATGTTATTCTTTTGTACTGATAATTTTATTGGATTTTCAGATTTTCAGATAAAGCAGGGAGATATAAAAACAACCGCTAAAATTGATAATGGAAATGTTGTTTTTGATGTTGATTATCCTTTGAGCATTTCTAAGAGTAATACTAATTATAACATTAATAAATTTGAAACTAAAATTAGTGCAAGACTTGATGTTGTTTATGGAACTGCTTTTAAAATAATGGATGAGCAGATGAAAAATAAGCAGGATATATGCCTTAATTGTATACAGGAACTTGCAGATAATAATAATCTTTATGTAGATATGTATGACTATAAAGAGAATGTTGTTGTGTTTGTTATAACAGACCCTCAATCAAAAATAAATGAAAAAGATTTTGAATTCCAGTTTGCGAATTTTTATAAAAGTTAAAGATGAGAAAAACAAAAAAAGAAACATTGCATATTTTGATTATATTCATATTGATTATTCTAATTACTAATCTTTTTATTGTGATAGTAAGTTCTCAAGATGCTTTAGATGATAAAATAATTAAGTCTAGTGAGGTAACAGATGCTACAAAAACAACAACTACAACTACGATTCCAAAGGATGAAAAGAAAAGCATAGAAAATGAAGAAAATATAGGAAGCTTTGTTGGTGTTGAAAAAAATGAACAGATAACTGCAAAAGGAGTTGACCTTTCCAGAGAAAGTGGAAAAACAACTGTAAATTTCAGACAGGGAGGTTATGTTAAGATTAAAAATTCTGATGGAAAAGAAATAGTTTACAGTGAACTGCAAAAATTAGATGGTGTGAAAAAAGACGGAAAGGAAATTACAATGGAGCCTCAAATAACTCTTAATGAAAAAGGGGAGGTTATTGGAGCTGCTTTTACAACAGGAGCTGATGGAGAATATATATTTGGAGACCAAAAGGTTTCATTGAAAAAAGGCACAAAGGTTTATTTTGACAAAGATTCTAATAAAGTTATTTTAGGTGTTGCTGAAAACTCACAGCTGACAGCTCCGACAAAAGTCGATGTTAAAGATCCTGCAAAAAAAGACCTTATTTTTTCATATCAAGCTTCTGGAAAAGGAAACTTGAATTTAAATGGCTATAAATTTAATGGAGCTTCTCTTAATTATCAGAATGGAAACTGGTTTTTTGATGACAAAGAAGTTATAATTGATGATAGTTTTATTGCAAGAAGAAATAGTGATGGAATAAGAACTTATCTTGATTTTAATGGAAAAGCTTCAAAAGATTTTAAAGGAGCTTATATCTCAATGAATAAAAATGAAAAAACAATTGTTATAGGAACAAATACTAATGATGACAGCCCTGCTGTTATGTTCACTGCTAATAATCCCTATGGGATTATTATGGAACCTGGAGACCATTTTGCATTTAAAGTTTTAGGTGATGGAAAAACTTCCTATGCTATGATTAGTGATAAGGATAGAAGTTCAAAGGGGTTTATACCTGAAATGAAAATAGTAGGCAGTGTTGCTGTAAATGAAGATAATGCTGCTGTTGGAACTTTTTTAAAAGATGGTAATTTTTATAAAAAAATAAATGGGGTTTTTATTGAAGAGTTTAAGGACTCTGCTGGAAAAGGAGTTGTTCCTGTTGATATTAGTGCATATAAACTAAATGAAAAAGGAGAAGAAGTTCCTGTTAGCATAAGTAAAATTTCTGTTGCAGGAAAACAGCAGGAATTACCAAACAGGTTTGTTATAAGCAATAAAGGAGAGATTGGTGTTGGGCCTAATCCTATTTGGATTGCTGGAAATGCATATGATAAAAATTATCCTTTGCTTACAAGAGGAGTTTCAAATAAAGTAAGTTATAATTATATTCAATACACAAAAGCAGGTTTTGAAAAATATACTGGATTAAAATTATCAATGGATAGTTATGCTGTGAGCAAAATGACTCCTGAAAAATACAGAATGCTGATTGATTTTTCAAACAGCTTGACAACCCAAAATAAAAAATATCTGCAGGAAATAGATATTGTTGCTAATGCTGGTGGAGGTGCAATAGCATGGGGGGGGCCTGGAGGAATAAAAGTTCAAGCTGATAATCTTGACCCTAATACTCTTAGACATGAAGCAACACATGCAATTGCATTAGGTATGAATGGATTTCAAAGTGCATGGGAATCTGTTGGAGGAGGAAGTGTTGCATTTACTTCAGGTTATGGAAGAACTAATGAAGATGAAGATGTTGCTGAATATGGAGGAGAATTTATTTATAAAAGCCCTGCTTATACTGCCCAATACTTAACAGGAACTAATGGAAAATACTATAGAGGTAAAATGGCTACTATGCTAAAATATAATATTATTGACAGAGGAACTTTTAATTATCATTTTGCAAATGCAGGTTTAGCAACAGATGATGCTTCAATACAAAAATATATTAATGATGCTAGGAGATAATAAATATGAATAAAAAAAGAAGTGAAATAATTGCATTTAGTTTAGTTTTAATTATGATTGAATTAGCTAGTGCTTCATATTCTCCTGTTTACTATAGATTAAATATGAATTATGAAAATAACAAATTAGACATCAAAAGCATTAATATTGAGATTTCACAGGATAATCTGAATAATGTTGGAGATAATTTATTGGAGATTGTTGATTTTAATGGAAATTTAATTGAAAATAATAATTTTTTTATACCTAAAAAAATAGCCTATGATTATGGTGATAAAGATGGAAAAATTAGTAATGGAAAGATTGTAGAATTAGAAAATGTCTCTTTTGAGCTTTATGTTCCATATCATGAAAATGCTCGAGAAATAAGATTTTATGATGAAAATAAAACTTCTATTGGGAGGGTTGATGTAAGTATGTTTGCTAAAGATTATACAAACTCAGGTAAATCACCATCAAATCAGATATGTATTAATGGAAAATGTAAAGATAATAAAGAAGATTGTGAATTTGATTATGATTGTCCTATTAATAATTCATATAAAAATATTGTTGGTGGAGATAAGGATGAGCATGGGTGCATTGGTTCAGCAGGTTACAGCTGGTGCGAAGAAAAGCAAAAATGCCTTAGAACTTGGGAAGAAAAATGTGAAAATGAAAGCTCAAGTTCAAACTCTGTGAATATTATTAATAAAATTTCAGAAAATAGAAACCTTATAATCTTAGTTTTAATTGCAGTTGTTTTAATAGTGCTTGTAGTTGTGCTGTTTATGGTTAGAAAGAGGTAAATGATATGATAAAATTAAAAAAGGCTCAAGGTGCAATAGAAATGTCATTTGGGACAATATTTTCCATATTATTAATTATATTTTTTGTTGCTATTGCATTTATTGTTATAAGATATTTTTTAAATATTCAAGATTGCGCTAAAGTTGGTATGTTTTTAGATGAACTTCAGACAGAAATTGACAAAACTTGGAATAGCCAAAGCAATACTATTTCCTTTAAAGGCTCTCTTCCAACAGGGATAGAATATATTTGCTTTGCAGATTTATCAAAACCCCTAAAAGGAGAGTATGAAGGAGATATTAGCATGAATATTGGAGTATACAAAGGACAAAAAGCAAATTTGTTTTTTTATCCAAGGGAAAAATCATGCAAAATAGCTTATAAAAATATAGCTCACCTTGATACTCAAGATATTATAAAAGATAAAAATCCCAATTGCATTAAAACAGATAATAGTGAAATAAATTTTAAAATTAAAAAAGGATTTAATGAAAAACTTGTTACAATTTCTAATGAATAAAAAACTTATATTTATAATGTTATCAACAGTTCACATAAGAATTTGAAGGGGTAAGATAGTTTAGAGAAAAAATAAATTCAGAAGTTATTTTATAAAAAGAAAATGAAAAAACAAAAAGGGATTATGAATAAGAAGGCAATAGAATTTG
>JAVHOF010000001.1:0-1278 GCA_036169915.1 Candidatus Pacearchaeota archaeon | reverse complement strand
TTACCATCATTATTTGCTGTGGATCTTAATGTCTCAAATTCTTCGTGTGTTGGGATATGCCAGCCCTTCGGAGCTAAGCCTCTCGGATCATTCACGGCATACCAATTATAAAGCTTACCATATTTCTTTCCATTACTCTCATCGTTATCATAATAGCACCAAGCTCCTGTTGTTAGCTTTAACCATTCTTCTGGATCTTGTACTTCTGGTATTATATCACCATTTCTATAATGGTCTACATCCAAGTTTTCAGTACTCCAAACTTGAGTTCCTATTTTAATTGTTTCCATTATTAGTTCCTTTATCTTTTATTATTCTGACGCTGAAACCACTCTCCTTACTGTAATTGTAAAATAAGGGATTGCTATCGTAATAGTTCAGGCTCAAACCGTAGGCATACGTTTCATCGCACGCAGTAGAGCTCCAATAGACAGCGTAGTCATCTAAATTATCGAAGTCTCCATCGTGGTCACGAGAGCCAGACAACAGAGCAGAAAAACCACTTTTGTTAGTTCCGATACCGTCTCCCGTTCCTTCTCCTACCGCCTTCATAGAGTTACCATCATTATTTACTGTGCCCCGTAATGTCTCAAATTCTTCTTTTGTTGGGATATGCCAGCCCTTCGGAGCTAATCCTCTCTCATCATTTACAGCATACCAATTATATAGCTTGCCATACTTCTTACCATTTATAGATTGGTTATAATAATAGCACCAAGCACCAGTTGTTAGCTTTGACCATTCGTCTGGATCTTGTACTTCTGGTATTATATCACCGTTTCTATAATGATCTACATCTAAGTTTTCAGTACTCCAAACTTGAGTACCTATTTTAACTGTCTTTATATTTAACGTCTTTTCCATGTTAGCTCGTTATTAATTTTAAGTCTTCTCTTTTTAACTTCAATTTCTAAACTCAAAACGGTTTCTAATATTTTATCAAAGTCTTCATTATCTTTTGAATAATATATGAGACATTTTAAGTCATTTAACTTTGCAAGTATTGCATCTAAAGTTTCTTCCTTAATTTCCATAGCTATTGCCATTAATCCTTTACTACTCTTACACTGAAGCCATTTTTCTTGTCTAAATCAAAAATATAAATTTCATTTGAATTAAACATTAAATGGAAACTAAATGCATTTTTAAAACCGTATCCTGTGCTACTCCAAAATTCAGAGGCATATCCTTGCCCGTAATAACTTCCATCATATTTACGAGAACATTTATATAATGCACTAAATCCACTTTCATTGGTTCCACAGCCTATATCATATA